>CAKKRM010000025.1 GCA_919902735.1 Anaerolineales bacterium | reverse complement strand
CTCGATAAATAAAATGACAAAACAATCCCCTCCTTCCATCATCGCCTTCAGTAAATGCTCCTTGCGCCATCCTCGGCGCAAGGTCATGCTTGCCGCCGCCGGGGACGGCGGCTTGAGCTTTTGAGTGATAAATAAACAACATGACAAAAAACTCCCCTCCTTCCATCATCGCCCTCGACGGCCCAGCCGCATCGGGAAAATCCACGCTGGGCAGCAAACTTGCCAACTCGCTGGGTTATCTTTTCTTCGACACCGGCATCATGTACCGCGCCATCACCTGGATCGCCTTACAGCACGACATGAACCTGCGTGATGAAGCCGAAATCACTGAGCTTGCCCAAAAAGCGCAAATTGATATCCGCCCACCTTCCAGGGAGGATGGCCGTTCCTGTGACGTGCTCATCGCCGACAAGGATGTCACCTGGGATATGCGCGGCGGCGATGTGGATGCGAATGTCTCCATCGTTTCGGCGTATGTGGGCGTGCGCAAGGCATTGTCTGAACAACAGCGCCGCATTGGATTGCGCGGCAAAGTGGTCATGGTTGGCCGGGACATTGGCACTGTCGTTTTACCCGAAGCAGACCTGAAAGTCTATTTGGATGCGAGCGCCGAGGAACGCGCCAGACGCCGCTATGATGAACTCATCGCGCGCGGTGAAAAGGCCGACTACAACGAAATCCTGCAAAAAGTGATCGAGCGTGACCGCATCGACTCCACCCGCGCCGTTGCGCCCCTGCGCCCCGCGGATGACGCCATCATCATCGACTCGGACAAACTGGATGCCGAGCAGGTCTTCGTGCGCGTGCTGGAATTATGCAAGGAATAGACTCGCAACCACGTGGTTTTAATTACTCACTCACCTTACGCAGTAATGGTATGTCGTTGCGAGGACGCTCTTGTTCTTTGTCCGAAGCAATCTCCTAGCCGTCTCGGAGATTGCTTCGCCGCTAAAACCAAGTGCGCGGCTCGCAACGACATCACTTTTTCTCAAAACTGCGTAAGGTGAGTTGATTATTTATGGACAAACCCCTCCCCAAACCTGTCAGCCAAGTGTGGCGGCCTGAGTTGGTGCGCCTGCCGAAGATGACCCGCCCGCGCCGACTCTTCCGCGCCTTTGGGCATGGTTTGATAAAACTTGTCGCTAAAATTTGTTTGAACGTAACTGCTGAAGGGCTGGAGAACTTCCCGCAAAAAGGGCCGCTGCTGGTGGTCATCAACCACATTGGCGATTCAGATGTGGCGGCCATGATCTCGGTTTTGCCGTTTCCACCCGATGCGCTCGGCAAGATCGAATTGTACGATCTCCCCATTCTTGGAAAATTGATCGATTGGTACGGCGTCATCTGGCTGCATCGCGGACGGTCAGACATCCGCGCCTTGCGCGCCGCGTTGGATGGTTTTGCGGAAGGCCGCATCATCATCATTGCCCCGGAGGGCAGGTATTCCGTCACTGGTGCGTTGGAGGAGGGCAGCGGCGGCGCGGCGTTTTTGGCGTACAAATCGGGCGCGCCGATTTTGCCGATTGCCATCACTGGCACGGAGAATGAAAACGTGTACGGGCATCTCAGGCGGTTTCGCCGCGCGCGGGTGCATGTCAAAGTGGGGTAAATGTTTGGGCTGGCCGATCAGGCATCAGGCGCTGTCCTGAGCGAGTCGAAGGGTCGGCAGGAGGCGGTGGCTCAAGGGACGCGTCAGATCATGGCGGCGTTGGCGTCTCTGTTGCCCGAAAAATATCGTGGGGTTTATCCATCAGCAAGTTGATGGATTCCAGAAGCACACCTACAATCTTGTAAATACGCCGGCAAAAATTAGGGCTATAATTCAAAAAAATGGAATTCATTTTCACGCTCCTTGCAGGCATCGCATTTCCCGCCCCGCCCACCCTTGCAGGCTGGTTTGTGTGGACGTGTCTGCTGGGGGTGGCGGCCTACGCTTTGTTTCACTGGCGGGTGTACCAGCCCGCCTGGAAAAGACGTGAATGGGGGCTTTTCGTTGTCTTTTTCATTTTGATTCCAGCCACTACATTATTTATTGGATTAAGACTGACTTCCGCTTCAGCCCGACCGTTGCCCGGGGTGCCCGCCGATGCGCCCGGTTCTGCGCTGATGGTTTTTTCTGCCATCCCCTGGCTGTTGGGCGGCGGTTTGCTGGGGCCTGTGGGCGCGGCGGTACTCGGCGCGTTTGCGGGCTTGCTGCGCGGCGCGTGGGATACGTATTCGCTCTTTTCGATTCTCGAACTGGCTTTGATCGGCACCTTTTTTGCGGCCAACATGCGCCAGAGATACCGCACCTCGGCCTACAAGCTGTTACGCCAGCCGATTGTAGGCGCGCTGTTGTTGATTCCCTTCCATTTTCTGTTCTATGTGGTCAGCGCCCTGTTCACCCAATGGGGCGTGGATATTTCCTCGCCGGCCACAGCGCGGCTTGATTTTGCCCTGAGCAATGCCGGCGTTGTGACGCTTGCCTTCGGCGGTGAAATGCTGGCGGGCGGCATTGTGGCGCAGGTTATTTCGATGGCCTTCCCCGCGGCATGGGGCGGGAAACAACCGTTGGCGCCTTCGCCCGGCGAGAAGAGTCTTGAATCCCGTTTTATTTTTGCGGTGGGCACATTCATTTCACTTTTGCTCTTAACTTTATTAATTGGAGATTGGGTGGTGGCTGGGCGTGCCGCGCGCGATATGCTTCAGGATCGTCTTTCCAGCGCGGGAGAATCTGCCTCGCAAAGTGTGCCCTTCTTTCTCGAAACGGGACAGAACCTGGCTGTACAGCTCGCCTCCGACCCGCGTTTGCTGGAAGCAACCGGGGATGAATTAAAATCCATTATTGGTTTGCGCATCAAGGCGGTTCCGTATTTCGATCAGATTTTTGTTTTGGATGTGAATGGCAAAAATTTACTGGCGGGGTATCCTGAAACTGCGGTTACAGGATTTAAGCTTTTCCCTGATGAAGAAACAGGGATTTTGCTGGCCTCCAACGGAGTGTTGACCCAGATATATTCGATCCCGCCATTATCGGTGGGCGATGTTTCGCGCGTGTCTTTTTTGGTTGCCATTGTGGACGCCGGGCAGGTGCAGCGTATTCTGATTGGCCGCACCACGCTGGAGACCAATCCGCTGACCCTGCCGTTGATTGAAAGCATCAACCATATGGTCGGGCTGGGCGGTACGGGCTTTTTGCTGAACGAAAATAACCGCATTCTTTATCATTCCGACCCTGCGCAAGCGCTGACAACCTACAACGGCCAGCGCGGCAGCGAGGCGTTCTTCTACGATGATACCGCTGCAGATGGCACGCGTGAACTGGTTTATTATCAGCCAGTCCTTGGGCGTCCGTGGGCAATCGTGTTGAAAGTCCCTGCCCAGCAGGTGCAACAGTTCGCGCTGGATATTGCCCTGCCGCTCTCGTTGATGATCATCTTCCTGGCATTCGTTGCCATGCTTTCATTAAGGCTTGGTTTGCGAGTGGTAACCGGTTCCCTGCAAAACCTTGCCGCTGAAGCCAACCGCATTGCACAGGGCAACCTCGATAACCCCCTGCAAGTGGAAGGGGTGGATGAGGTCGGTCAATTGCGGGGCGCGTTTGAGCAAATGCGTTCCAGTTTGCAGGCGCGGCTGGAGGAGCTTAACCGTCTCTTGCAGGTCAGCCAGGATGTGGCATCCAGTTTGGAGATGCAGGATGCGGTCAAGCCGGTGCTGGAGGCGATCCTTTCTACAGGCGCGAACTCGGTCAGTGTGGTGCTCTCGCCGAGCATCCTTCCGGATACCTTTGTTGAATTGCCTTCCCGCTTTGCGTTGGGCCCCGCGCAGGATAGCTACGCCCATCTCGATGACCAGATCCTCGACCTGGCACAAAGCCAGGAAAAAATTGTGCTGCCCAATGTAGGCCGCACCCGCGAGCTTACTCTTGACCCTGCCAGGTCACAACCGCTGGCGTTGCTGGCAGTTGCGCTGCGCCATGAAAATCGTTATTACGGCGTGGTGTGGGCTGGCTTTGAACAGCCGCGCAAATTCTCCGATTCGGATGTCCGCTTTGTGACCACGCTGGCGGGTCAGGCGGCGCTTGCCGTAGCGAACGCCCATCTCTATTTGAATGTAGAAGCCTCTCGAAGACAGTTGGAGGCGATTTTAAATTCCACGCCGGACCCGGTCATCGTGACGGATCATCGCAACCGACTACTGCTTGCCAACCGAGCGGCATCCTCTGCGCTGGGGCAGGGCATGGACGATGCCGCCAGCGGCATGGAAACCGAAAAGGTTATCAAGCTCAAACCCCTGCTGGCTTTGTTACAGACGGCCACCACCGAGCTTCAATCCACCGAACTTGTGCTGGCGGATAAACGCACCTATCTTGCAACCGCTTCCTCTGTCACCGTGGATGGAAGGCAGATCGGGCGCGTGTGCATCATGCGCGACGTGACTCACTTCAAGGAATTGGATTCGCTGAAATCCGAATTCGTGGCAACCGTCAGCCATGATCTGCGCTCCCCGTTGACGTTGATGCGCGGCTATGCCACCATGCTTGAAATGGTCGGCGAGTTGAACGAGCAGCAGCAGGGCTATGTCAAAAAGATCATTTCGGGGGTGGAGAACATGTCCCGCCTCGTCAACAACCTGCTCGACCTGGGCCGCATTGAAATTGGCGTCGGCCTTCAGGTGGAGCACGTCACCGTGTTGGATATTATCGAACGCGCCACCAGCGCTCTGCAATTGCAGGCCTCTCAAAAGAACATTGCTCTGAGCGTTGAACTGCCCAAGGATATGCCCCATGCCGTGGAGGCGGACCAGGCGCTCCTGCACCAGGCGGTGTATAACCTTGTGGAAAATGCGATCAAATACACACCCGATGGCGGACGCGTGATCATCCGCACGGTTTCACAGCCCGGTTATTTGATCTTTGCCATTGAAGATTCGGGGTTTGGAATTTCCGCGGAGGATCTCCCACGCCTGTTCGAGAAATTTTATCGAGGCAAACAGCGCGAAACCCGCAACCAGCCGGGTTCCGGTTTGGGGCTTGCCATTGTCAGTTCGATTGCATCCAATCATGGGGGCCGCGTGTGGGTGGATAGCGCCGTTGGCAAAGGCAGTACTTTCTATTTACAGATTCCTCTTAGCCAGCCCAAAGAATCCAAGTCATCCTAAAAAACGGATTTGTACTATAATCCGTCCCTGTCCTCTCTCAGGGAGGACATAATTTTTGCCGGTAAGTTGGTAATAAAC
>CAKKRM010000024.1 GCA_919902735.1 Anaerolineales bacterium | reverse complement strand
CTATCCCAGAGACCCTTCGCTCCGCTCAGGGAATCATGCGCGGTGCGTAAGGTGACTGAATAACGGAAAAAATTTCAGCCATGATTCCCACCCTGCGGGGGCAATATCGATTACGGCTGAATGATGGGCGACTGCAATGGACACTTCAATTCTGATTGGGGAGAACGCAAATAGACGAAGCCCGCTTCGGATAATACAAAGACTGCCAAGCCATCGAGATTTTGCTCCGCTTTGCACCCAACCACAACCACGTCAGCCGCATGGAGGATCATTTTGGGGTTATTGCCGGGGATGATCACATGCTGCCTGCCTCCGCCTTCAAAGGGGCCTATTATATTAAACACAAGGCGCGGGTAATCGAGCGGCACGTATGGATAATGCCTGTCAAGCTCCCCTTCCCCGGCAAAGTAATACCGCGGATACAACAGCCTGCCGACGAACATTTCCGCCCGCGGGCCTGCCAGAAAAGCGGACAGCTCCTCCCTGTCGAAATTGGCCTGCTCGAACATTCCCTTTTGTTCCAGCATGGCGAGAGTATCCTCCACCGAACTGGCCTGGTAGCGTCTTTCAAAAGGCATTTCCGAAATGGGAATTAACGAGCCAAGCATGAAGATCATCACAAAAGCGGAAACTATCTTCGGAGCGTTTATCGCGGATTCTATATTGGCGCTGGGCGGCAAGTTTTCAAACGGATCAACAACCCCTGCGAAGCGCAGCATCCAATACGCAATTTGCAGCAAACCAGCCATGTAATAGACGCAAATGATCCAATCCACCGGGACGATATAACGTCCGCCGGAGGTCAATGCCAGCGCATTGGATAAAATATAAACCAGGAAAACAATGGCAGGAATCACCGATACAACCCGGTTGCGCTCCCACATGGCGCCAAACCCCAGGGAAATTACGGCCAAATTCAAGAGCAGGAAAATGCCCGCGCCAACGCCCAGCCCAGCCCCCACCCAGTCATTTCTCCAATAAGGGATGCCCAGCTTTATGATGTTCCACAAATCGTCAAATGTAAAAGACGAGGGCAAAAAAAGGATCGAAGTGATGAGGTTGTGAAAAAAGTGATTGGCAATCTTACAAGGCTGGGTGTCGCAATATTTTGTCTCCAACGGCTCTGCAACCCTCTGCCTCGCAATGGCCCTGAGGCCAGCTTGGGTTTGGGAAACCTGAACAGCAGAGGGTATGTTTGGAAGATAGGTATCTCCCTGCACGCCATAACGGGCGCGCAAAACCAGTTGAATGCGCGAATAGTACACGTAAAACATGGGCGTGCCGTTTTGAAGGTTCCTCAAATCCCAGGGCGTGGTGGCGGCCAACATCCCAAAAACCAACAACAAGGAGCCGATAGACGCGTACTTCCAGCGCGGGCGCAGGGCAACCCAGGCATAAACAAGCAGGATCGGAAGCAGGAGAATCGCATTCGTCCGCAACAGGATCGTGAATCCAAGCGCAGCGCCTGCCCACACTGCGAGATGTTTTCTCGAAGGGTCTTTAAACCATTTTAAAAACAGCAGCAAAAAAAAGGCAATTCCGATTGCAGCGGGGAAATCCGTCAGGATCATTTTGGGGCTTGCGAGGTCGATCCAGGTGGCAGAGACGAGCGAATTCAAACCACGCAGCAAGATCAACACACCGGCCGAAACGCCCAGGGCACGGCTGTGCAATTCCCTGCCCAACAGATAAACAAGCGCAGGATACACCGCATAAACCACCGCCTGCGCGGTCATCATCAGCGTTGTATTCTGGCCGAACAAAATATGCAGATAATTCAGAAAAGCAATGTAAAGTACACGGTCAAAATATTGCCCGTTAAAAATTCCCTGCCCAATCAGCGCAAACTGGCTGGCAATATCGAATGTGGCGCTGTCCGAATATGGATACATCAAATTATCAGCCGTATCGGGCATAAAGAAATTCGGGCGGATGGGTTCCCGCGCCCACAGCCAGACAGTGGCAACCCAAAGCCCCAGGCAAATCAAGCCATCAACCCTTGTTGATGGCTTCACATTCCAGCGGGGTTCCAGCCAGATGAACAATGCGCCCAACACCAGCGAAAAAATAATTTGCAACCCCAACACGGGAACGCCGGAAGCGTACCAGTAATCTTCGGGATGGCTGACGCCAATGCCTGTAAAAACTACCAGCGCCCCCGCGAGGATGAACAATGCCAGAACGACAGTCCCCGCCCAAACAGCCATCTTGTTTTTCAAAATGACAGACCCGATGGATTCTTTTCCACGCTCAAGCAGGATCATCCGCATCGTAACCGCGCTGACAACTGCCAGCCAGACGATGACAGCTTTCAACTGGACAACATACCCCGCCACACCCCCAAGGCGATAGGATGGCAGAAATAGCGCGATCCAGAAAATAAAAAGGAAGGCAACACAAGCCCATAAAATTATGGCCTGTACAGGCCGGTTATTAAACACAATCTCCCACAACTGGCGGGACCATTCAGGCTGGCGGGACAGTTTCAAGATCAACGTAATGAACAGGAGCAAAAGCAAAATAAGCCCAGCGCCAAGCAAGGTCTTTTCCAATGAATATCCCAAAAATAAGGCGTTCCCCGACTCCGACGGGGATCGGAGAATTGAGAAAAGTGAAATCAACGCCCCAAGCGCGAGAAAAGCAACATAGACCACCGGCAAATGATGCGGCTCACGCCAATGACGAATATGGTCGAGAATTTTACGCAAGATGGTTTCCTTCAGGTTGTTCATCCAGGGTTGGTTTTCGCTCAAGCCACAGCAAGGTAATAACTCCACAGAGTATTGTCAGCACAAAAAACAATATGGCGGCAAATGGAGGAAGGTATAGGCTTAGGAAAGCCAGGCAACTGATAAGTAAAGCCGCCAGATGAGTGATGGACACGGCCAGCCTGGGTGAAAAGCCCAATGCAATCAGACGGTGATAGGTATGGTCCCGCCTGCCGCTGCCCACCGCCTGTTTTCTTCTAATGCGGGATAAAACTACAAGCGTCGTATCAAATATTGGGATGCCCAGCAGCATAATCGGCACAATCCATGAAGATTCCGGGTTGCGGTTTAATGGATTATACATGATGCCAAAACAGGCCAGCAAAAACCCCAGCGTCTGCGTGCCCGAATCGCCGAGAAAGAATTTGGCCGCCATTTTATTCCAAAAATATAACCCTGCGCTAATCCCCAACAGCGCGGCAGACCAAACTGTCAGCGCGGTTTGATCCGCTAATGTCGTCGCGCCAAAAAAGAAGGCGAATGCAATCATCCCAAGCCCGGCCACGATCCCATCCATGCTGTCCACCATGTTCACGGCATTGGTAATGCCAATCACCCAAAATAATGTAACGAGAATATTCAA
Organism: Anaerolineales bacterium; assembly: GCA_919902735.1. Lineage (GTDB taxonomy): Bacteria > Chloroflexota > Anaerolineae > Anaerolineales > Villigracilaceae > Villigracilis. Next base: position 9,067 of record CAKKRM010000024.1, on the reverse strand, counting down.
GACCCTGGCCGCCAGGATGGATATATACCCGGCGTCGGATAAAACCGTCATAAAATGAACCTGGACTCCAAAAAATACCAGGATTGCGACAGCCATTAATTGACCGATCAATTTTGGCCGGGCTGACAGCCCCTTGTAATCGTCCCAAATGCCAAAGAAAAACACCACGGAAGCGCCAGCGAAAACCGTGAGAATTTCACGATTGAGCTGTTGGCGAAAAATAAGCGCCACAGTGGCGAGTGTTATCGTCAACAAAATACCGCCCGCCAATGGTGTGGGACGGGCGTGTTTTTTGTGAGGCGCAGTTCCGGGAACATCCATGATGTTGAGGCGGTTCGCCAGGAATGCCGAAGGATATCCCAAACCAATACTGATAAGAAGGCTGATAATGAGGGGGAATAATGGATTACCCATGGAAACCGTTTCGCAGATGAAATGCAAATCTATGCTGATAGTTTATCAGAGTTTATCTTCCTGAAACTGCCGCCTGCTTGCGGCAATGAAAACCACTCCCTTATTTCGATTGGGTCAGGAAGGCTTGCGAGTCCCCACAACTTTATCGCGGCTGAAGAACACACCTGTCAGATTCAAGGTCATTTTCACGAACATCACAAAATAGTACAGCGGGTGGAACCAAAACGGATAATCCCTTGCCAGATTTTTACGGTAATAAAGATAGTAGGAACGATGCCACTGGTACACCCCAAAATACGGGTTGATACCGGAGCCCCCCCGACCCCCATGATGGATTACCCGGGCCATTGGAACATAATACACTCTCCAACCTGCCTGGCGGGCATGAAAGCAATAGTCTGTATCTTCCTGATAGGCAAAGTAGCGCTCGTCGAAATAACCGATCTGTTCAATCACAGCACGGCGAATCATCATACACGAGCCGGAAACCGCTTTGACTTCGTTGACCTGGTCGTTGTCGATATGGTCGAGCAAATAGCCAGTGAAGCGCGTATCTTTGGGAAACATGCGGGCAAGCCCAATAAAATAGGAAAACACTTCGCCAGGGCGGGCTTCTCCACGACGGCATTGATATTGCAGCGTGCCATCACTGTTGAGAACTTTCGGAACACACATCCCCGCCCGGAGATTTTCCTCCATGAACTGAATCAGACGCGGCAGGGCGCGCTCCAGTACGATGGCATCCGGGTTGAGCAGCACATAATAGCGCGCATCCAGAATTCGCAAGCCCTGGTTTACTGCCCGGGAGAAACCCAAATTCTCATTGTTCAGAATCAACTTCACGTTTGGGAATTTGAGGCGAATTTCATCCACTGTGCCGTCGTGTGAGTCGTTATCCACCACCACAACTTCCAGGTCAAGCCCTTGAGTCTGTTCGTACACGGAGGCAAGACAATCCATGATCACCTCCTTCGAACTGCGGGTGACGATGCAAATGCCGAGGTCTTTCATGATGTTTTATTCCGTCGCATAAATTCCTGATACGGCTCGAACAGGCCAGTGGACATGACACTCAACAGGCCGCGCGGTTTGATCTTGATATTCTTTTGAATTGCTTTTCTCTTCTTTATCATTTTCGGAAGGCCGCGGACTGCGTCGAAAATTGCGCTCCAAATTGCCCTGCCCTGCCCGCGCATGGTTAAATAAACGGAAAAGAAAAGGATGGTTACAATATGAAGCGGTAAAAATAACCAAAGCCACGGAGACGGCATGTTTTTGACAAAAGTCCAAATCAAATTTCGATAGCCATAATAGACGGAGAAATCACTGCGTTTGCCGGTACTCGCGCTTCCCACATGGCGGACAACTGCTTCCGGTACATACAGGCATTTTGCCCCGCCCAGACGGAGTCGAAACCCCAAATCTACATCCTCAAAATAAGAGAAGTAATCCTCATCAAAGCCGCCCACTTTCAAGAATTCCTCGCGAGAGTAAAGAGCGGCGGCGGCACAGGGACTGAATATTTCCTTTTGCTCCAATCCATTTTCGGCGGCGGGGAGATTGTAATCGTTCCTCCAGGCAAGTCCGCTGATATGATAGGCGTCCCCGGTGCCGTCGAGCAAGCGCGGAGCATTATGCTGAATCTGGCGGGAGGAAAAAGCTGCATAGTCAGGGTTTTGTTCGGCAGCGTGTAATAACTTCTCAAGCCAGTCTGATTCAGGAAAAGCATCCGCATTGAGGAGGGCAATCCACTTTCCACGGGCGAGGCGGGCGCCAAGGTTGTTGGCGGCGGCGAAGCCTTTGTTTTCGCTTAATCTTTCCAATTGCAAATTTAACGCGGCCCAGAGTTGCACCAGGTTTTCGGTGGAACCGTCTGTGGAATTATTATCCACAAAGATGATTTCAAAATCTTTAAAGGATTGCGCCGCGAGAGCATTTAAACAATGAAGCAGATGATCTGCCCCATTCCAGGAAACGATGACAATGGATACGGTTGGCAAAGTCAACACGGAAAATTAATCGAACCATTCAACAAAATTACCAGCGCATCCAGCGTTTTCGAAACGCGGTGATTTCATCGTGGGTATAAAAATGGTTCGCAAACCGAGACATGTATCCCCGGTCAATATATTCGGCAGGCAGGGGACGTTTTTTGAACTCATTATACAGTTCTGCGTACGGTTTTTTATCGCCAATATTCGCATTTACAACTTTGAAATTCTTAAGCCCCAGAAATTCATCAAAGGCCTGTTCTGCCACCTGGTTAAGGTCCTCAAGGCGGACGATCATTAAATTAATATTTTCTGTTTTAAATATTTGATATCCCTTTTCCCGGGGAAAAGGCGCGGCAAATATATCGATGCCCCACAAGGCTTTGATTTGATTATCATACCAGCGATCCAGGCCACGAAAGCCAAATTCCTCTTTGCTAAAAAAGAGTTCCTCCACCTCTGCCATTGTCAATTGATTTGTCTGTAGTCGTTTTTCCCAATCCGGAATATGTTGGTCCAACAGTTGAAAAAGCGCACTAACCTTAATCGCAACCGGGTCGCGCACCAAGTTTATAACATTCCACTTTTTCTCCGGGTGGCTATCAATGTCTTTACGTAAAACACGCCATTCCCTGATAATACTAATACTATCTGCAGGGTTTTTACGGGTTTGCCGTACATACTCTTCCCGCTCGTCGAGGTGGTTCAGGGCATGTACGTGATGAATCACGATTGACATACCAACCTTTTTATATGCCTCCTCCAAAGAATGCTGAACGCTCATGGATCCCACCTTTCCCGGTTGGAAAACAATGATGGGAATTATGAGAGGCTTCTTTGGGCTTAATTCTGCCAATAATTTCTTAACAGGCCCCCTATTTAGAAAACTAAACATAATTGATTACTCCATATTCTCGGGTTTTGGGTATTGCCATCGATCACGAAAAGACTTAATTTCGTTCTCGGAATAAAAATGCCTAGCATAACGTGTATTGTAGGCGTCATCCAGGTATGTGGAGGGAATTGGCAGGCTTTTGAATTGTTTGTAAAGGTGATGGTAGGGTTTTTCTTCGCTAACATTCGTGCTAACGATTGAAAAATCCTTGATATTGATAAATTCTTTAAATGCCTGCCCAGCCACACGATTAAGATCTTCGAGGCGAATAATCATCAGATTCATACGGGGGGTGGGCTTGTAAATCTGAAATCCTCTTTCTTTAGGAAATGGAACATGAAAAACGTCAAGATTACAAAGAGGCCGCAATTGATTATCAAACCAGACGTCGATTTTCACAACATCAAATTCCTCTTTTTCAATAAGAACTTTTTGCATATCCTTCAGCGAAAGCGCGCCGGATTTAAACTGCTCCTGCCAGTCTGGAAAGTACTCATCGATAAGTTGAAACAAGGCGCTGACCTTTTGTGCCACCGGGTCACGCACGAGGCTGATAATATTCCAGGTTTTTTCGGGATAGCTGTCTATTTGGTTTTTGAGATCCTTGCTTTCCAGCAATTTATTAATGGTATTTGCCGGGTCGGCCCTTACTTTTGAGATAAATTCAATGCGCTGATCAATATTTACAAGAATATGGGCATGATGGATTTGGGATGATATTCCAATATCCTTGAATTTCTTTTCCAAAGATACATGCACACTTGTTGAACCCACTTTTCCAGGCTGAAAAATGATTATTGGATGGCGAGAAACCAAGTCGATCTCCCGCTCCCGGTTTTTAGATTGCCGGTTTTTCGGGGGGGCATTATTTTTACTATTTACAGGACCCGGTGTTGTATCTTTCAGGCTGACAACTTCTCGCAAAGCATCTGCGGTGGCTTGAAGATAGGCATATCCATACTTTCGATCCGGCTCAAGATGGGCGCCTTCCGCCCACTCATTCCAGGCATTGACAAATAACAATCGTTTATCGGGGTCTGGCTCCTGCAAGGTAAACTTTGCCGCCCGCAGCAACCAGTCTTTATAAAGTTTCGGGGTTGAAAAGGCAAAAGTATAGCCTTTCCCAGGCTTGCGCGCTTCATTATCCCAACTTGGGAACACCGTCTTAAAAAGTTGGTAATCTGGCCGAACCATTGAAGATGTCTTTTCAATTATCTCTTTATAATCTATTACATTTCCCTTATAGTTTTGATTTGAAATTTTTAATAGGTGGCGAATATCTGTAACCGGCACGCTATGCGGCGGAAATTCGATTGCCGCATCAAATCCCACATCGCGTGGGTCCATAAACCAAAATGTCTGAGCTGAAACCAGGTAGGGATCGCCAATATCATGACTTTTACAGTACTCCCGCCAAAGCGCAACTGTTTTTAATACGTTAGGAAGAATATTGGCGCGGTAAACAATTAATAATGGCCTCCCATTAACACGAATATAGCGTTTATCCCGAAGAATGGGGGCAACATCTTGAATGAATCGAAGGTCGCTTTCCGGAGAATGTTCCTGCCCAATTAGAATTTCATTTTCCTGGCCATCCCAGCGGCGGGTCCAATTTTCATTTGCCCAGCAAATACAAAAAGGAAATTCTTCTTTACTCTCTAGGAATAAATCCAATGGTTTCTCCAAAAGTCTTTTGCCATTGAACCAATAATAATAAAACGCGAATCCGTGAATTCCATACATACGCGCCAATTCGATCTGCCGCTTTTGAACTTCCGGTATACGCAGATCATAAAACCCCAGTTCCCCGGGCAAACGGGGTTGATAGTGTCCGACAAATTGGGGAATTGCTTTTGATACATTGTTCCATTCAGTAAAACCCCTCCCCCACCAATCATCATTTTCCGGGATCGGGTGAAATTGTGGAAGGTAAAAAGCAACAAGCTTAATCGGTGATTCGCTTGAAGATATTCCTTCTTTGCCTAGGGGAACGAATTCATCCGCCGCTTGGCCGACGGATATCGATAACAAGCTGCTATACACTTCTGCGCTTGTCTCCGGCAAAACACTGATTTGTGTTGCAGTCTTTAAACGGTTACGCAGGCGCAAAAACAATCCGCGTATGCCTTCTCTGTGCAAGATGGAAATGGTTTTTCGAAAACTGGAATTAATTCCTTTTACCTGTTGCATCCCTCTTCGGAAAAAAGAACTAATCTTTTGCATAAATTTCACCAATCGCCAACCGCGGCTTTCAAAAATATGGCGGAGTTCAGCCCGCAGGTTGGCAATATCTTCTTCTGTTTGCGCGGACAATTCGCGAATCTGCGCATCCTTTTGCTCGATTTCCGAATTCTTTTGCTCGATTTCCGAATTCTTTTGCTCAATTTCCGAATTCTTTTGCTCTATTTCAAAATTCCTTTGTTTGATTTCAAAATTTAACTTGGCAATCTGGCGTCTGCTTAAGCTTGCTTCATCATTCAAATTAATTTCATCCAGGAATTCGCGTTCTTCAGAGAAGAGAGATTCAAAAAATACAGATCCCGCCTGGCGGCAAAGCTCTTTATAGATATTAAGTAAATCGACAGTCGGATTTGTGGCAAGAAGGTTCGATATTTTGGCTTGGCCATGTCGAAGATCAGGAGAAATCGTTTCACACGCCATCTCAATTATTTCATCTGAAACATCCAGATCAAGGTAATTAAGCAGCCGCCGAAGTTCTAATTTTGGGTTCTGGAAATAAGATTCAAAATGTGTGACAATTCGGCTTTTTGAGTCGGTGGCGGTTAGCAATGATTGGTAATACGCCAGCCAAAGATTATAAGAAAATGCGCTTGACGCATATCCACGGCGCGACAAGGACTTGTAAACGTCATAGGGATTGCGTAAACAAACAACCACTTTTAGATCAGGAAAAAGTGTTTTCCAATAGGGTAGAGTGAGAGAATTTCTGGGATCCTTCCATCCCCATATGCGATGCGGAAGAAATTCGTAGATAAGATTATTGACTCGCGGGCGAATCTGTGAAAGATTGTCACTTGTCTCCCAACCTGTTTCAAGCACAGGAGGAAAGTCCCAACTTCCACCGAATGATGCGAGTATCTCTTCGTTGATCTCATGAAACCTGGCATTTTCCCAAAACCCCTCTGGGTTATCCTCAGCAGCCGGGATCAGCTCTTTTTCTTCACCAAGATATGCCCCGCAAAGATTCAAAAGTCTCGCAACCATTGATGTTCCAGAGCGATGCATTCCTGCAATAACAAAAACCATATATCCTCCATTTGTGGAAAATCAAATCATTCTTTTCCACTAAATGATAATTTTCTACCGGTCATGAAGAACCTCAAGGTGCATTTCACCATCCAAATTACAAAGGCCACCATGCAAACCAATACCCTGACTTTGAGATTGGTGGAATACGCCAATCATTCCGGCCGGTTTTATATCAAGAACAGTGATCAATTTTTCTTTTAGATCCATCGAGGAAAGCTTTTTTCGTTCCTTAAAATCCGATGGGTGCATTGTAAGTAATCTAAGATTAAAAATATAGTTACCCGGAGCAAGGTCAAGTTTTACCATTTGCCGACAACGAACAATATCTCCTTTTTGTAATTTCAGGGGAGGAATCACATCTAATTGAAGTGAATTCCTACTATGGATTAGAAAATTTTTAGGCGTAAGCAAAGTGAGTTCAGCAAGTGGAACTCCCATATTTTCCTTCGCTTGATATGCAAAGTAAAAATAAGCCTTTGCTCCCTGCTCAAAAGCCTGCAAGGGATTTCCCTGTTCATTACACACCAATAAGTGAATTAATTTTGCCCGCTGGTTTTCATTTTTTTTCGGTAAAACATTCTTTTCAAGAACACTTTCCACCGGCCATTCTAAAACGCCAGATATTGCTTCCAATGAAATATTATTGAAAGATGCATAATCTTCTTCCACATAAGTATCAGAAACTTTAATATTAATACCCTGATCCTTTTTTATCTCAAAATACTTTGAAATTGCCTGTTGTGAATCTCCATGATAAATGATCCTTCCATTTTGAAGAACAATAACATCATCGCAATATTGCCTAACCGTACCCGTACTATGTGTCACAAGAATAATGGCAACATTCTGGGCAATTAACTCTTCAAGTCGTGCATAACATTTTTGTCGAAAGAAGATATCGCCTACTGCAAGCACCTCATCAAGAATAAGAATATCACATTCAAGGAATGCAAACATAGAAAAGGCCAGACGAATTCTCATGCCGCTTGAATAAACACCCAATGGTTGGTCAAAAAAATCACCCAATTCGGCAAAATCGTTAATCTGAGCCATCTTTTCTTCAACATAGCCGGGTGGAAATCCTAAAAGCTGGGCGCTACGGACAATATTTTCCCGCCCGGATAAGTCATTATCCATGCCGCCACTTAACTCCAGCAATGACAGGACTCTGCCTAAGGTTTTGTATGTACCGGAAGTTGGCTCCAAGACTCCGGTTAATATTTTTAGCAACGTACTCTTTCCAGCGCCATTTGGGCCTATAACACCCAGAAATCCTCCTTTGCGAACTTCAAAGGATATGTTCTCCAAAGCCAAGAATTTCTTGTGATATTTTCGCCTGCCAAAAGTTAGCCATTCTTTAATGCGCCCAATAGGGTTTGGATATATTTTAAAACTCTTGCCCAGGCCATCGACTTTTAATACGACATCATTCGTCATAACAAATCTTTTACCTCTCTACGAAGCTGTCCGGATATAACATGCGCCATTATCAGGAAAAAGATAATCCACAAACCCATTGATACCCATGCTTCCACAGGCGGCACGCTTTGCTCAATTAATACATCACGAAACGAACGAATAAAATAATAAGGTGGATTCAAGCTCATTAGCCGCCTCAGCCAGGCTGGAAAATTCTTGTCAGTAAACATTATGGGCAATGTCCATCGCCATAACTGCAAGATAACCGGGATTATTTCGCCCAAATCGGGGAAGAGGATGCGTAAATTTGCCAACGGTAAAGACATCCCAAAACCCAGTATCAACAAAAAAATTGCAAAGACCGGCATAAGAAGGGCACGCCAGGTTATTGGATTCCCCGCAATCAAACTTATTGGGATCAGTAAAAATAGGTAAATAAAAAAAGAAAATCCACTTAAAAGCACTTCCTTAAATACAAATACTTCGGAAGGAACCAGGGAACGGCGCATATACATAGCATTGGATTTAATCGCATCCATACCCCGGCTGATCACCTGTGAGAACGCCATAAAGGGAAACAGGCCAGAGGTCAGAAACAGCGTATAAGAAACGCCTCTTTCTCCTCCGCTCCGTATATTTATTATTTGCGAAAAAACCACTGCATAAATAAGAACTTCCAACAATGGAGTAATAACCACCCAAAAAAAACCCAAAATGGTTCCGGCATATCGATAGCGAAGTTCTGTCCAAAACGTTCCAATCAGGTAACGCCGATAGATGTATAAGTTTTTAAACATAGATGCATTTCTGTGAAGGTCTAATTTTTAATATCGAACGGCCTGAATTCTCCCATAAGGAGGAAGGGCTGTCAAGCACAACGTTCAAATAGTAATTTAACACGATTTGTAATCCACAAACATACACTGCGCTTTAAAATTCAATCGGTTATTTTGGTAATTATGAGGAAATAACCAAAATAACCAATCGTTCTCCTATCGAAAACTTAAAAGCAGGCTTACTCATTAACTCACCTTACGCAGTACCCGTAAAACGAGCCTATTTTGACCGCCATATCTGG
>CAKKRM010000023.1 GCA_919902735.1 Anaerolineales bacterium | reverse complement strand
CTGCGCCACCCGGGCATGGTCATCCACCCGCCTATGCTTTATCTTGGCTTCGTCTCTTACGTGATTCCCTACGCCTTCGCCATGGCCGCGCTCATCACAGGCCGCACCGATGACCGCTGGATTCGCATCACCCGCCGCTGGTCTTTGTGGGCGTGGTTATTCCTGTCCTTTGGCCTTGTGCTCGGCGGACGCTGGGCCTATGATGTTTTAGGTTGGGGCGGTTATTGGGGCTGGGACCCCGTAGAAATTGCGGCCTTCATGCCGTGGCTGACAGGCACCGCCTTTTTACATTCCGTCATGATCCAGGAAAAGCGCGGCCTGCTCAAGCAGTGGAACATGATCCTCATCATCCTCACGTATGCGCTGGTCATCTTCGGAACCTTCCTGACTCGTTCGGGCGTGCTATCCTCCGTCCACGCTTTTGCGAACAGCCCAATCGGTCCCTTCTTCATGGGCTTCGTTTCGCTGACCTTCATCGTCTCGGTGGCATTGGTCATCTGGCGTTGGCCGCAGTTGCAAGCCGAAACCGAAATGAAATCCATGCTCTCTCGCGAGGCGCTTTTTCTGCTCAACAACCTGTTATTCATGAGCATTCTGGTTGTCTGTTTCTGGGGCGTGATATTCCCGCTCATCTCCGAACTTTTCACAGGCCAAAAAGTGACCGTCGGCCCGCCGTTTTATGAACGCGCCACATCCCCGCTCTTCTCGGCTCTGCTCTTCCTGATGGCGGTTGCCCCGCTCTCAGCCTGGGGCCACTCCACCGTGCAGACTCTCGGCAAGGCGATCTGGAAATCTGCGATTGCCGCCGTGGTTGTGACCGTTACCTTGTTCTTCACCTATACCCAAAATATCGGCGCGTTGATCGGTTTCTTTCTGATCGTGCTGATTGTGCTCGTCACCTTGCATGAATTCTGGCGGGGTGCGCGCGCGCGCCAAAAGACACAGGGGGAGAATTTCTTCACTGCCCTCGCCCGTTTGATGGGACGCAACCGCCGCCGTTATGGAGGGTACATCATCCACATCAGCATGGCGTTGATGGCCATCGGCATTCTCGGCATTGAAATCTTCCAACAAGAGACACAGGGAACGCTGGCCGCAGGCGAAAAATTGGAAATTGCAGGCTATACCGTCGAGTACCGCGAGCTTGCCTCATGGGATAACCAGGGCGAAGGCGTGAACTACACCCGCGCCGTGGTGGATGTGTACGAGGATGGAATTTATCTCGGCCAGCTCACCCCGCGCATTGACTATTACTACGACTCCCAGCAAAACATGACCATCCCCGGTAATCGCTCCACTCTGAGGGACGATCTCTACATCCTGCTGGTGGACTGGCAGCCCGTCTCATCCATTGGCGCAACCTTCAAAATTTACGTCAACCCGCTGGTCAACTGGTTATGGATCGGCAGTTTGCTCTTCCTGCTTGGCGTGATTTTCGCCGCCTGGCCCGATAATGACCCGGCAGAGGAACCCGCACACCGCAAGGTGACGGGCAGCAATCGCCAACCAAGCGCGGCGGATTAGAAAGGTTGAAAGGTTGAAGGTTGAAAGTTGAAGGTTGAAAGTTGAAAGTTGAAGGTTGAAGGTCATCTAACTTGTAACCTGTAACTTGTAACTTGTAACCTACAACCTGTAACTTATAACCTGTAACCTTCAACCTTACGGAGAAGAAATGAAAAAAACTTTACAAATACTCACGCTGGCGCTGCTACTGGCGGGCTTGTTTACTGGCGTTGCCCTCGCCCAGGATGATACGCCGACGGACGATGAAGTGAACGCGATTGCCAGTCAGTTGTATTGTCCCGTTTGCGAAAACACGCCGCTGGATGTTTGTCCCACGGAAGCCTGCCGTCAGTGGCGGGAATTGATCCGTTTGCAGCTTTCGCAGGGTATGACCGAAACGGAGATCAAACAATATTTTATGGATAACTACGGCGCGCGCGTACTGGCGGAACCTCCGCGCGCAGGATTGAACTGGCTGGTCTACCTCCTGCCGCCTGCCATTATCCTTTTGGGAGCGTTCTTCCTCTTCCGCTCTTTCAGGGAGTGGACAAAACCCAAAGTCGAAGCGGCAGGTGTGGGCGGGGAAAGAGGCGCAGCGTCATCCCCGGAAAAAGACGATTACGTCGCCAGGCTCGAAGAAGAGTTGAAGAAAAGAAAATAAATTTCCCTCATACCCTAACGGGCACTTTCCCCAACCCTTCCCCCGATGGGGAAGGGAGTTCTCCTCTCCCTTCGGGACATCGTGCCCGTAGGGTAGAGGAGGTAGTGGTGAGGGACATTGGAGAATATTATGACTGAAACAACCCCACAAAAACGCGGCGTGCCGCTCTGGGTGCAAATTGTGATTTGGGCTTTTCTGGTGGCTTTGCTGGCGCTGGTGGGTGTGATCCTCGGCAAGCGCCAGCAGGGGACGGTGCAGCCCGGCGATAAAATCCCCGATTTTACGCTGCCGCTTTTCAGCGGCTACGAATACGAAGGCCAAAGCGAAGTGAAGCTTTCGGATTTTCAAGGCAAGATCGTGGTGTTGAATTTTTGGGCGTCGTGGTGCAAGCCTTGCGAACAGGAAGCCGCCGAACTTGAAGAAGCCTGGAAGTTCTACGAACCCAGCGGCAAGGTGATTTTCCTCGGCGCAGATTATGTGGACACGGAACCCGAAGCGCGCGCGTACCTGAAAAAATTCGGCATTACCTTTTTCAACGGCCCCGATATGGGAACAAAGATTTCGCAATTGTTCCGCATTCGCGGCGTGCCTGAAACTTATTTTATAGACCAAAACGGCGCGCTGTATTACGTGAAGATCGGGCCGTTCCTTTCGGTGGATGAAATAAAATCGATCATTGATCAGAAACTTCAATAAGGCGGAAACATGGAATTAGGCTCACTATTTTTGGTACTGGCTGTGCTTGTGATCGTCGGCGTGTATTTGTATGCCCCATTCACATCGCGCGGACGATACGCGCGCGTCAGCGAAACCCATGAGGTCTCCGCGTTGAAAGCGGAACGTGACCGCGTGATCAACTCACTGCAGGAACTCGATTTCGATTTCAAACTGGGGAAAATTCCCGCGGAAGATTATCCCGACCAACGCGCCGCGCTCCTGCAAAAAGGCGCGGACATTCTCCGCAGCCTCGATGAGCTGGCGCCAGTTTCAACTTCAGCCAACAATGCGGAAGGGCGCATCGAAAAAGCCGCCGCCGCAAAACGCGCAGACTCTTCCGAGCAGGCCGCGGAATTAAGCGACGACGATCTCGAATCGATGATCGCGGCGCGGCGCAAACAGCACAAAAGCAAATCTGCGGGCTTCTGCCCAAAATGCGGCAAGCCTGTTCTGGTTACCGATAAATTCTGCCCATCCTGCGGGAAGGCTTTGAAGTAATTCGCAATTTAGCGTTTAGCGTTTGGCAGTTAGCTACAAGCTAATCGCTAACAGCTAAAAACTAATAGCTCCCTCTGAGGAACTCATGAAAATACGTCACATCTTTATTTTAGCGATCAGCGCCGCATTCCTTGCCGCATGTAACTTCACCCTCGCGGCGGATGTCACTCCCCCGCCGAATTACGTGCCGCCCACCCCTGCGCCCACGCTTGGCCCGCTTTACCCAGCCAGCGCGCCAGACATTGCAAACGGCAAAATCATCTACACAGAAAAATGCGCGCCCTGCCATGGCGGCACAGGTCTCGGCGATGGCCCCGATGGCAAACAGCTTCCTGTCACCGTTGCCGCCCTGGGCCTGCCCGAAACCGCAAGCACAGCATCCCCTGCAAAATGGTATACCACCGTCACGCAAGGCAACCTCGACCGCTTCATGCCGCCCTTCGTCAGCCTCAACGAGCAGGAACGCTGGGATGTGGTGGCCTACGCACTCACATTGCACGTTACTGAAAAGGATTTGAAAAGGGGCCAGGAATTATACGAGAATTTTTGTGTTGATTGCCCTGCCGAAATATTCCGCGACCAAAAGCGGATGGCTTCGATCTCCAACATGGAACTCGCGCAATTGCTCCACGATGGGACTTCCGACTTCCCCGCGTTGGAATCCAAAATGACAGAGGGCGGATTTACCGAACTCGCCGCCTACATCCGCACATTGACCTTTGCGCCTCCCCCCGCGCCCGTAGTTGACTCTGCTACTGAGACACCCATCGCCGCTGTGGCAGGGGCGGGAACTCCATCAGCCGAGGCAACGCCGCTCGATGGTACGGCCCAAGCCCAAGTCACGCCTGAAGCGACTATCGAACCTGTCGCCGCCAGCGCGGGCAAAGTCAACGGTCTCATCGAGAACCGCACAGGCCAGGATTTCCCATCCGATCTCAAAATCACCTTGCGCGGCTTCGACCACGGCGCTGACCCAGCCGCCGGCCCGCAGGAAATTCTCACCCTCGAAGGAACGGTCAACGCCGATGGGACGTACGCTTTCGTGGATGTTGGAATCGTCGAAAACCAAATCTACCTGGCCGAAGTTGAAGTGGATGGTTTGAGCTACCAGACCGAGTTTGCCGTTGTGCCGGCCGAAACCACTGAACTGGTTCTGCCCGATATCATTGTCTATTCCACCACCGAAGATTACAGCGCATTGAAAATTGATTCCGTGCAAATCTACTTCGATTTCGCAACCGAAGATATCGCTCAAATTTTTGCAGTCTACAACATCTCCAACCCTGGCGATAAAACCATCCTCATAAAAATGGGCGATGAGCAAAAAGTGCCGTTCATCGCCTTCCCCGAAGGCGTCGAAGGCCTTGGCTACGAGGCCGGCCAGGACAGCGCCGCCTTCGTCCCCACTGCGGATGGCTTTGCCATGCCGCCCAGCGAAACAGCCTACAGCTTGATCGCATTCGCTTCCATTCCCAAGGCAAAAGAGATCGCCATCTCCCAGCCTGTCTTGCTTTCCATCGGCAGGTTGTCGCTCTTCCTGCCCGAAGGCGTGGAAGCGCAAGGCGCAGCCCTCACCGATGAAGGCATTCAAACTTTACAGACCACCAACTTCCATGTCTATTCTGCCAGCGCCCTGAAAGCAGGCGAAAGCCTGGGCTTCACACTCACAGGCGCGCCAAAGGATAATACGGCAGTCGCCCCCGATGTCACTCAAAATAAAAACCTGCTGATCGGCATTGGCGGCCTCGGCCTTGTGCTCATCCTCGCCGGGGTGTGGATATATATGCGTGACAACAAAAAAGAGGAAGAGACCGAAGAGGAAGATGATGAATTTGAAGATACCGAATCCATCATGGATGCCATTATCGCCATCGACGAACTGCACCGCGCCGGCAAACTCTCTGACCCGGCCTACAAACAAAGACGCGAAGAATTGAAAGACGCGTTGAAGAGAAAATCGTAGACTCAACCACGTCATTGGGAGGAGGGTGCTTTTCCCGACGAAGCAATCTCATCATGCTGGCGGAGATTGCTTCGGGCAAAGAGCAAGTGCGCCCTCGCAATGACGATATGGAATCTAAATGATCGAAACCAAAAAACTCGTCAAACGCTTTGGGCTAAAAACCATCCTGCGCGGAGTGGATTTTTCCGTACAGCCCGGTGAATTCGTGGCCTTGCTCGGACCGAATGGCGCGGGCAAAACCACCTTCCTGCGGATTCTCGCCTCTCTCTCCCGCCCCAGTCTGGGAAGTGTCAAAGTGGCAGGCTACTCCCTGCCGCATGAGTCTGCGCAAGTCCGCGCAAAATTAGGCGTGGTCTCGCACATGCCCCTGCTCTACCCAGACCTAACCGCCGAGGAAAACCTGCAATTCTACGCCCGCATGTACGGCATTACCAATTACCAATCACGAATTACCGAAGTCCTTCAAATGGTCGGCCTCGAACCCCGCCGCAAAGACCTCGTCCGCACCTTTTCACGCGGAATGCAGCAGCGCCTCGCCATCGGCAGGGCTGTCATCCACGACCCCGAAGTGATGCTCTTCGACGAACCCTACACCGGCCTCGACCAGGACGCCTCCGAAATGCTGGATGATGTTCTGCGCTCCGTCGCCGCCAAAGGCCGCACCGTCGTCATGACCTCCCACGATCTCGCCCGCGCCGAAGACCTCGCCACACGGTTCGACATCCTCTCGCGTGGAGTCATCGCCGCTTCGGCCACACAAAACGAATTGCAGAGTACAAACCTGCTCGCATTTTATAAACAATCAATTAATTGAGATTAGTGGTTAGAGATTAGCGACTGGACACTTACAAATCTCCAGTCTCCAATCTCCAGCCCCCCCACACCCCTATGTCCCCCTCCCCCTCCTTCTTCAAAGCCACCATGGCCATTGTCTATAAAGACCTTGCCGCAGAATTGCGCTCGCGCGAACTGCTCTCCGCCATGCTGGTTTTTTCCATGCTGGTCATCCTCATCTTCAACTTCGCCCTGGAGTTGGATATCAAAGTCCGCCAATCCGTCACCGCTGGCGTCTTGTGGACCACCTTCGCTTTCGCTGGCACGCTCGGCCTCAACCGCTCGATGGCCGTTGAAAAAGACCGCGGCTGCATGGATGGTCTCCTGCTCGCGCCCGTGGATCGCTCGGCCATCTTTTTCGGAAAAGCCATCAGCAACCTGGCCTTCATGCTCATCGTCGAAGCGATTGTCCTTCCGCTGTATGCCCTGCTCTACAACGAAGTGCGCATCTTTCAATTAAGTTTTCTCGGCGTGATATTGCTTGGCTCGATTGGCTACATCGCCGTCGGCACGCTGCTCTCCGCCATGTCCGTCCAAACCCGCACGCGGGATGTTCTGCTCCCGATCCTGCTCTTCCCTGTGGCAGTTCCCGTTTTGCTGGCATCCGTCAAAGCCAGTGGCGGATTACTAAATGGCGCAACCTTCGCCGAGATCCTCACCCCGCTCAACCTGCTCATCGTCTACGACGTGATCTTCATCGCTGTGGCCTTCATGGTTTTTGATTTTGTCGTCGAAGAATAGGATCAGTTATCAGTAAACAGCAGACAGTTATCAGCGCAGAGTGAAGCGCAAATCTGAAACTTGTGTTGAGCCTGTCGAAACATCGTAAATTTTAAAAAGGAGTTTATCCAATGCAATCGAAACCAATCGCACTCACAATTCTAGACATCATATCCATCATCGTACTCGGCGTCGCCGCCTATTTGGCGCTTGTCTTCGCCCCCACCGAACTGGTTATGGGGAACGTACAGCGCGTCTTTTACTTCCATGTTGGCACAGCCTGGGTCGGCCTGCTCGGCTTCGTTGTCGCAGCCATTGCAGGCATCGCCTACCTCGTCACCAAAGATATGAGATGGGATCGCTTCGAAGTCGCGGCGGTTGAAGTCAGCACCATGTTCTTCTTCATCACCATCGTCCTCGGCTCTATCTGGGCGCGCCCCGCCTGGAATACCTGGTGGACCTGGGACCCCCGCCTCACCACCGCCGCCGTCACCGAACTGATCTACATCGCCTACTTCATGCTGCGCCAGGGCATCGAAGACCCCGAAAAACGCGCCCGCTTCGGCGCAGTCTACACCCTGCTGGGCGGCCTCAGCGCACCCATCACCTTCATGGTCATCCGTCTCTTCCGCACCATTCACCCTGTCGTCATCGGCAGCCAAAGCGCCGAAGCCCAGGGCGGCTTCAGCATGACCAGCGACATGAAAGTTGCCTTCTTCTTCGCCCTCTTCGCCTTCACCGTCATCTTCATCGACCTGATGTGGCGCCGCATCCGCCTCGGCAGTTTGCAGGAAAAGGTCGAAGAACTCAAACTCAACATCTCGATGTAATTGGAGAAAAAATGGAAACCATCCCCGACACCTCAGGCTACATGATCGCAGGCTACCTCATTGCATTTGCCACCATGGGCATCTACACCCTCAGCATGTACCTGCGCACCAAAAACCTCAAGCGCGACCTCGAAACCCTCGAAGCCCTCGAAGCCGAACAAACCAAAAAGAAATAACCCTAATCCAAAGAGTCCGCTTATATAATACCCGCGTTCACAATTTGCGCTTTCCCGCTATGGTTGTTGCAAAGTCGCTTGACGTGGTTCTGAATTCATGGCGTTGTTTTAACGCGAACGCCGCGAAAAAAGCGAAAGAGCGCGAATTTTTCCTTTTTCGCGTCCATTCGCCAATTTCGCGTATTTCGCGCTAAGATTTTCCTGACTTTGCAATAGCCATGCTTTCCCGCCCGTGAAAAAGCGCAAATTATGACTGTGACGAGTATAATTAGAGTGGATTCTTTTGATTCTCATGCAGAGACGCCACTGGAAGATCGGACTCCTCTCGATCATGATCGCCATCTCGAACATGGCGTTCATTCCTAATTTCGCGCCTGTTCCTGCTCCCAATCCACCACCCGGCCCAGACCGCTTCTCCGTCATCGCCGTGGAATATACCGCCCACGAATGGAATCTGCTGGCATGGAAGAACAAAGGCTTCGTCTGCTCCATCATCGTGGATCATGAAGGAATGCCCCTCCCCGAGGAAGTGTACAGAGACTGCGGAAATACCATTTACCAAAAATGGGTCACCCAGCCTCCCTGCATCATCCGTGAATACAAAACCTGCGTAGGCTACTACGCCGTTCTAATTACCAGCCAGCAAAAGGAAAAGGAAATATCCATGCAGCTCGCCCCCGCCAGCGCATGGATATCCCTCGAAGACTGCGAATACGTCCCCAGCGCATCCACCAACATTTGCGAAACCCTGCCCACCCTCGTCATTACAGGGCAGGAACCACTTCCAAACGAATCCATCATCCAAATAGCAGGCGCCTACAACGGCGAATCATTTGACTGCAACGAGACAAATGTCTGCAAATTCCACATCCCCGAAACAGACGAAGATGGCGCCACCGTGGAATTCTGGTCGTATTCAAGCTACGGAGATAGCAGCCCCGTCTTCACGGCGGAAGTCCGTGTGCAACTGGCCGATGAAGGCGACCCGGATCAACTCTACTGGTATGTGGATGTGCTCTCCTCCCAATGGCAGGGAAATGCCGTTGCCACCTGCTCAGACTCATGGGGAGTCTTCCCTCCCGTGGGCGGCGTGCCCGCATGGCTCTCCACCCCCACACAAAGCGAGGAACTCAGCAGCGACATCCCGTACACCTATCTTGCGGCAAACCTCATTCTGCAAGGCGCAGTGGATGCCAGTTCCTGTACAGATGGCGGCCTGGCTCCAGGGAATCTTGTAAACCAATGCGGCCTGGAAAAATCACGCGACGCCGTGACGGCATGGCAAAATCAATTCGATGAATTGATCCTGAACACCGCAAATGAAACAGGGGTGCCGGCCCGTTTGATAAAAAACCTCTTCGCGCGCGAAAGCCAGTTTTGGCCGGGCATCTTTCAGGATGTCGGCGATACGGGACTGGGTCAACTGACCGAGAACGGCGCAGATACCACCCTCTTTTGGAATTCCTCCTTCTACAATCAATTCTGCCCGCTCGTCATGGATGCCGGCGCATGTGAAGCAAAATACATGAACCTCGATGAAGAACAGCAAATTGTCCTGCGCCGCGCCCTGGTAAGCAGCGTTGACGCTACCTGTGAAGATTGCCCGCTCGGTCTTGACCTGACACAGGCAGATTTCTCCATCGGCGTTTTTGCCCACACCATGATCGCCAATTGTGAACAGACAGGGCAGGTTGTCTACAATTACACGGGTAAATCTCCGGGAGATGCCGCCTCCTATGAAGAGCTATGGAAATTCACCCTGGTCAACTACAACGCAGGCGGCGGGTGTCTCGCAGAAGCCATCACAAACGCCACGAGGGGCGGCGCGGCTCTTACCTGGGAAAATCTTTCCCCCTACCTCACAGGCGCATGTTCCGGCGCTGTGGATTATGTCAACGATATAAGCAAATAATCTCTGTTACACCATCGAAAAAAATTCGGTATCCCGGATTGTCATATAAATAACAAGTGGTATAATTCGCCAGCTTGAACTGGGAGAGGTCGCGTAGTCTGGCTTAGCGCGCACGCTTGGAAAGCGTGTAACCCACAAAGGTTCGCGGGTTCGAATCCCGCCCTCTCCGCTGATGGACAAACTTACGTATCGCATATGGGAAGTTTGTCCTGATGAGAGTCCACTCCGCTAAGTGGGCTCTCACTTTTTTAAGACAAACTACGTATCAGTATTCAATTGTTGTCAGATGAATTGTCAAAAGCCAGGTGGGCGTTAGCAATTCGATCAAGTCAAACTTGCCGCAGTATAGCACCTGAATTTATGCGTGTCAAATTATCACCCGTCAACATGGAAAATAAACCCATCGGTTTCAGTCCAGCCAAGCTCTGAAGCGGCGAGGCGGAAGATGTGGACAAACACTGATTGTGGCTTGATCCGAACTATCTTTTTCTTGGAAAAGTCATAATACAGCGCATCGAACAGCAAGTGCAGGATTTTGTACTTCTCCTCAGTGGTTGCTTCATCAAGAAAGTCACCGATATTCTCTAACTGCATACCCATTTCTATGGATTTGGCTCCGTCAGGAATAATAAGGCTGTCTTTTTCGGCAAGGAGCTTTTTGCGCCTGCGCTCATAACTTTCTTCGTCGAACACGCCATCAGCAAATGCCCTACCCACCCGCCGTAATTCCTCATCGATCTCGATACGACGGTTTTCAATCTTACGAACAACATCTAGATCTTCTAACAAGCGCTCAATATCTTGTTGCCAATCTTCAGGGAGACGAAGGTTTCTCAAAAGATCGAGTGTATGATTATCTAGATAATCCATCCTTGCTCGCCCACGAGAGGCACTGCATTCTTTTCCGCGATAGCGTGAGGTTTCGATATAGTAGCCATATCGCCTAGAAGATTGGATACGCAAAGAACGTTCACACTCACTGCAATACACAATCCGCTGCAGTAGATTTGGGTGGCTGATCTTATTCAAGGCAATATAGGTTCTTGGGCGTCTGGCATGTTTAGCGCGTATTTCCATAGCCTGATCAAACAACTCTTTGCTAATGATTGGTTGATGTCGACCTGGCCATAACTGATCTCGATAGGCAACCTTCCCATAATAGAATTCGTTTTGCAGGAAATCTGTGACCGTGTCTTTACTCCACAAATTCCCTTTCCGCGTTTTGATGCCACTTTGGTTTAGGAAATCTGCCACAGTTTGATCCGTAAAGTTACCAGAGGCATACATCGTAAAGGCTGTTTGTATCATTTGTGCCTCATCTGGCACGATAATGATCTGTTTATTCTCCTGGTCTTTTAGATATCCAAACGGAACCGGTCCATTCTGAACACCTTGACGTGCCATCTCAACTTTGCTTTTCACAACCTCGGCTGAAAGGTTTTCCAGATACCATTGGGCAAACAATGCCATCATACGAAAAACAAACCTGCCTTGAGCGGTTGTGTAGTCAAAATCCTCTGTAACCGAAGCAAGGGTTACATCATACGCATTAAGATCGCGGAAATGTCGCATAGTTTGTTCTGCATTCCGTGAGAAGCGATCCAATTTATGGAAAATGATTGCCTTGAAATGCCCTTCTCTGGCATGAGCGATCATACTTTGAAATCCTGGTCGATTATCGTCCTTTCCAGAATGTCCTGGATCTGAGTAGCATTCCGCAATCTTCCATTTTCGCTGGGCAGCCCATGCTTTACAAGCATTGACCTGAGCCTCGAGTGAATAGCCATTGACCTGTTCCTCGCTTGACACCCGCGAATAGATCGCAATCGGTGTATCTGGGGGCATTTGGTCGGCATTTGTGCTTTTATCAACATCCATCAATCGCATCCGATTGAGACTGCGTTTGCGCCGGGAACTAAATTCCACTGTCTCGTTATTTCGAATAGAATAATCAGTCATTACAATCTCCATGTACAAAATGAAAATGTGCGCATTCTAACATCTGCAAAACCATTCATTTTTTATGCGAAGATTTTTCCGAATCATTCTTACTCCTTTTTGCTGCGATGCGTGCGGCAATCACGGCAAGGATTTCGATCAACATCTTTTTCATTACGTTTTCTCCTGTAGTTCATTTCCAAAAGGAAATGTCAAATTTGTCATGCAATGGATAAGAATTGCACGATTGGCAGGAGTTTATAATTAACTGTATGGGGGTCTTTCTGACGTGTCGCTAAGTATTCTTCAAAAATTCACCCATTTGACCAGTGCAAGGCGTGTCTCGTTGCTTGTTATATCTTCGGGGTTAAGGAGGTTCATATTACATAGTTGAAATCAAATTTTTGCCAGAACTTTTACTTCCTACTTTGTTGCTGTGCAACCAAATTAAATAATACATGTCTCCGAAAATATCAGAGACATGTATCAAAAACAGATATGTTCTTCAAAACCGATTAGAAGGAATTCACAAATAACAATATGAACCTTTAGATTGGCATAGCTTCATCAACTTTTTAGTAAGTTTTTCTCTCCAGGTAATAATTAATTCCTAAGATCGCAACTCCTCCCAGCACACCGACTAAATGAAGCGGCAGATAATCCATCACTTCAACGGACTGATGAACAACCTTCAAATAAAAATACGGCGTCCATACCAGAATCCCAAGGAAGATCATCCCATGCCCAATGAGTTGCAAAATACTCTTCTTAACAGGTGTGATACCCAACTCCTTGCGGGCATACGAACGCAGTCGCGCTCCACCGATCACACCGATCAAATGAAACGGCAAAAACCAAAACAGAGATGGTTTTTCACCCACTAATCGCAAACCAATAAACGGCAGCCAAACCGTGACACCGAGCCAAATCAGAACAGAACCTAAGTGATAACGTGCCAAAGCTGCATTAGAAATTTTCCCATCGGTTACCATGTGCGAAATGCCTCCGTTACTGCTTCAATTGTCTTATCAATAATCTCATCTGTATGCAGGGTTGAAATGAATCCTGCTTCAAACTGCGACGGCGCAAGATAGACACCGTTTGCCAGCATCTTTTGAAAGAATTTCCCAAACTGCTCTTTATCTGCTACCTTGACCGTGCTCCAACCCACAGGTGTGGTTTCACTAAAGAAGGTCGTGAACATCGTGCCAACTCTGGTTTGTTGGATGGGAATCCCCGCCCGTTTTGCTGCGGACAAAACTCCCACTTCCAATCGACCCGCAGCTTGCTCCAGTTTCCTCCAACATTCATCTTCCCGAATCAGACTCAACGCCGCGATGCCCGCGCTCATCGCCAGTGGATTGCCCGACAATGTCCCAGCCTGATACATCGGACCAAGCGGCGCAACTAGTTGCATGATCTCCTTCTTTCCGCCATAGGCACCAACAGGAAGCCCACCGCCGATAACCTTGCCCAGCGTGGTCAGGTCAGGCTTGATGTTGTAGAGAGTCTGCGCGCCGCCTTTGTGGACGCGGAAGCCTGTCATCACTTCATCAAAGATCAAGACTGCGCCGTATTCAGTAGTCAGTTTGCGTAAGCCTTCGAGGAAGCCAGGCTGCGGTGGGACAACACCCATATTGCCAGCCACAGGCTCAACAATGATGCCTGCGATCTGGTCAGGATATTTTTTGAACAAGGCTTCAACAGATTCACGGTCGTTGAAATTCGCGACCAACGTGTCTGCAGCAACCGCACTTGGCACACCAGGGGAATCAGGCAAACCCAAAGTTGCCACACCTGAACCTGCCTGAACCAACAACATATCCGCATGACCGTGATAACAGCCATCGAACTTGATGATCTTCTCGCGCTTGGTGTACGCGCGCGCCAGCCGCAACGCAGACATGGTCGCTTCCGTTCCCGAATTGACAAAGCGGATCATCTCGATATTGGGCATGAACTCCATGATGCTTTTCGCCAATTCCAATTCCAGCGGACTCGGCGCACCATAGGATGTTCCCTTGATTGCTGCCTGCTGGATGGCTTCAACTACTTTTGGGTGAGCGTGCCCGGTGATAAGAGGGCCCCACGAGAGAACGTAATCAATATAACGATTGCCGTCCACATCAAAGAGAAACGGACCTTCGCCGCGCTCAATGAAGAGCGGCTGTCCGCTCACGGCACGGAAGGCACGCACAGGTGAGTTCACGCCGCCAGGGAATAATGTCTGTGCTTCTTGAAAGAGAGCGATGGATTTGTTGATGTTCATATTTGACCTCGAAAAAAGATTTACAGGTTGGCAGGTTGGAATGTTTCAACTTTTGAACGTGAAAATTTGAGGACGCGCTCAACCGCCAATTCACCGGAATGAATGCAATCGGGAATTCCAATGCCGCGATAGCCGTTACCTGCCAGTGCCAGACCAGGATGGTTTTCCAGCGCTGCGTCAATACGCTTTAATATCTCAGGATGACCAAGGTTGTACTGCGGCATGGCTTTGTCCCACATGAAGACACGCGAGAACAGTGGCTCTACGGAGATACCGAGTGTAAGCTGTAGTTCTTCCTTTGCCAGTTCAAGTAATTTATTTTCACTCCACGGAATATCCTGCCCTGCACGACCAACGAAGACGCGAATGAGGGCATAGCCTTCGGGTGCGCGATGCGGGAACTTGGTGGAGGTCCAAGTGCAGGCGAGGGCTTTGCGTCCTTCGCGGCGCGGGATGACGTAACCGTATCCGTCAAGCGGACGCGGCAGATCACTCTGTCGGTAGACGAGGGAGACGGTCGCGGTTGAGGCGTAGGGAATGCTTTTGAGAGTCGCAGCAAGCTCGGGGTCGAGTGAAGCGAGCAGCGTCCCGCTCACATAGGCTGGCGTGGCGAGGATAACAGAGTCAAACTCGAGGCTTGAACCATCTTCCAATTTCACAATATAACGAGAATCGATCTTTGAGATTTGAGAAACCAATGTGCTGAGGCGCAAACTCACGTCATTGCTTTGAAGGTGTTTAACCAACGCTTCGACGATCTCAGCAAGACCTGTAGTGGGTGTGAGAAATGCCGAGCGCGAACCTTGCACTGCTTTGCCGTTCGATTGCGCACGCATTTTGAGAGCGCCGCGCGCAAGGCTTCCATATTTGGTTTCGAGGTCACGCAAATATGGGAACGTGGACGCCAGCGAAAGTTGATCGCCATCGCCGGCGTAGATGCCAGACATAAGCGGCTCGATGAGGTTCTCATACGCCTCACGCCCCAGTCGACGGCTGACAAACGTGCCCAGGCTTTCATCGCCATTGACAGCTTTTGCTGGCTGAACGAAATCAAATCCCATGCGAGCTTTGCCGAACCACGAAACAAGACGGGTCTTTAGAATCGCTTCAACGTTCGTGGGGATCATCATCGCCAGCCCATCGGGCAGAGGAAGCAGTTTTCCTTTGTTCAACACATAAGTATTTTTCTGATTGGGATTGGTGCCATTCAAACGTTCGCTCAGACCTAATTCCTTGCATAATGCCACGCCCCAGGGCTTGGATGCAAGGAAGGTGTCAGGCCCACCCTCGATGATGAACTGACCATTGTCGAAAGAGACGCGGTCAGTCGTGATCTTGCCGCCCCAACGTGAATCAGATTCGACAACGGTGATCGTTGCGTCAGGAATATTTTTCTTTGCGTAATACGCGGCGGAAAGACCTGCAATCCCGCCACCGATGACGATGATTCGATTCATATCCAGTTTGAATCCTTTGCCGTTTTGCGGATGAGTTCAGCCAGTCCAGTAACCATTTGCGGTGCGGTGTGAACCATTTCGATACGCTCCAATTGCACACCTAGCGACCTGGCTAATTTTTGATAAACGATATCGATGTCGTACAGAATTTCAACGTGTTCGCAAACAAAGCCGATCGGGCAGAGCAAAATATGTTTTTTACCTTCCGATACCAGCCGTTCGATCACTTCTCCTGCGTCGGGTCCCAGCCAGGGGATGGTGGAAATAGCGGCGGATTGAAATGCAA
Organism: Anaerolineales bacterium; assembly: GCA_919902735.1. Classification (GTDB taxonomy): domain Bacteria; phylum Chloroflexota; class Anaerolineae; order Anaerolineales; family Villigracilaceae; genus Villigracilis. The sequence goes on along the minus strand of CAKKRM010000023.1, from coordinate 20,386 downwards.
ATTCATGCGGCTGGGAGCCGAGCTGTTCCATCACTGCGGTGACCGTTTCGCGCAGTTGCGTAGGATAGGGGTCGTTCCATTCCAAAATCTTTTCGGGCAGGCTGTGCGCGGTGAAGATGACAGGAACCTCCGCACGAACTTCTTCAGGGAAACGCTTTAATGCGTCACGTACGCGATTAGTCAGTGCATTGATGTAGCCTGGCTGCAAATGCCAATCTTCGATGCGTGAAAATGCGACGGGGGAGTTGGCTTCTTCGACCTTGTTGTAATACGCGCCAATGCTCATGCGCGAATAATGCGGAGCCATGACCAACCCAACCGCTTTTTCGATCCCTTGTGCCTGCATTTCAGCAAGCGTGTCTTTGATATATGGATGCCAATGGCGCATGCCAATGTAGGCTTTGAAATCCTGTCCATCTGCGTTCAGGGCAGCTTCGAGTGCGGCAGCCTGTTCACGTGTCTGTTCCAGAATTGGTGAACGCCCGCCGATCTCGCGGTAACGCTCGCGCACTTCGTCGATGATCTCTGGTGAAGTAGGACGATAACCGCGCACATCCAATAAATAAGGTTCTACTTCGTCGATCGTATTCGGTCCGCCGTATGCCATTACCAATAAACCGATCATAAATGTGGTGCTCTCCATTTTTTGATAATATGTTCAAAAGGTGGTCTGATCTTATTTTTGTTAAACGGATACCAGCCGATTTCCGTGCGGACAGCCTGCTCTTTCAATTCAGTTGAACCCCAAATGAAAGTCGCGCCAACTACGCCGATGAAAACGGCAAGCCACTCCATATAAATAAATAAAGAAGCGACGATCAATGCAATGCCAATGCCCAGCATATAGGGCCACCACAAATACCCAAAGCGCCGTTCGCCTTGAATGACAAGTGGAAAACCAAGCCCGATGATGAGCAAGGTGGCAACTCCAGTGAGCAACCCGAAGTAGTTCATATTTGCTCTCCAGTCGGTTCTCGTTTCAACAGATCGAGAGTCGTTGCATGGAAGTTCGCGTCTGCAAGAATGCTGGTATGACGGGGGTTGTTTGGGTTGGCAGGAGCATGCCCCTTTTTGATACGGTTTTGCTGACGAGTAAATTCAAGCGCATCCCATAGGAGAGTGATGCCAAAGATGCCAAGAGCCGCTGACAGAAGTCGGTTACTTGTGGATAGTGAAATGAATTCCACAACAATGCCGCCTATGGCAAAGATCAAGGTAGGAATCCAAATCGTTGGCGAGCTGAATTCGATTTTTCGTACTGCAACATGCCCTGCCCAGATGCTAAGAAAGGCAGTCAGTGCAGCGACTACACCGAGCCAATTCATTTAACACCTACCTGCTCTGAGGAATATTCATGCACCATATCTACAACTGCCTTCACACTGTCAACAGGTGTATGTTGCAAAATGCCATGTCCCAAATTGAAGATGTGACCAGGTTTGCCATTCGCGCGGCGCAATACATCATGCACACGTGCTTTGAGTTCAGGGAGAGGCGCAAAGAGCGTGATGGGGTCAAGATTCCCTTGAACGGCGACATCGTCTCCGAGCAGCGACCAGCCGTCGTCAAGTGGGATGCGCCAGTCGAGTCCGATCACGTCGCCGCCCGCACGTTTCATCAATGGCAGGAGCGTCGTCGTGTTCGTCCCAAAATGGATGACGGGCACGTTCATTGCCTGCGTGGCTTTGAGCAGTTTTTGCGAATACGGCAAAACAAACGTCTCATAATCCGATGGGCTGAGCGCGCCGACCCACGAATCAAAGACCTGCACCGCCTGTGCCCCCGCGCGAATCTGCGCCGTCAGATAATCGCTGAACACGTCGGCGAGCTTAGCCATCAGGGCATGGAAAACGTCAGGCGCGGAATACATCATCGTTTTGGTTTTGAGAAATTCGCGCGATGAACCGCCTTCGATGATGTAGGACGCGACCGTGAACGGCGCGCCGCAGAAGCCGATCAGCGGCGTGTCCGTAAGTTCCCTGCGCAGGATGCGGATCGCTTCCATGACGTAGCCGAGATCTGTTTCTGCATCGACAGGTTTAAGCGCCCTGACATCTTCCATCGTGCGAACAGGATTCTGCAACACGGGACCTTCACCCTTGGCAAACTCAAGCCCGACACCGAGCGGAATGGCGGGCAGCAGAATGTCAGCGAAGAGAATCGCCGCATCCACGCCAAAAGCACGGACGGGTTGTAGCGTCACTTCGGCAGCGAGCTCGGGCTGGTAACAAATTTCGAGCAGTGAATACTTCTCACGGATGGCGCGGTATTCAGGCATGTAACGTCCTGCCTGGCGCATGAACCAGACTGGGGTTGCGTCAACAGGTTGACGGTGGCAAGCTTGTAAAAAACGGCTATTCATTTCCATAAGGCAAGGGTCTCTTCGGCAGGGTGGTAGATGGCGGTGTGCAGTGGCGTATCACGCAGGGTGTAACGCCGCGCTTCGGTGTCGCGTAGTTCGTTGACCAGGTCAGAGAAGCGGGTCAGGTCATCGGTCTCGTACACCACAACGAATTCCTGATTCTGCAAACCAAAAGAATAAAGCAGCAATTGGCTGATGTCTTCGTATTGCTTTCCGATGCGGATATGCTCGTTCATCATGCCCTGGCGTGCCTCGCGGCTCATCAAGTACCATTCGGTTGTTTTGGAAAACGGATAAATGATCAGGTATGGCTTGTGCTCATCCGAGAACGGATCGATTTCCTGTTTGGAGCGAGCCTTCGAATATTGGGAAGGACGCGTAAAGCCCCAGAGTGAATCCTTTTGTTCGATCAGATGGCGATAAGGAGCCAACGCTTTTGCAAATTTCTTAAAGAAGGTGGCAGCATCCTGATTGTCTTTTACCGTTAAAGCAGACCAGACAATCAGGTCTATGTCATGTTCAGTGCCTTGAAACAGGTCCACTTTTTGGGAGGAAGCACGCAAGGCAGCCAGCCAGTTTTTGTGGAAGTTCGCACGTTCATCCGCACTCAATAACCAGTAAGCATCCTTGAAGGAAAATAAAGAGTAGTGGTTGAACGTGCGTAGAGATTGTTCGGTCGTATCCGTGGTCATTTACGCTCCTTGGGGAATATATACACAGGCTGGGTCGGATTCAAGATAATCTCCAGTCACGCCATAGGCGCGCCCACGCTGACCGCCGCACACATCGCGGTATTCGCAGATGCCGCAGCGCCCCTTGATCTTGTCAGGAGTTCGCAGGTCGGTGAATAGTTGTGAGTTACGGTAGACATCGATCACATCATCCGTGCGGACGTTGCCTGCTGTGAGTGGCAAAAAGCCAGACGGTTGAATGTCTCCCACATGGGAGATAAACAGGAAACCATTTCCGTCATTGACGCCGCGTGTTGGGCGATTGAGTCCATCTGCATATTGAAAACCAGCGCCCTGAAAAGTGACGGGATGATCACCGCCCTGTTCTGCGCGTTTACGCTCGATCGCCACACGGCGATACATAGGTGCAGCCGTGGATTTAATGTCAAATGGAGCAGTCTTGGAAAGGTCATACAGCCAATTGAAAGTACGCTCGTGTTCTTCAGCGGAGATCATGTTTTTGACCTGAGCACGTCCCGTCGGCACAAGGAAGAACAGCGACCATTGCACCGCACCTACCTCCTGAATGAATGGCACCATTTCATCGAGAATATCAACATTATGTTTTGAAATGGTCGTATTCACCTGCACACTGATCCCGATCTCCTGAGCACGGTGCAAAATATCCATCGTGCGCTGCCATGAGCCGGCAACCTGCCGAAAATTATCGTGGATCTCTGCGCTGGGCGCATCCAGTGAGAGTGCAATGCGGCGAATCCCTGCATCACGCACTTTCTCAAGCCGTGCGGTTGTTGGCAGTGCGGTGGCGGTCGGGGTTAACGAACAACGTAGACCTTTTTGCGTGGCATACGCGATCAACTCATGCAAATCCTTGCGCATCATCGGGTCGCCACCTGTGAAGATCAGGATCGGGGAACCAAAATCCGCCAGACGGTCGATGAGGTGAAGCGCTTCTTCCGTGTTCAATTCGTTTGGGTCGGGCGTGTGCATCGCATCCGCGCGGCAATGAACACAGGCATACGCGCAGGCACGTGTCACTTCCCAGGCGATGGTGAAGGGCGCCAGATTGAAATCGGCATGCACCATGCGTTCGTTGTGCATCGTTCGCTCAGATGCGGCGCGGGGAGTTAGGTTTTCTAATGACATATTCGTTTTCCTCTTGTCACAGGTTGAAAGTCAATTGACCTGCGACATGTGACTTTCGACTTTTTATTTCAACCACTTCGCCGCATCTACGGCATGGTAAGTGATAATGACATCTGCGCCTGCACGTTTGATGGATGTGAGCGTTTCGAGCGTGACCTTCGCTTCATCCATCCAGCCATTCGCGGCGGCGGCTTTGATCATCGAATACTCGCCGCTGACGTTGTATGCCGCCATCGGCAATTCAGGATACGCATCCTTCACCACGCGAATGACATCGAGATACGCCAGCGCAGGTTTCACCATTAACATGTCCGCGCCTTCTTCCACATCCAGGGCGGCTTCACGCAAGGCTTCACGCACATTGGCAGGATCCATTTGGTGAGATTTTCTATCGCCGAACTTTGGCGCGCCTTCTGCCGCGTCGCGGAACGGACCATAGAACGACGATGCGTATTTCACGGCATACGACAGGATCGGCAGGCTCTCATACCCAGCACCATCCAACCCTTCACGGATCGCCGTTACCATGCCATCCATCATGCCGCTTGGCGCAACAATATCTGCACCACACTCGGCATGTGAGATCGCCACTTTCGCCAGCACATCCAACGTCGGGTCGTTCAACACATATCCCTCAGGCAAACCTGTATGAAAATGCTCGCCCGTGTTCAAAATGCCGCAATGTCCGTGGTCCGTGTATTCGCACAGGCACACATCCGTCACCACAACCATCTCTGGGATTTCCTTCTTGATCGCGCGAATCGCCTGCTGGACAATTCCATCTTCTGCAAAATTCTCCAGCCCGATCGGATCTTTTTCTTTTGGTATTCCAAACAGGATGACAGCGCTCACCCCTGACTTTGCGGCTGTTTCTGCTTCTCGAACGGCTTCCGCCACGGACAGTTGATACACGCCAGGCATCGAGCCGATGGCAGTTCGTCCCGTTCCATGCCGCACGAAGAGCGGATAGATGAAATCACGCGCGTTGAGTTCCGTCTCCCGTACCATCGCGCGGATGGCGGGGTTGGCACGCAAGCGGCGGGGGCGGGTAATTAGAGATTGGTAATTAGTAATTGGTAATTGGCGAGTTTTAGGTTCAAGCAGAGTCATAGTCTCTCCATATTGGTAATCGCTTCGATCAATCCATCCGTTGTGTATTCTTTTGCAACAACGAGATTTTGAAATCCCGCTTCTTTCGCCGCCTGTTCTGTGATGGGACCAATACAGGCAACGAGCGGGTTATTCGGCAAGTTCAAGGGATCAAGGTTATGCTGACGAGTAACTGCCACAAAATTCTCGACAGTTGACGCGCTGGTGAAGGTGATCACGTCCACACCTGACTTCAATGCGCTCAATCCATCTTCATCAACTTGAGCGGGCAAGGTTTGATAAACAATGATCTCGTGTGCAATACCACCTGCATTGGCAATCGCTTCAGGCAGCATCTGACGGGCGATCTCAGCGCGTGGGAGCAGGACCCACTTACCTTGCAGATCACCCAAGCCAGGCAAAATGGCTTCTGCAACATATTCCTCGGGGACAAAGTCTGGTTCGATGCTGTATTTCCGTAATGCCTCGGCGGTTTTTGGTCCAATAGCGGCGAACTTCACGCCTGTGTTCTCTTTCAATAAGAATACGGAATACTCGTCAAACACAATGTCCACGGCATTGACCGATGTGAACACGACCCACTCATAGCAGTTCAATTTCTCAAGAGCGCGTTCCAGTGCAACATTATTTCCAATCCGTTGGATTTCGATGACTGGAAAAAAGATCGGTTCGAAGCCCGCAGAACGCAGCTTTTCTGCAAATTCATCGGCTTTAGTGCGGGGGCGGGTGATGAGGACTTTCATAAGAACCAGTTATCAATGGACAGTGATCAGTTTAAGGATTTGGTCTGCACCATTGTTAATTGCCTTTTGTGCAAGTTCGTTGCCAAGTACAAGCGCGTCCGTTCCTTCATCTGCGACTTTCACAACCTTCTTTCCATCTTCTGAAATCACCAATCCCATCAGACTGATCACTGATGACTGGTCACTGTTTGTTGCATACGCTGCCACAGGCACGGCACACCCACCACCTAATCCTTGCAAAAAAGCCCGTTCCGCCGTGACTGCTTTGCGGGTGGCTTGATCTTCGAGTTTAGAAAGCAGTGTGAGCGTTACTTCATCGTCCGCACGGCATTGGATCGCGAGAGCGCCTTGCCCAGGCGCGGGGAGCATGACGTCGAGTGAAAGCCATTCGGTGACGTGACTATCCAAGCCGAGGCGGGTCAACCCTGCACCAGCAAGAATGATCGCATCGTATTGACCGTCCAATGCTTTGCGCAGGCGTGTGTCCACGTTGCCGCGCAGGGATTGGGTCTTAATGTCTGGGCGGAGGGAAAGGATCTGGGCAGCACGACGCAGGCTTGAGGTCCCGACTGACGCGCCGTTTGGAAGGGTGGCGAGGGTGTATCCGTTGGCAGAGATCAGCGCGTCACGCACTTCGGCGCGGGCGGGGATACATCCGACTGTTAATCCAGCAGGGTATTCAACGGGCAGGTCTTTGAGCGAGTGAACCGCACAGTGGACATCCCAGTTGAGCAGTTCGGATTCGAGTTCTTGTGTGAAGAGTCCCTTGCCGCCGATCTCAGGCAGAGGTTTATCTAAAATTTTATCGCCCTGCGTGGTGATGATTTTTTCTTCACACTCGAGATTTGGATGAACCGTTTGCAAAGCATTGATAACCCATTGGGTTTGCCAGCGGGCGAGTTTTGAAGGACGAGTGGCAAAAATCAATTTCATGAGTACCTAATCTGTGGCAGAGATGGGGCAGGCTTGACCTGAGAAGCCGCACAAGCCTTCGCTTTGCAGACCAAACAAAGTACGAGCGACGGCGGCATATTCGGGCGCATGAGGACACGACGCTTCGGCGCGCAAACGGTTGGTGGGAGCGTGCAAAATTTGTTTGACCAGCGCCTGGGTCATGGCTTCGATACGAGCGCGTTCGGCATCGGTCAGGTCGGGTAGTCGGCGCAATGTTTTTTCGAGCATTTCCTTGCGGATACCCTCAGCTTGTTGGCGAATATCGGAGATAATCGGAATCATCTCCAGTGATTTCATGTATTCAGAAAACTCTTTGATCTCTTCATCGAGAATGGATTTAACTTGCGGCACTTCTGCCATGCGTTCGGCAAGCGCACCTTCGAGTTTTTCATTCAGGTGATCGATGTCATACAATTTGACGTGGGGAATTTTTGATACATCGGGGTCGATGTCGCGTGGCACAGCAATGTCGATCAGCACCAGCGGACGTTGCGCGCGTGCTTGCATGGCATGTTTGACCATGTCAGCCGACAGGATCGTGTGTGGTGCACCTGTGGATGAAATCAAAATATCGGCAGAGTGTAGAGCCGAATTGAGATTTTCAAAAGTTGTGATCTGCGCACCCCAACGGTCGGCAATATCATGGGCGCGTTCGAGGGTGCGATTGACAACGAGGAATTTTTGCGCACCACGTTTTCGCAACGCTTCTACTGCCAACTCTGCCATCTCACCTGCGCCGAGGATGACCACCTGTGCTTCGGCAATGGGATGAACGACTCGCTCCGCCAGCGACGCGGCAAGCGATGACACCGAAACAGGGTTACGGCTGATACCCGTTTCAGTGCGGGCGCGCTTCCCTGCATGGATGGCAGATTGAAAGAGACGATTGAGCACAGGCCCCGCCATATTTTGTCCACGGGAAAGTTCCAGCGCGCGGACGATCTGCCCTAAAATCTGCGGTTCGCCGATGACGAGAGAATCCAACCCTGCCGCAACCTCAAAAAGGTGGCCGGCGACATCGAGATCTTCGTATCGATAGGCATGGGCGCTGAACTGCTTCGCGGGTACGCCGCTCGCATCCGACAAAAAAGCCTCCAGTTCGGCAATTGCCATGTGACTGGAGGCAGCGTAGAGTTCGGTACGATTGCAGGTGGATATGATGACCAGTTCAGCGATGGATGTGGCGAGATGTCCGCATGCCAGGCGGGCCAGCGCAGAACGGATCGCATCCTCGCTTAGCGAGAATTGCTCACGAAGTTCAATGGGTGTGGTGTTGTGATTGAGACCGAGGCAGTAAATGTGCATTGACCAGCCGCTTTTGATAATGAATGTTCCAACTGTATTATCAAAAGGCGGATGAGGCTAGAGAGTTTTGTGATGGATTTCTTTAGCAATTCGTAAGATTATCCAGATTTATCGGGGAAGATTTGCAGGATTTGTAGAATTATGGCATTCTGCTAATTTTGATTGACAAATGTCATTTTTTTGCAATCAACGTAACGGAAAATAGATATTGAATTTCCAGGTAGTTCAACTGCTCTTGTGCGACAATATTCCAAGAAAACCTTCATAAAAACAAGGCAGATTACCGTTTTTACAGCACAAAAATGTGTCGCTCAATTGTCAAACCTTATTTCAATATCCCCACTCCACATGGGATAAGGGAATACGATTTAGTTCATCTCTAAGGGATTGCCAATTCGGCATGAATTTATCCATGAGTGCGTAGAAGCGGGCATTATGAGTCGGTTCGAGAAGGTGAACCAATTCATGGACAACAATGTATTCCAGACATTCGCGCGGTTTTTTAGCGAGATCGCTGTTGAGGCGGATGTTGCGAGTGTGCGAGGCACAACTCCCCCATTTCGTTTTCATTCGCTGGACATAGAACTTGTTGGCTTTGACCCCTAAGATAGCCTCCCACTTGGCGATAAGCAGCATAGCAGCTTTTCGTACCTCTTCTCGATACCAAGCGGAGACAATCACCCCCCTTTTTTCGGTCCCACTCCCTGGGCGGACAGTCAGAATCATTTGGTTATGTTTTAGTTCAACAAACGGAGCTTGATATGCCTCATTTATCTTCAGCAAGTAACGACGTCCCCAGACGTAATGACTTTCACGATCAAGATATTCACGCGGGGTCTCGCGCTCCTGTCCTAGTTGTTTTTTTTGATGTTTTTTAATCCAATCAATCTTTGAAACGGCAAAAACACGGAGGGTGTCAAGTTTCATTCGTTTGGGTGCAGAAATACGCACCCTGCCTGTAGGAGGGTGAACACTCAGATGGACGTTCTTGATCTCCTTGAAAATAATATCCACCAGAATACCGCCGACTTCGATCTGTGTAGTCATTAATACTCGTTTTGCTGATAAATAATCTTGAAAATACGCTCAACTTCATCCGTATCCTTGAGAATTTCGAATAAAGCTGCTTTGATTACCTGCTCACGAGCTTGTGTGCCACGCCAATCATCGGGGCGGGACCGCTTGATGGCAGTATCAATTTCCAGAGCAAGTTTTAGAGCCGGATCGTCGTCAACAAGGTATAGACCCGCAGCATCAGCAATCTGGTTATCCGATGGTTTCTTCAGGTTATTGTACACAGCACGTTTGCCAGGAGTGTTCAATTGTTTTGGGGTTTCGTCAGAGCGACCAGCTTCTACCTGAATGGCTACTTCACCAATACTCTTGAGATATTGTTCATACTCAATAGCGCGTGCTTTGCGTGCTGCGATGACCTCATCCAGAAGAGTAGACATTCTTGCGTAGAATGCCGGGTCGTTCAGATGCTCTTTGATGATCTTACTACGCACATTATTCTCAATGGTTTCAGCAATAGCAGTCTTATTACCTTTCAAACTGCCGAGCTGTGAGGTAATGGTGTTCGCTATTCCAGTCTTTACGATCAACTCAAGGAGACTAAGAGTATCAAAGGGAGAGATTTTACGCGGTTCGTCGGCTTCGATGTAAGTGTCGATCAAATGCCGCATATCGGCTTCATAGGGTTTCAAGTCAAGAGTTTCGCCGCTGGCTTTGCGAATGATCTCTCGCAAATTCAGATAATCGTCGAGTTTTTGTTTGATGCGTGCAATATCCACAGCAGTGTAGCCGGCAGGTTCGAGTTCGTCGGCGATATTGGCATAAGCGCGAATAAGAGAAACAGTTGCCTTATAGAACGAGACACGCTGTGGTTCACGTTCCTTGAGATCGGATGGAATTTCGGTATTACCGCAAAAGTAATGGATGTATTCCAATTCGCCTCGCGGTGGCTCAACGGGTTCGCAAAGCAGGGCAATCGCTTCCATTGCATTTTCAAGGCGTTCCCTCCCCTTCTTCAAACGATCCTGCAATAATATATCGGGATCCGCACCACCAGAACTATGATCCAGTTCGGAAGTGTACACTGCAATGGCATTCTCGACTTTTTTGAACAAGTCTTTGTAATCCACAATATAACCAAAGTCCTTGTCCTCGCCATCCAGACGGTTGACACGGCAAATCGCCTGGAAAAGACCATGATCCTGCATAGATTTGTCAATATAGAGATAGGTGCAAGGCGGTGCATCGAAGCCAGTGAGCAACTTATCAACGACCACCAACAACTTCATGTTGTTGGGTTCTTTGGTAAAGAGATTCTTCGCCCATTCCTCATAGGTTTCAGTCTTGGACATATTCGGCTTGGCTTCGACATTCTTCAATAGTTCCGTATAGGTGTTGTAGATGAACTGCTTGTCGGTCTCGGTGTTTGCACCCGTCTCCTCCAATGTGACATCCCGAGCCAATGGGTTGTAAGAAGTTACGACCGCGCACTTATCCCTGAATGGCGTCTTCTGAAATAGCGTGAAATACTTGCAGGCTTCGAAGATGCTCGAAGCCACCAGGATGGCATTACCTCGTTCAATAGACAGGCGCGGTTTGACACTGAAGTCAAAGACAATATCACTCACTACCCGATCCATGCGAGATCTGGAGCTGAGCACGTTTTGCATCGTTCCCCACTGCTTTTTGAGTTCATCTTTCTGCCAGTCATTCAAACCCTTCGTTTTGGCGTCGAACCAGGCATCAATTTTGTCCTTCGAGCCGAGTTTCTGATCAATATCTCGTGCTTCATAGACGAGATCGAGCACAACACCATCCTCCACGCCTTCACTAAACTTGTATGTATGGATATAATTTCCAAACACTTCCAGTGTGGTTTCCTTGTCCTGCTTCAACAGCGGAGTACCAGTAAAGCCAATGAAAACCGCATTGGGCATCATCGCTTTCATCGTGCGACGAAGTTTACCGCTCTGTGTACGATGACATTCATCTACAAAGACAAAGACTTCGCCAAACGCTTTGCTCGGTTGGTTTTCCAACTCTTTGATAAAACCTTCAAAATCGTCCACGCCCTTACGACCGAATTTATGGATAAGTGAACATAGCAGACGTGGCGTTGCCTGACCCAGCTGCCTCATCAGGTCGCGCCCGCTACTAGTGCGCTTGATGGTTTCACCTGCCTCAGTGAAGACGCGTTCAATCTGCTTATCCAACTCATCGCGGTCGGTGATGATGGCGACGCGGGCGTTGGGGTTATTCTCCAGTATCCATTTGGCAAGCAAGACCATGACGATACTTTTACCGCTACCTTGTGTATGCCAGATAATGCCACCCTTCCTCCCGTGGATATGCTCCTGCGCAGCTTTGATGCCAAAATATTGATGAGTGCGCGGAAGTTTTTTGACTCCACCGTCGAAGAGGATGAAGTCATGGATCAATTCGATCAGGCGATTCTTCTCGCAGAGTTTGAGCAGGTATTTATCCAGCTTGAAGCGGGTATTGTCCTCTTCATCTTCCTTCCACTTGAGAAAATATTTCTCCTCGGTGCCGATGGTCCCGTATTGCAGCCCTTCGCTGTCATTGCCCGCGAAGATGAATTGGATGGTGCTGAAGAACCACTGATTGAATTCAGGCTGTTGATTGGAGAGATTTTGGCGGATGCCATCGCCGATACTAACGCGGCTATTCTTCAATTCCAGTACACCAACCGCAATACCGTTCACATACAGGACAATATCGGGGCGGCGCTCGTGATTCCCTTTGAGGGTAACTTCCTCGGCGATGGCAAAATCATTCTCCAACCGCTCATTCCAGTTTATGAGATGGACGGTTTCTGTGACTTTACCCGCTTCAATCTTGACGGGCACACCATAACGCAAAAGTTTATAGACTGCCTGATTGTTGCCGTAAAGCGTTCGGTTGTGATTATTGGCTTCACGACGCAGGATGTCCAATGCCCGATTGATTTGCGCAGTGGAGTACCCGCTTTTGGTCAGCCAATCTGTCAGCAGACCCTCTACGATATTGCTATTTTCGCGGTCAGTCCAATCACCGAGGTAACGGTAATTTAACTCTTTATGAAAAAGAGCAATGACTCGATCCTGCGTTTCGCGTTCAGGTCTGCCAATGTTCATGGTTAGCTATCCCCAGATAGGATTTCCTTCTTGACGTACTGGCGGAATTCTTTTTCCTTCGTGAAGCAACGGAAGCCTGCCTGATTCGCAAGAGCGAGGACTTCGGCGCTTTCGTCAATAAGGATGGCAACGGGCTGACTGAGTTCCTCCTGAATGCCATTGGGCCATGCCAGATCGAAGACCGCTTTTTGTTCGCCTGTTTCAGGGTCAGAAAAGTCATAGGCGAGCAAGCCGCTGGGTAAACCTTGCGACTCCACCCAGGCATTCAAGGCGTCAAGTTGTTGTTCTTCCTCGGCAGTGGTGATGCCACTGCCAATTGCAGTTTCAGCAGTGATCGCCGCGGTCGGACCTGACAGCCAGCGGGTGTCACCATGCAAGAGTTCTTCCATGCGCAGATTTACTTCGGTCGCAAGCAGCTCCTTGCGGGCTTCGAGAAAGTCGCGAAAATTCTCCATCTTCCACAGATTACGGTCTACAGGAATCCACTGGGAAGCCAGGGCTCCAGGGTGATTATTTTCGATTTCCTCAAAATATTCCTCGGGCAGACGGTCACTGATATCGAGATTTGTATCTTTTGTCAGGAAACAAAAGTTGGCAAGCGCATTGACTTCCATCCGTCCAAAATTCCGTTTGTAAAGTTGCGCTTTAGCGAAGATATGATGAACTTCGAGGCGACTCATTTTTCCAAGCAAGGAGGCTTTGAGTGGAAGCCCCGTGCCCCAATCGCGGGCATTGCCCATGCGGGTGAGCAGGTATAGGACGGGGTAGAAGCGCGCGCCCAAACTCCAGCCAGTAAAATGCCCAGCCTCCACGCGCAATCCGCCATGCCAAAGGCGCAATTGTTCAAGCAACTTATCCAGCCCCCCATCCTCACCTTCCAGTGCAGCCAGATCTTGATCTATGTATGACTCAGTAGAACCAGAGAAACGCCCCCACATGCCTGACTGGGCAAACCAGAAGAGGAGTTTGTCGCGTTCCTTTTCGCTCAAGGAACCTTTGTGTTTATCGAGGTAACGTACCATGACAGGCACACCGAAGCGACCAAAGAAGACACGGTCATGATCCAGACCTAACCGCCCGCTGATCATATTGAGGCTGGTGTCAATGTGTTTAATGGCGCGGGTAAGTCCATCCTGTACTTCTTCTGCGCTTTTGTCGTGCAGGTATAAAAATTTTGCTTCACCAGTCAGTACGGTATTGACAGAGCGTAACAACCAATCGAGGTTGAAGCTATAGCCCGCGGCATTCCATTCCTTGAGTTTCGTTTTCATCTCGGTACGGGCTTCTGGCCACTCGGCACAAATTTTTGCAAGTGCAAGATCGCCTTTGGACAACTTTGTTCCACCACTGTTGACGCGGTTGAAGATATCCACCACAATGTCGAGAGTTTTTTCGCTGCCCGTAACTTCTTCGATGTGAAATTCTTTTTCAGTAATGCCAAGCAGATGACCAAGGCGGGCGACGTAGAGTCCCATGTTGGCAGCCAGCTCAGGAGTGGCGTTTAGACGGGTGACAAATTCACCCAGCCCAACATTGCCTTTTTGCATCAATTCGGTGACATCCACCCAGAGCGGATCATCCTTCATTTTGAGTTGTTGGTAAAAGGAAAAGGTTTCAGTTCCCAAATGGAAACGTAGACCTGCAAAAGCCTTTTCGTCTCCATCAAAGAACAGTGGCGGCTTTCCACGTACTACACCGTAAAGGGAGGTCATGCGTTGTTGACCATCAAGCAGAAGTTTGACAACACCAGGCGCGAGTTGACCGTCGCCACGATGGGCAGCGGTTTTGGACTCAGTTGCCCAAACCAACAGACCGCCCACGGGATGACGTTTATATAGAGAATCAAATAGACCACGCACCTGATCGCGGTTCCAGACGTAGCCGCGCTGAAATTCGGGGAGAGCCATATGACCATTGTCGATATGGTCGAGGATGGTAGAAATTTTCATATCAGGCGAATCCTCCTGGTTGTTGGAAATTTATCGCAGAGACGTTAATTTTGATGGAACAGTTTCTTGACAGTATTGTTGCCAAGCATAACCGAATATTTCACATAATCACCCGTTTCCCAGCGCAAACGCCCTGCAACAATGGATGGGGAGATGCCTAGTTGATCAGCGAAGATTCGAATTTCATCCTTACTGACCAATTTCGCATTCGCTTTTCTCCAAGGCTTCCACGCTTCCTCTGGAATAAGAAATTTCGTAGCGAAACCATCCGCCTCTATTTCTTTTGGATCACGAGATTCTTTTTTACCTTTTTTCGATTCTGTTTCATCAAAAAACGCAAAGTTGTTTTGATCGAGGTGAAGGCACACATGACCTAATTCGTGAAGCAGAGTGAACCAGAAATTATCCATACGATCGTAGCGCAATGTCATGCCGACAACTGGACGCCCAGAGGGAGAGTTGAAACATGCGCCATCCAGATAGGTATGTTTCAAACTTTTTAGAACCACCAGGGGGATGCCTCGTTTTTGCAGATATTCCTGCGCCAGCAGCGGACCTTCATCGAAGGCGCTAAGGCGAACAAGATACTTTATGTCTTCATCGTTCAATGCGCCTGGAGTGTAAGGCGGTAACTCCTGTTCTTCTGCGAGGACAAGCGCTCGAGCCTGCCAGGCTTCAAAAGCAAATTCATCCATTCTCTCCTTGGAGGAGGCACGGGGAAGCGCTCTTTCAAAGGTCAGACCTTGAAAGGCAGAAAAGAGCCGCGTGAGTAATTCTTCCTTGGCTTCTTTAGCCTCCTGCAAAGTTCCATTGAAAAAGCTGAAGTAGCCCTCACTGAACATTTCAGTGAAGGGATATTTTTTCAAGTCATACTTTGGCTCGGTTATTTCGGCGCCTTCTTCCTGCAACAAAACCTCTGCAGGGATCCCCAATCCCTGATGCAAAGCACGGATCATACCAATGCTGAGCGGACGTTTGCGATTCAGCACCTCGGAAACTTTGCTCTGGCTGCCTATGTATTGTTCCAAATCTTTTCGGGTGAGCTTCTGTTGTTCCATGCGGAACTTGATCGCCTCGATGGGATCGGGCAATCCAATGGGAAAGGATTCGCGCTCATAGTTTTCAATGAGTACCGCGAAAAGTTCCAGTTCTTCTTCTTGTGGGGAGCCTGGTTCGGCATCCATGAGGGATTCGAGATGAGCCAGAGCCATTTCATAATCGGCTTCGGTTTTTATTACTTTCGGCTTCATCAGATTTTCTCCGCATCTATTTTTTCATACTGCTTGTGCGTGCCAACAAAACGTATAAAGACAATTTGAATATTGTATTGGATTTTCACAACCAGCCTGTAATGGTTGCCTTTGATGTTGAACACGACCCGATCATTCTTGAGAATATCGGCTGTGCCATAACGGGCTTTGACGTCGCTGGGAGTTTTCCAGTCGGCATGTTCAACTTCCCATGCCCATGCTTTGAGCTGTTCCTCAGAGTCGACATATTTAGTCCAGAATTCGATTAGTTTTTTTCGTGAGATCAGGCGCATTTCGTATTTTATCCCATTTTGGGAATTTTACAAGGATTTTCATTCCTTTTTCGGGAATTCCCTTGCTCCCAACTTTATTTGCCGTAGTTATTTTCCATCCACAGACCAAAACCAGGTTTTGCTGATTTCGCCAACGGCAAGATAGTGTCCATCTGGAGAGAAACGAAGTGTATCTACTGAGTAATTTACAGGAGGATCTATTTCAGTTTGTAGCTGCCAGGTGTCTGTATCGTAGACTTGGATCTTATTCTGATTATCAGAATAAATATAGATAGCAAATAATTCTTCATCAGCAGAAAATGCATAGGGTGAGACAGGGTCTTCAAAGCTAAAGAGAAGGGACTGGCTGGCTACTCGATAAATACATGTGGCATAGATTTTGCTGCAGTTACCTGCTAAAAATGTGCCTTTGGGCGAAAAGACTTCCCAGGTAAAGGATTCGGGGAAAATATATTTTGGGGTCGGGTTACCAGCAAAAAGATCAGCTAGAGCGTACTTTCCCTCGTCGTTGTAATTGCGTGCCACCTGATAAGTTCCCGAAGGCAGGATAACGATGTCGCTGTAGCCAGTCTCCTCCATAGGTGTAATAGGAGTGCCGTAGCCTTCCTGAAACTCGCTCATTTTTGGCGGAGCGTTCAGGTCGTCCCAGACACAGATCTGGTCTTTGACATTGATCGCTAGTAGACGCCCATCGGGCAAAAAGATGGAATAATAGCTGCAACCTTCCACGTCTGGCAATAAAAATACGTTGTCAATATCCCAGACGTTCAACACATTTTCATAATCCCACGATACGAGATATTTCCCGTCTGGAGAAATATCCACCCCTGTTCCAGAATATCTAAAATTAACATCATTGGTGAAATCTGCCACGGGCTTCATGGTATTCAAAGAATAGACTTTTTTACCCATTACGAAGCGGTCACTTTTTGATGCAAAGGGACCGAGTTCCGCATCTTCAAATGTTTGGGCTATTTGGAGGCGGTTGAGGTTATTCTTTGTGATTGGCTCAAACTGGGCTTGGACAGTTTGTTGGGGCAGGGTAACTTTTGAACAGGTCAGATCCCATACAATGATTTCATCAATAGATGCAGAAATCAGTTTATCGCCTTCAAATGACCCTGTGACCATATAACCTGGCTGTCCCGCATGATCTTTTAAATTGCGAAGGGCGGTATTTTCAGGGGTTTTCCAGAATGCAACGCCGTTGACGAGAACCCTTTGATCTGCCGAGTAGAAAGCCCGCACGCTCTCTTCGTTGTACCAAATTTCAGACGAGCCGACCAATTGGGTTGTCTCTCCACTTTCAAGGTCATAGGAATATATATATTGAGCCGATGCATCTTTTGTGTAAGCGCGGTAAATAACAGCCTGACCATTGGGCGAGAAGGCAAAGGAATACGATGATGAGACGTCAATTTTAGTTTTCATGGAATGAGTGACAGCATCCCAAATATAAAATGGGGCTTGATCTGTCCCTGTCGCGATCAGACTATCATCATTAGAGAAGACGATATTGGAGACGATAAACGAAGACCCAAACAAGGTGAAGCTTTCGCCTGTGGTGATATCCCAAACAATGACATTGCCGTTTTCGTAGCCGAATGCCATTTTGCGCCCATCGTGTGAGACGGCAAAACCGTAAGGTTGTTCATCATTCTCATTCGGGACGGTGTAGATCGTACTGCCGTCTTTGGCGAGGAACACGTAGGTTTCATCATAATCATAGACAAGGTAGAGAGGTCCATACGGAGATTGTGTCAGGAGGATTCCAGAGGTCAACGACCCTTGCAAACTATTTTTTTGAAGATCCCATATTCCGATCTGTGATTCGCCGTCTCCAACTTGGACTGCCAAGGTCTGCCCGCCAGGGAAGAAGGCGACATTGTACGCGCCGCTGACAGGAATGACCGTGGGCGTCATACACTGAACCTGCTCTACAGTAAATTCGTTGCCGCGGAATTCGTAGAGCGGTAGATCTTGTGCTACAACTACTGGTGCATTTGGATCAGAAGCAGATGGAGACGAGGGATTATTCGACGGGTTGTTTTGCGGCTGCGTGGTGGGCGGGACAACAAAAATATACCCAAAAGTTGGGGTAGGCAGCGCGGACATGCGATCAAAAATGCTTATTGAATCAGCTACAACTCCAATAATTGATGGCAATGCACCGAGGAAAGCAATGAGCAAACTTGCAACCCCCAATTTTTTTATATCGTAGCCAAATATTTTTATGGGAATTTTTTCTGTCTGAGGCTTGGTTTCGGAAACTTTGACACTACTATTTTCGGCAGGCTCAGCTGCCGCGGACTTGACTGGCTCGGCTTCCGCTTGTTTATTTTCAACGGCTGGTTTTGCGCTGACTTGTTCCTTCGCTGTCTTTTTCGCAGCTGATTTCTTCCATGCAGGTTTGCGATCTTTTGTGGACATAGCATTTCCCAATCTCGGCTGGACGTATTTCCTGCCATTGTAAAGCGGACATCCCTCATCTCATAAGTGACGATTTTCTATAAATTGTCACACCAACCTGACCCGACCCGTCAGCAACACGGACATCATCCCCGCCTTGACCTCCTGCCCCTTGGACAGTTTCCCTCCCAGCGCGGTGACTTCGCCATCCATGTCGCTCTTTGAAATCATGGCAATCCTCTAATCCTGCTAATCATGGTTAAGACGAATTTTACCCGTCAGCAGCTTGGACATCATCCCCGCCTTGACCTGCCGTGCCTTGACCAGTTTCTCTTCCAGCGCGGATATTTCAGCATCCATGTCGCTCAGGATTTCGGCGATAGCGGTTTGTTCGGCAATGGACGGAACAGGCAAATTTATTTTGGCTATATTAGTTTTACTGATACCTGAAACCTTGGTTCCTACTGCATAGAAACGAAACTGATTTTTCACTTCACGGGTTTGAAAGCAATAACGCCGATATTGATGTTCCAACTCGTCTGTTTTACTTTTGGCAACTATTGTATGCAATCCTGAGATATATGGGATTTTATTTGGATTGAAAATTACTACATGCCTGCTTGCGCCTTCGTCGTCTTCGGAAGCGTCCACAAATACAATGTCACCATCTTCCAACAATGAAGTTGTAGAAACTTTTTTCAAGGGAATATTGAGTTTTGGGATATCTTGAAATTCGGCATGCACATCTACAAAGGTTTTTGTGGACATGTGAATATCACCATAATGCAAATAACAATATCCATTTGAAGAGAGTTGGTCACGTGAGGCTGTGAAACCACCACTGAAATTGAATAAATCGCCAAAGGTCTTCACTTCCCACTTTTCATTAAACCCAGCCAATCGTCTCTTTCCCGTGAGCAATTCCTGCATCGCCCCTTGCTTGACCTGACGTTTTTTGGCAAGGAGTTGCTCCAGCGCTTCGATGAGGGCATCCGCATCACTCAATGCTTCGGCGATGGCTTCCTGTTCGGCGAGTGTGGGAGGAATTGGGACAGGGAGTGAAGCAAATTCTCGTCCGTTAATTCCAGGTTGTCCACTTCGCATTGAATTGGTTTTGATCCAATTCCAATAAGTACGGCTCTGAACAAAAAACTTGAGAAATGCAGGTGCTAAACGTTTTGTATCTGGACTTACTCGGATGAGAAATCCAGCAAAAACCAACTGGCCATCTGTTGATTTATATAGATAAGATTTTCCAACACTTGCTCCAGTTCGTGCAAAAACAAGATCGCCATGTTCAAGTAAATACGATGCTGATGTTGGATGGTCAACTGAGGTTTTAGTGGCTTCAGCAAAACGACCATCTTCAGTAATGTCAGTAATACGCAGGTAAGTTGGAAAACGAAAATCAAAAGGGATAGCGGCTGCATTTATCCCATAGGTTGGTATTCTTCGTAATTGATGGCCAAGAGGAGTAACATCCCAATCTTCTGGAATTATTCCAACCTCAGTTTGCTTGTATCCCGCCTTCACTTCCATGAGAACCCCATCTTTTCAAGGTGGCGGTTCACTTTGGTTTCCAAGTCATCCACACGGCTGTTCATCTGCGGCATTGGTGTTTCGTAGCGTTCGGTGAGTTCCTTCACACGTTGGGTCAGGTTCTGGCTCACACGCTCCATTTCGCCGTGAATAGCGACATCCAACGCGGCGAACCATTTGTCGTCCACAACCAAGGTCTTGATCTCGGCTTCGGTCAGTTTCGGGTAAAGGGCGTAGGCTTTTGAATCCAGGTCGGCTTCGGCATCTTTGATAGCCTTTTTGAGGGTGGCTTCTTTTTCACCTAGGTCAAACCACTCGTTCAAAATCCGAAGGTCAGTCATTGCATCAACTGCTTCATCTTTTTCGAGAAGTGGCAATAATTCTGTTTCAGCTGTTGACCACAGCTGATCGATAATAAATACTTTTTCTCTTCAATACCTTCGCCAAAGATAAACTAAAAAAGTAGGGCTTTTCGAGTAAAGTAGG
>CAKKRM010000022.1 GCA_919902735.1 Anaerolineales bacterium | reverse complement strand
CCAAGTGCGCGGCTCGCAACGACATCACTTTTTGGTAAAAGTGCGTAAGGTCAGTTAATAAATCGAAAAGCATGGTCTTGTGGCCGTGCTTTTTTATTCATGCGTGCTATACTCTCAAAAAATCTTCCAATCGAAGGCTGTGCCATGAAAAAACTTTCCCCTGCATTTGTCATCCTTTTCCTGATCTCTGCCTGCGGAGCGCCAGGTTCAACGGCGCCCACAAATGAACTGCCGCCGCCCGTCTCCGCGGAGCCTGTGGTTGACCTGGCGACGCCTGTTTGCATTTCATCCAACCCGACAGATGCTGATGTTGACCGCGCGCTGACCTACACCGAAGACCTGTTTACTGGCGGCGATTGGGAACGCACGTACACCGTGGCGGATGGGCGCGTTTCGGTCACCTGGTTCAGTGATTCGCTGGCGGCAGTCGGGTATTTGGAAGCGATGATCTTCCCCTGCATGTATGAAGAGCCTGACCTGGATGCGTTCTTCAATGTGGACAACTGGCGGGTGATCTTTGCCAATTACGAAAGCTATACCGCCGTGGCCGAATGTAAAACGGACGATGGCCTGCGGCTGTATCAATTCAGCGCCATCGAGCAGGGCTTTGAATATGACATCAACTACTGGGCGGAGAACGACACCGAGACCCGCGTGATCGGCATGATGATCGTTTTCCCCGTCGAGGCCGATGCGTTGATGGATGAGTATTCAAACAGTCTCTTTCCAGATTTGACGAGTTGTAAATAAAAGATGCAGACCCTAAGAGGCTGTTTAATAACTCGATTTTACCAACTCTCCTTACGCACCCTACCGTGATTCCCTGAGCGCTAGCGAAGGGTCTCTACGATGCTCTCAGAGATTCTTCGCTGGCGCTCAGAATGACATTGCGGAGAGTGAGTTATTAAACAGTCTCTAAAGGTCTTTAAGACCTTTAGGGTCTTTTGATAAAAGGATACAAACATGCCCTCCCGCTACGACATTCTCTTTCAACCCATCCAGATCGGGCCCGTCACCGCGCCGAATCGTTTTTACCAGGTTCCCCATTGCAACGGATTCGGCTACCGAATGCCCAAGGGCATGGCATCCATGCGCGGCATGAAAGCCGAGGGCGGCTGGGGCGTGGTCTGCACCGAGGAAACAGAAATTCACCACACCAGCGACCTCTCTCCATTTTTCGAGGGGCGCATCTGGAGCGATGACGATATTCCCACATGGCAGTTGATGACCGAAGCCGTACACAAGCACGGCGCGCTGGCTGGCATCGAACTCACCTACAACAGCCACGATGCATCCAATTTATATTCACGCGCATCCGCGTTTGGGCCGCGTTCGATGGGCACCACGGGCGGGGGCGGCTATGAACCAGGTCAGACCCGCGCCGCATCGAAGGATGATTTGAAACAAGTCCGCAAGTGGCATCGCAATGCCGCCATCCGCGCGAAGCGAGCGGGCTTCGATATTGTCTATTGCTACGCCGCGCACAACATGACCCTTGCCTTTCATCTTTTATCCAAAGACAATGACCGCGCCGACGAATACGGCGGCTCGCTTGAAAACCGTGTTCGTTTCTTCCGCGAACTCATCGAAGATACAAAGGAAGCGGTCGGCGATACCTGCGCAGTGGCTGTCCGCTTTGCGGTGGATGAACTGCTCGGCGCGGACGGAATGCAGCACGATGGCGAAGCGCGGGACATCGTCTCCATGCTCGCGGAACTGCCCGACCTGTGGGATGTAAACCTCAGCGCGTGGAAAAACGATTCCGTCACTTCGCGCTTTGGCAAAGAAGGCCATCAGGAAAAATATATTTCCTTTGTAAAAAAACTCACCACCAAACCCGTCGTTGGCGTGGGGCGCTACACCTCGCCCGATTCAATGGTCTCCGCCATCGAGCGCGGCATCATGGACATGATTGGTGCGGCGCGTCCGTCCATTGCGGATCCATTTTTGCCGAACAAAATAAAAAAGGGCAGGCACGCAGACATCCGCGAGTGCATCGGCTGTAATATCTGCGTCACAGGCGATACGCGCTTCGTGCCCATTCGCTGCACGCAGAATCCAACCATGGGCGAAGAATGGCGGCGTGATTGGCATCCTGAAATCATCGCGCCGAAAAAATCAGAAGATGAAATTCTCATCGTCGGCGCGGGGCCAGCGGGGCTGGAAGCGGCGCGCGCATTGGGTCAGCGCGGATATCATGTCATTCTCACCGATGCCAAGCGTGAAGCGGGCGGGCGTGTCCTGCTCGAATCGCAATTACCGAATCTCAACGAGTGGCGGCGAGTGATCGACTGGCGTCTCACGCAGATCAACAAAATCGAAAACATCTTTTTCTATCCATCCAGCCCGATGACCGCAAAAGATATTCTCGAAGCGGACGCGCCGCACGTCATCCTCGCCACGGGCGCAAAATGGCGGCGCGATGGTATTGGCCGCAGCATCTCGCGCCCGATTCCTGGGGATGCAAAAATTTTCACGCCCGACGATATTCTGGGATTAAATCTGGAGTCGGGCAGCTTGCTGCCCGAACTGCGGCAGCAAGCTGACTCACTCCAGAGAATCATCATCTACGATGATGACCATTATTACATGGGCGGCATCCTCGCCGAACTGCTCGCCGAAAACGGATGTGAGGTCACCCTCGTGACTCCCGCCCCAACCATTTCAGCGTGGACGGAATACACCCTCGAACAGGAACGCATCTACAAGCGACTCCTGGCCTTGAACGTGACTCTGCTCCCACACCACCTTCTCGTCTCATTCTCCCCGACAACTGTATCATCCCCGAAGGGGGCCACTGTCACCCACACCATCACCTCCGCTGAATCGACTCTCCCCTGCGACGCCATTGTCCTCGTCACAGAGCGCATCCCCAACGACGCGCTCTATCACGAACTTAAACCCGCCCTCGCAGAAGGCAGACTCAAATCCCTGCGCCTGATCGGTGATGCCGAAGCGCCCAACATTATTGCCCAGGCAGTTTTCAGCGGCCACCTTGCCGCAAGGGAATTTGACGAAGCCATTGACCCCGATGTGACGCCGTTCAAGGTGGAAAGATGATTACGTCATTGCGAGGAGGGTGTTTTTCCCGACGAAGCAATCTCCCACAGAGTAGCAGATTGCTTCGTCGGGAAATCCAAGAGCGCTCCTCGCAATGACATCAAAACTCATCCTCGTCACCGGCGCAACTGGTTACATCGCCAGCAGACTCATCCCGCAACTGCTCGAGCGTGGATACCGCGTCCGCGCGCTGGCACGGCAGCCAGAGAGACTCAAAGCGCGGAAATGGTTTTCGCAAGTTGAAATGATTCGCGGCGATGTGATGAATCCATCCACGCTCGCGCCCGCGTTGGATGGAGTCCACACGGCGTATTACCTCATCCACAACATGGCCGCGGGGCATGGATACACATCGCTGGAAATCGAAGGGGCGCGCAATTTTGCCCGGGCCGCGGAAGTCGTTGGCATTCAGCACATCATCTACCTCGGCGGGCTGGCAGACTCAAAGCAGGATATCGCCCCGCACATGCGCTCGCGCATCGAAACAGGCGCGAGCCTGCGCGCAGGCCACGTGCCCGTCACCGAATTTCGCGCAGGAGTCATCATTGGTTCTGGCAGCATCTCCTTTGAAATGATCCGTTTTACAACGGAGTTATTTCCCGTCATCCCCGGACCAAAATGGTTGAAGAACAAATCCCAGCCGATTGCGACCCAAAACGTCATTGATTATCTGTTCGCCGCGCTTGAAAATCACAACGGCGAAGGCAGGGTTTTTGAGATCGGCGGCCCGCAGGTTTTTACCTATCGGGAATTGATGTCGAAATACGCTCACATCCGCGGGCACAAACGCAGTTTCTTTTTGCTTCCTTATGTGCCTGTCTGGTTCATGGCGTTTGGCGTTGGGTTAACCACCCCGGTGCCGCATTCGATTGCGTACGCACTGGTGGAAGGACTCTCCAGCGACAGCGTGATACTCCACGCGGATGCGCGAAAAACCTTCCCTGAGATAATGCTCATAGATTTTGAATCAGCCGTCGGCGGGGCAATGAGGCGTTTGCATCCGCTTGAGATCGAGCATGTTTGGGAGGATGGTCAGGGGGCTGTGAAAAATCTCAAGCACGAGGGATTCTTCATCCACCACCGCGAAATGAAAATCAACCTGCCAATCGAGGCGACTCCTCTTTCGTATAAAAAATTCAGCTTCGGCGAAGAGTGGCTGCAATGGCAGGTGGAAGATTCCAAGCTCACTCAAACTGCGTACTTCGCCCCACGCGGCCTCGGCGGATTTTTATACTGGTATCTTTTATATCCGCTTCACGTTTTCAGGTTTCGCAGATCGCTAAAAAACATCGGTGGTACAATCGAATAAATAACGATCAGCAAGCGGCGAAGTTGGTGAAATCCCAACACTGTCCCGCAACTGTGATTTAGCGTTTAGCAATTAGCAATTAGCGTTTAGCCTTCTGGCTAACAGCTAAGAGTTAACAGCTAAGAGCTAAAAAGTCAGGTCGCCCGCTGCCGATCGGTTCGCCACACTCTCGCGGAAAGGAGGTGGATGACGGCAGCTTTTCCGGATTGCCTCTCCAACCTCCCCAGCCTTTGCTGGGGATTTTGATTCCCATCTAACCACGTCATTGCGAGGAGGGCTTTAGCCCGACGAAGCAATCTCCTACTTAATTTGGGATTGCTTCGGGCGGTCCTTGGACTGCGCTCGGCGAACACTCGCTCCGCTCAGGACGAATGCCCTCGCAATGACGAAAAGAAAATATATAGGAGAAAAAATGTTACGCAAGACTTTGATTTTGACTTTACTGCTCGCGCTCGCCATCACGGGATGCGCCCCCGCTTCTGTTCCGACCGAAGCGCCTGTTTCTGTTTCGACAGATATTGCTGCAACGGAAGCCCCCGCCGCAACGGACGGATTAACCTTCACCGATGATATGGGACGTGAGATCACTCTCTCAGGAAATCCTGAACGCATCGTCTCCCTTGCGCCTTCCACAACCGAAATCCTTTTCGCTGTTGGAGCAGGCGCGCAGGTTGTTGGCCGCGATGAATTTTCCGATTACCCCGAAGAAGCCAAATCACTCGAAAGCATTGGCGGTTCCTTCGGCGAATACAACGTGGAAGCCATCGTTGCACTCGAACCTGATCTGGTTATTGCCGCAGAGATCAACACCCCTGAATTGATCAAGCAGTTGGAAGACCTCGGCCTGACCGTGTATTATTTGGGCAACCCAACCACACTCGAAGAGATGTACGTTAAGCTCGAAACCGTTGCCGAGTTGACGGGTCACGATGCCAGTGAATTGGTTTCTTCATTACAGGCCCGCGTCGCCGCAGTGGATGAGAAGATCATGCCGCTCAGCGCGCGCCCGAATGTGTTTTACGAAATTGACGCCTCCGACCCATCCAAGCCGTATACGTATGGCCCGGGCACCTTCGGTCAATTGTTGATCGAACGCGCAGGCGGATTCAATGTTGGCAGCGTGGCAAGTGACGCGTATCCCCAACTCAGCCTCGAACAGATCGTGGTCGAGAATCCATCCATCATCATCCTCGGCGACTCGGTGTGGGGCGTCACTCCCGAATCCGTTTTGGAGCGCGCTGGTTGGGAAAGCATCGAAGCCGTGAAATCCAACCAGATATTCCCGATTGACGATAACCTCATCAGCCGCCCCGGCCCCCGTCTCGTGGATGGCCTCGAAGCGTTGGCGAAGATTCTGCATCCCGGTGTGTTTGAGTAAGTAGTTTGACAATGTCACATTAAGGCTGAAACCAAAGTTTTTAACCACAAAGGACACGAAGTAACACGAAGGAAACCTTTGGTTTTAGCATTTTGCTCTCCTTTGTGACCCTTTGTGAACTTTGTGGTAAAAGGTTTTGAAATGTGACATTGTCGAAGTAGGTAAACAAGTAAAACAGGTAGACAGGTAAATAAGTTGGCACGTGTATACTTGTTTACCTGTCTACTCCCCCCATGAAACCCAAGCCCTATCTTTCCTCTTTCTTCCTTCTTCTGATCGCCTTCATTCTCAGCCTCGCGATCGGCTCTGTATTTATTTCTCCAGCAGAGTTGTGGAAGATTCTGCGCGGCCTGGGTGATGAGACTTTCACCTTCATCATCTGGCAAATACGTTTACCGCGTACCGTCCTGATTGCGTTGACAGGCGCCGCATTGAGTGGAAGCGGCGCGGCCTATCAAGGCTTGTTCCGCAATCCATTAGCAGACCCATTCCTGATCGGCGTGGCATCTGGCGCGGGGCTGGGCGCGGTCATCGCCATGTCCATTCAATGGCCTTATTCTTTCTGGGGGTTGATGGCAATTCCAATGTCTGCGTTTATTGCGGCATTGCTCACAATTTTTGTTGTATATTTCCTCGCACGCGTCGGGCGAACCGTCCCCACCACAAATTTGATTCTCGCGGGTGTTGCGGTTTCCTCCTTCGCCACCTCGTTGACATCCTTCCTCATGCTGCGTTCCACAAGCGAAGTCCGCCGCGCGCTGGGCTGGCTTCTTGGCGGAGCAAGCCAGGCAGGCTGGACGGCTATCCTCGCCATCCTTCCTTATATTGTGATCGGGCTTGGCATCCTGCTCATCAACGGTCACAGATTAAATCTTCTGCAATTCGGAGATGACCAGGCCCAGCAGCTCGGTTTGAACGTCACCCGCACAAAAACGATTTTACTCATCGCCGCATCCCTTGCCACCGCCGCCGCCGTTGCTTTCTCTGGCATCATCGGCTTTATCGGCCTCGTCGTCCCGCATGTGATTCGGTTATGGTTCGGCGGGGATTATCGTCGCCTGATCCCGCTTTCGATCATCGGCGGCGCATCCGCTTTATTGGTTTCAGATGTAGTCGCGCGTATCGTCCTCGCGCCACAGGAAATTCCAGTCGGCATTATCACATCATTGGTCGGAGCACCCTTCTTCCTCTGGGTTTTGCGGACGGCAAAGAATCAAGGATATTGGTGATGCTAAAAATCCAAAATCTCTCCGTCTCCTACAAGGGACACCAAGTCCTGCACGATGTTTCCTTCGATGTGAAGCATGGCGAAGTGCTGGCGCTCATCGGGCCGAACGGCGCGGGCAAGTCCACCATCATCCGCGCGGCGAGCGGCGTCGTTCCATCCACAGGACAAATCCGCACAAACGGCGATGACTTCCATGCACTCGACCCGATGCAACGCGCGCGCTACATGGCCGTTGTCCCGCAGGCGATTTCATTGCCGCCCGCCTTCACCGTCTGGGAGACGGTCTTGATGGGACGCACGCCCTATCTTGGATTTTTAGGCAACGCCTCTTCCCTCGACGAAGAGCTGGCTCGCCAATCGTTGAGCAAGGTCAACGCTTTGGCATTTTCAGATCGCCGCGTCGGTGAATTATCAGGTGGAGAGGCACAGCGCGTTCTGCTTGCCCGA
This sequence comes from Anaerolineales bacterium, assembly GCA_919902735.1. Taxonomy (GTDB): domain Bacteria; phylum Chloroflexota; class Anaerolineae; order Anaerolineales; family Villigracilaceae; genus Villigracilis. The sequence goes on along the minus strand of CAKKRM010000022.1, from coordinate 1,301 downwards.
GCTCTGTGCCAATCCACGCCTATTCTGTTGCTCGATGAACCCACCGCGCATCTGGATTTGCAATATCAAGTCAGCCTGTTGGAGTTGATCCGCGAGCTGGCGCACGCCGAAAACCTCGCCGTGCTCATCGCCCTGCACGACCTCAACCTCGCCGCCCGTTACGCAGACAGGGTTGCCCTGCTCGTCGGCGGACATCTCACCTCCATCGGCTCCCCCCGCGAAGTCCTCACCGCCGAAGCCATCTCCCACGCCTACTGCCTGCCCGTCCACGTTGTCGAACACCCCTTCATGGATTCCCCTTTAGTGCTGCCACAATAAAGATTATCGTCATTGCGAGGCAGGCGCCTGGTTTTCCTGCCGAAGCAATCTCCAATTATGCAAGGGATTGCTCGCCGCACTGCAACAAACGCAGTGCGGCGCAAGTGTCGGCGGAAGAGAACCGCCTCGCAATGACGGAAAATTCTTTTTTCAAAAATCTCATTCAGCCACGTTCACTTCATATCAACTGTGTATAATAGACACACAAAACAAAAATCCCTCCTTCGTGACGCTTCGACAAGCTCAGTGCGCCGCCTTTGTGACACTTTGTGGTAAATAAAAAAACATGCTGAAAATCTACAACACCCTCACCCGCAAGACCGAAGAATTTCAAACCCTCGAACCCAACCTCGTCAAAATGTACGTCTGCGGCGTTACCGTCTACAACGACGCGCACGTTGGCCACGCCATGTCTGCGCTCGTCTTCGACATCATTCGCCGCTATTTGGAATATCGCGGATACACCGTCAGGCACGTCATGAACTACACAGACGTGGACGATAAGATCATCAACCGCGCCAAACAACTCAAGGAAGACCCGCTCAAACTTTCACAACGCTACATCGAAGATTACGCAAAAGACCTCGCCAGTTTAAATGTTCTTCCTGCCACATCCAACCCTCAGGTCAGCCAGACCATGCCGCTCATCATCCAATTCATCGAAGGCTTGATTCAAAAAGAACACGCCTACCCCGCATCCAATGGCGATGTTTATTTCAGCGTCACCAGTGATGCTGACTATGGCCGCCTCTCAGGCCGCAAGCTCGACGACATGCAAGCGGGCGCGCGCATCGAAGTGGGCGAAGCCAAAGATCACCCCATGGACTTCGCTTTATGGAAAGCCGCCAAGGAAGGTGAAATTTCATGGGACAGTCCCTGGGGCAAAGGCCGTCCGGGCTGGCACATCGAATGCTCGGCCATGAACCTTGCCGAACTCGGCGAACAGATCGACATCCACGGCGGCGGCAACGACCTGATCTTCC
>CAKKRM010000021.1 GCA_919902735.1 Anaerolineales bacterium | reverse complement strand
TCGAGTTGACGGGTCACTGGCACGTTCTCTCCGCCATCATCGCCACCATCATCCTTCTTTACTTCGGCGATATGAACGGCTTCAAAGGCAAACTGCGCCAGTGGTATGGATGGGGCATCATCATCCTTTCAGACATCGCTTTCGGCGCAGTCACCATTTTTGAAATGAAACGGCTCTTCGTTACCGAAGCCGAACAGCAGCCGCTGGTCAACGGCTTGATGTACGCCATTGACTTTGGCCTCGGCATGTTGCTGGTCATCCTCGCCGCGCTGATGGTCTATCGTTTGACTGATCTCTTCAAAAACAAGGGACGCTGGATCGAAGAACTTGACCACGAACTCGCGCAGGGGGTGGATGGATGAAACGCTTCTTTCTTACACTGATAGTTGCTACCGCTTTATTGGCCTCTTGCGCCCCCGTAGATTTAAACGCTCCGATCCCCGCCTTCGACACGGGCATTGACCCGAACACATGGGCGCAAGTGCCAGCGGGTGAATTTCATTTCGGGCAATTCGATGAAATCGCATCCACCGACGCCTACGAGATCATGGTCACAGATGTGACCGCCGCACAATACGCAGACTTTCTCAACGCAGCATTTGCGGATGACACTGTAAAAATGGACAGCGGAAAAATCGTCAGCTTTTACCCAGGCGACGAGTATAACGGAACCAAGCACGAAGAAAGAATCGAAGCGGGCAATTGGCTCTTCATCCCGCTCGACGATCCATCCCAACGAATCAAATTTGACGGCTCGACATTCACTGTTCAATCTGGCTATGCAAATCACCCAATGACCAGCGTCACCTGGTTTGGCGCGTGGGGCTACTGCCAATATTACGAAACCCGCCTACCCACTGAAATGGAGTGGGAGAAAGCGGGCCGCGGCACAGACGAACGTCCCTTCCCGTGGGGTGATGAAATCCTGCGCGAGAATGCCAACTTCTACTCCAGCCGCGACCCGTTTGAAGACATGAGTTCCTTCGGTTCGCGCACCAGCCCCGTTGGTTTCTACAACGGTAACGTGTACGACGGTTTTCAAACCGTCAACTCCGCCAGCCCCTACGGACTCTACGACATGGCAGGCAACGTCTGGCAGTGGACGGGCGACGTGTACGAAGGGATGCACTACCGCTTCATGCGCGGCGGCTCGAAAGACACCTACGATATGGATTTGCGCGTGTGGGTTCGCAACAATGCCACGCCCACTTATTTCAGCCCTGGGGTTGGGTTCAGGTGTGTGAGGTAAAAT
>CAKKRM010000020.1 GCA_919902735.1 Anaerolineales bacterium | reverse complement strand
AGCCTATCTCAGAGGCTCTTTTTTGAAAACTCATCTACAAACTTTTAGCGCACCCATTAATAACTCACCTTATGCAGTTTTGAGAAAAAGTGATGTCGTTCCCCATTCGGGGACGATGTGCGAGCCGCGCACTTGGTTTTAGCGGCGAAGCAATCTCCGAGACGGTTAGGAGATTGCTTCGGACAAAGAACAAGAGCGTCCTCGCAACGACATACCATTACTGCGTAAGGTGAGTTACTAACTGACGTTACGCACCGTCCCGAAGGTTTGACTGGAAAGCAAGCCTGAATTACGAGAACCTTCGGGACGTTTCGCGTAAGGTGAGTTAATAAAAAAACATCCTGCGGGAGTTTCTAAAAATCAGCAGGATGATGATGGTGAATGAAGTGAATTGCGAGTCTCTACTCTCCGAATTTCCCCACGATCCTCAAAATATCAAATCCCTCTGCAAACGGACGTTCCGCCAGCGCGCCATGCCGAATCATGATGGAGCGGGTCAATTCACTGTTAAAGTAGTATCGGTCGCGATAGGTTTCGTATTCTGCCAACGCTTCGATCTTTTTATTCACATCTTCTTCGGTCACTTCCACCAAAAAATGCGGGAAGAATCCGTAGGAAGAGCGGACAACGTCAAAACCCAACACGGTGATGCCGCGAAATGCGCGCAGGGCTTCATCCGTCATCGTGTTGTGATCCTGGTGGACATCCTGTTTGGAGTGGGTGAAGATCAGGTCAGGTTGAAAATCTTTGCGAAGTTTGAGGAAATATTCGAGAATTTCCTGCCGCGAGTCTGGAAAGACGCGGGTATTGAACGGCCCAAACATGATTTTTTCTTCCACCACCCCCAGCATTTGCATAGACTTCAAATGTTCGCCTTTGACATTTTTCAGGTCTGGGTTTTTCTGGTTGTCAGAAAGTGTGACGCACAAAACATCCGTCTTTTGGACGATGTTATGCAAAAGCGCTCCGCAGCCGATTTCAATATCGTCCGGGTGCGCGCCGAGGAAGAGGATTCGTTTTCCGAAGAAGTTCATAGGATTGGACGATGGACGATGGACCGCGGACGATGGTTTTTTCGTCTATGGTCTATCCTCCATCGTCGGTTTTATTTTGTCGCCAAAATTCCGCCGACAACTTTGGTCATTACCAATTTGCCGTCGCGGTCGAACCATTTCTTTGCCACAGCTTCGATCTTGCCGATCAGGGCTTCGTACTCATCCTTGCCATTGAACATGGATGTCCACAGTTTGCGATCCTCGCCCAACGAAGCGCGGACGTAATCAATGAACGGCGCAACTTCCGGGAAGGTGAGGTGGTTCTCGAATTTGTGCAACTCGGCCTTGGCGAAAATTTTATCAATCGTGTTAAAGATGTCACCTTTGAAGCGTGAAGAACCTGGCATGGGCGGAATGGCTGCCCTCGTGGCTTCCTTGATGATGTCGTAGAACATCTGCTTGTTCTCGGGCAGTGGGCCGGAGACGAAAAGCCGTCCGCCAGTGGCAAGCGCTCGATGAGCCTCGCCAAATGTAAAGTCCAGATCGGAGGCGTAATAGATGGCAAACGCGCTGGTGCATAAATCAAATGTATTGTCCGCAAATTTGAAGGGCTGGTTAAAGTCTAAAAATTGAAAGTCAATATTGGCGCCGACTTCCTTGTTCTTTGCGCGGGCTTTTTCGAGCAGTTCTTCCGAAAAATCTCCGCCAGTAATCTGTGCGCCGCCTTTGGTGTACTCATTAAATAGAAAACTCAATTTGCCCGCGCCACAGCCCACATCCAAAATTTTCATGCCAGCCTGGGGTTTGAGCAGGTCGTTCGTCCAAACATCGATGTTGGCGGAGCCGTATTTTTCGTGGATGTCAATCCGCATCAGCAGGTCTTTGCTGGGTTCCTGATAATCAATTTTCATTTGTCTCTCCTGTAAGTAGTTTGAAAGGTCACATTTCAAAACCTTTACCGCAAAGTCCACAAAGGGGCACAAAGGAGAGCAAAATGCTAAAATCAAGGTTGCCTTCGTGTTACCTCGTCCCCTTTGTGGTTTTGTTCTTTGGTTTCAAACTTAATGTGACATTGCCGAAGTAGTGACATTTCAGTCGCTCACATAATAGACGACTAACCCGCAGGGCTTAGTCGTCACTACTTAAAATTGTCTTGTGATTATACCAAAATCAATTCAAAATTCATTGGCTGAATTTTGAAGGCGTTTCCAAAACCCATGATAGAATTCGCGCACTGGAGCAACCATGGCGAGCAAAATACAATCTGTAAAAGGCACGAGAGAATTTTACCCTGAGCAAATGTCTCTGCGCAATTTCATTTATGAAAAAATGCGCGCCGCGTCTCAGGCTTTTGGTTATCAGGAATGGGATGCTCCATTCATCGAAACGATTGACCTGTACGCGGCGAAGTCTGGCGAGGAACTTGTCAAAAAACAGTCCTTCACGTTTCAAGATCGCGGGGGAGACTTTGTTACGCTGCGCCCCGAACTCACGCCGAGCCTTGCGCGTATGATTGCGGCAAAACAAGGCGAACTCACGTACCCCGTGCGTTGGTGGTCGTTCGGTCCGTTTTGGAGATATGAGTCGCCGCAAAAGGGACGTTCGCGTGAATTCTTCCAATGGAATATTGACATGCTGGGAGTCAACTCACCAGAGGCCGATGCGGAATTGATCGCGATTGCTGCGACATTCCTGCGCTCGGTCAGACTTAACCCTCAGCTTGCTACTATTTTCGTAAACAATCGCCGCCTGATGGAATCTGAATTCGACGCGCTGGGTGTCGCACCCGATAAGCGTCTCGAAGTCTCAAACCTTGTGGACCGCCGTTCCAAAATGGAACCCGCCAAATGGGAAGCATACGCGTTTGAGCTTGGTTTGACTCAGGTTCAAGTGGATGGTTTGAAGGATATTCTTGGCGATTTTGACTTATGGAAAAAAAGCGATGAGTTGACCCGTCTCTTCGCCGCGCTGGAAGCTTTGGGTGTGAAGGAGTATGTCAAATTCGACCCGAACATTATGCGCGGGCTTTTGTATTACACAGGCACAGTCTTTGAGGCGTTTGAAACAAGCGGTTCCTTGAAGCGCGCCATCCTCGGTGGCGGACGCTATGATAATTTGCTTGCAGATGTGGGCGGGCAGCCGCTCTCTGGTGTTGGCTTTGCGATGGGGGATGTGGTGATGGGCATTATTTTGCAGGAAAATGGACTCCTGCCTGAATTCATCCCCACGCCTGCTGAGATATTGGTGACTGTCTTCGATGAGTCGATGTGGATGAAGTCATTCGAGCTGGCCGCGCAATTACGCAGCGCTGGGATTAATGTGATGGTTTATCCTGAACCTGTCAAATTGCAGAAGCAATTCAAATTTGCAGACAAGATGAAAATGAAGATCGCGCTGACAGTTGGCCCTGACGAGGCGGCGAATGATTCGGTGGCGATAAAGAATCTCACAAACGGCGAGCAGGTGACAGTTAAGCGCGAAGCGGTTTTTCAATCCGTAAAAGAGTTGTTGGAAATCTGACCGGAATAGTTGGAATTGCGTAACGCCCGCATTTCTTGACACATTCATGGTGCGCCTGTAAAATCCCTGTGCTTAATCGGCGAAAGCCCATATTTTTTATTTCCCCCGGAGGATATACTCAAATGTATTATATGCAAGGACTTCAAGATTTTGAAGCGGTCGCAATCTGGGTTGTGTTTGGCGTTGCCATTATCGGCCTTTTGTATGCGGTCTTCCTTCGAAACCAAATCCTGCGCGAAGACAAAGGCACTGAAAAGATGCAGGAAGTTTGGAATGCGATCAAGGATGGCGCGAATGCGTATTTGCAAAAGCAGTTCCGTTCCATTTTGCCATTGATTGGCGTTTTGACCATTGCGTTGTTTCTGTCAGTATATATTGTTCCGCCTTCTCCTGAGGCGCAGGAACGATTCCAAGGCATGACCGATGCTCAACTCAAGTTGTGGATTGGCATTGCACGCGGTCTAGCTTTTATTATGGGCGCTTTCTTCTCGCTCACAGTCGGCCAGCTCGGTATGCGAATGGCTGTGGAAGCAAATGTCCGTGTCGCTTCAGCTTCCAAAAGATCATTCGGTGAAGCGCTTCGTATTGCCTATCGCGCAGGCACGATCACCGGTATGCTCACCGATGGTTTGGGTTTGCTCGGCGGCACGATCATCTTCATCATCCTCGGCATTGCCGCTCCGGATGCCCTGCTCGGCTTTGGCTTTGGCGGAACCCTGCTTGCGCTGTTCATGCGTGTGGGCGGCGGTATCTTTACCAAGGCGGCTGACGTTGGCGCAGACCTTGTCGGTAAAGTAGAAGCGGGCATCCCTGAAGATGATCCGCGCAATCCCGCCGTGATCGCAGACCTTGTAGGCGATAACGTCGGCGACTGTGCTGGTATGGCTGCTGATATTTTCGAATCCTATGAAGTGACGATCGTTTCGGGCCTGATTCTTGGTCTGGC
>CAKKRM010000019.1 GCA_919902735.1 Anaerolineales bacterium | reverse complement strand
GCTGATGTCGTTTGCCGCAATACCCATGTTGCGTTTTCGTGAACTACTGATAATTTCAAATCATGAAATTTGATTCCATCCCCAACCTGACCCTCCCCAAAATTGGATTCGGCACCTGGAAGATAGGCGGCGGCTCCTCTGCCGACCCGACCACTGATTCTATTTCGACGGCAGCTCTCCACTCTGCATTGGAAATCGGCTACACTCACTTCGATACCGCCGAGATGTATGCCAATGGTCACGCGGAGGAACTGCTTGGGAGGGCAATCCGCAACTCACAGATTAAGAGAGAAGCGTTGTTCATCACCACCAAAGTCACGCCGTCTCATCTTCAATATGACGAGGTTCTTCGTTCCTGTGAAAACAGCCTGCGCCGACTGCAAACGGATTATGTGGATTTGTATCTCATCCACTGGCCTTCGGCGGGAATGAAGCTCGCGGACACGTTCCGCGCATTGAACAAGCTGGTGCGCGATGAAAAAGTAAAACACCTTGGCGTGAGCAATTTCAATTTGAAACTGCTCAAAGAATCGCAGGCGCTTTCTGAAACGCCCATCATTACAAACCAGGTTCCGTACAGTTTATCCGACCGTTCGTATGTCAAAAACGGGATGCTGGAATATTGCCAGAAAAACGATATTCTTCTGACCGCTTACTCCCCCATTGACGAGGGCAGGCTGGGCTCAAACAAAACGCTCGAGGCAATTGCCGAAGCGCATGGGGCGACAACCTTTCAAATTGGGCTGGCGTGGGTCATCTCACAGCCGAGAGTCATCACCATTCCAATGTCTGCCAACCCAAAACACATCCGCGAAAATTTTGCAGCGGCGGATATTGAATTGACTGAAAACGAAATTGAAAAACTGACGAATTAAAATGAATTTGCAAATCATCCCTGAAATCGAGATCATCGAAATCGTCGAAACCGAGCTTGAGCCGCTCTACCGCATCATCATCCACAACGACAATGTCACGCCGATGGATTTTGTAGTGGAAGTTCTGAAAGTAATTTTCTTTCTCTCCAATGACCGCGCCGCCGAGATCATGCTCGTCGCGCACATCAAAGGCTCTGCGTATGTTCAATCCCTGCCGCGTAGGGAAGCGGAAAAACGAATCCAACACGCGCATCATGCCGCGGGCATGGAAGGCTATCCCCTGCATTTTTCAACGGAACCCGAATGACCTCAAACTTTGAAACCCTCACACATATCAACCTCGATGACCTCGTCGCGTCATTTGGCTGGCAGGATCATCCACTGCTGGCGCGTTTGCTGCGAATGCTTTTCCTGAAACCCGCGCAAATTTTTGCAAGCCATGTTGTGGAATATGACGAAGTCGTCGGTTCGCATGGCCTCGTGGCAGGCGGCTGGAATCTCGTCCGCCGCTATGTAAACGACCTGCGCATCATCAACGCGGACCGAATTCCTGATTCGGCGTTTCTGGCATTATCCAACCACCCAGGCATGGCGGACACCGTGGCGCTCTTTGCAGCGCTGAACCGAAAAGACCTGCACATCATCGCGCTTGACCGTCCTTTCCTGAACGCCCTGCCAAACACAACGGCGCAATTATTTTACGTACACGACGATGCCGCAAAAAGAATGACGCTTGTGCGTCAGGTCAGCGCGCATTTGAAATCAGGCGGCGCAACGCTGACCTTCCCCGCTGGTCAAATTGAACCCGACCCTGATGTACACCCTGGGGCAGTTGAAGCGCTGCAAGCGTGGACGGATAGCGTGGGGGTATTTATCCGCCTGGCTCCGAACGCGGCGATACTGCCAGTTCTGGTTCGCAACGTACTAGCGAAAAAGTATGCGGGGCACTGGTTATTGAAAATAAAAAAGACGAGGGAAGAAAAAGAAAAACTAACCACCGCCCTGCAATTGCTTGGCATGATTATCTTTGGCGAAAAGCCCGTCACGATCACGATTCAGATTGGCAGGCCGATTTATGTCAAAGATTTGGGGACGAATGATACAGCCGCCATTCACAGGGCTGTGCTGGCCGAGATGAAACACCTGATCGAAAACCCGCCTGATGATGAGGGCGCCAGCGCCCTTGGCGCGCGGTAAATGCTCTATTGGAACCCGGAAGGAAATCACTGGTACGATTAAGACAATCTAAATCGTCTTTTAATCACTGATGTTACGCACCGTCCCGAAGGTTTGCCTGGAAAGCAAGCTTGAATTACGAGAACCTTCGGGACGTTTCGCGTAAGGTTAGTTAATCAACCAAAGGAGATTACCCATGAAACTTACCAATACCCGCATCGGCATTGTCATCAGCAACCTCGCCACGACTTTCCTGCATGTCACTTTGTTTCCGGACATCATGTTCACGCTTAACGGCCTGGGGTTTGCGGGCTTACTTGGCGCGTACATCCTGCCCATCCCATTTTTTCAGGAGCGTAAAAAACTTGTCTGGTGGGTATTGGTTGGCTATACGGTGTTGACGATGTCGCTGTGGGGCATTATGGGCGAAAAAACATTTAGCCCTGGCACGAGTTCGGCCACAGGGTATTACGCCCTGGTAGTGGAAGCCGTCATGCTGGTTCTTCTATGGATTGACAAACAGAAATCGTAAAAAACCTGCGCATTGACAATTTAAAATCGTAGCGCTTATGCGGATGGCCGATGGCGCGTGTTGTCCGGCTTTAAGCAGCTGGGAGTTTTTGGACTCCGAATAACCATGGAATATTCCTTCCCGCATTACCTACTCTCCAAGCAAAGCGTGGACGATCGCGCCCTTAATCGAATTGTCTTTGAAGCCTTGAAGGCCAATTTGCCCGAATCGCCGATTCGTATTATCGAGGTTGGCATGGGAATCGGAACCATGCTCATTCGCCTGCTTCGCTGGGATGTTGTTCAAAAAGTTGATTATGTTCTCGTGGATGAGCTGGCTGAAAATGTCGAAACAGCCCGGGAGTGGATTCAGCGCTGGGCGATGGAAACAGGCATGAGCGTGGAAAGAGGCGGGGAGGATCAACTATGGGTGTTCGACCAGACTCGCGATGTTCACATCCGCTTTGAGTGTGCAGACGTTTTCGATTTCATCCAAAAAAATCCCGTGCCTGCCGACCTGTTGATTGCGCACGCTTTTTTGGATTTAATACCGCTGCCTGAAAGTATGCCGAAGCTGCTTGCGCTCACGAAAAATCTGGCGTGGCTGACCATTAATTTCGATGGTATGACTTCTTTGGAGCCGACGATTAATTCAATGCTGGATACACAGATCGTGCGGTTGTATCATGCGACGATGGATGCGCGGCCCACAGGCGGAGATAGCCGAGCAGGGCGGCATTTGTTCGGTCATTTACTCAAAGGGGGCGCAGAGGTGCTGGCAGCGGGTTCTTCAGACTGGGTTGTGTATGCCAGAAATGGAAAGTATCCAGCGGACGAGGCGTACTTCCTGCATTTCATTTTGCATTTCTTTGAAGAGTCGCTTAGGGGAAATGTTAATTTGGATTCAAATGTATTTGCGAATTGGTTAAAAGAACGCCACGCTCAGGTCGAACGCGGGGAATTGGTATACATTGCACATCAAATGGATTTTTTGGCGAGGGTTGGTTAATCCGCTGTTGCGCCAGCGAGGATGGGCTCGTCGCCGTTGTATTTCATCAGGTGGGGCCACTTCCAAATAATATAGAATGTGCCAAGGATGCAGCCAATTCCCCCGCTGATAACGGCGAAAGGCGCGCCGAAAAATTGGGCAACTGTGCCCGCTTCAATTTCACCAAGCTGCGGCCCACCCTGAAAGAAAATTTGATTGATGCTGGTCATCCGTCCGCGGATATGATCGGGGGTCTGCAACTGGCGGATGGTGTTGCGGATGATGGTGCTGACTCCGTCCGCTGCGCCGGTGGCGGCGATGGCAAGCCATGCAATGATGAATAATTTGGTTGCTCCAAAGATGACCGTTGCAATCCCAAAGATGATGACCGCGCCTAAAAACAACGGGCCTTGTTTGCGGAGTTCTTTTATCTGCGAAATAATCAAGGCGGCCAGCACGGCTCCCACGGCAGGGGCAGCGGAGAGGTAGCCATATTCCACGACTCCCACTTTCAACACGCTGGTTGCAATAATCGGCATCAATGTATTGGCGGAAGCAAAGAAGGTTGCGACAAAGTCCAGCATCATGGTGGAAAAAATGACAGGCTTGCCAAGGATGAAATTAACTCCCTCACGAATCGACTCGATGCTCACGCCTGCGGATTTTTCCGCAAAGGATTGCGGGACATTCCCGATCATGAATAAAGCGAACAACACTGCGATAAAAGAAAACCCATTGAAATAATAAACGGCCGCCTGGCCTGCAAACGCAATCACAACTCCGCTCAAGGCTGGGCCAAGCACCGAGCCAATTTGAAACGAAGTGAAGGTCATGCTAAAGGCGTTGGGCAGGTCTTTTTTCGGGAGCAGGTTGGGGACCAAAGCCTGACGTGAGGGGCCGTCAAACGCAACCGCAACGGCCTGCAACGCGGTGATAAAGTAAATGTGCCAGATGGTGACATGCCCAAATTGGGTGAGCAGGCCCAGGGTTAGGGCAAGAAGCGCGGCGAAGGATTGAGTCACAAACAGGACTTTACGCCTGTCCATTGAGTCAGCCAGCGCGCCGCCGATCAACGAGAAAACGATAACGGGCAAAATCCGCGCCACGCCGATGCCACCCAGCGCGATGGGGTTATGATTCAATTGGTTGATGTGCCAAAATAAAGCCCAGATCTGCATCTGGGTTCCTGTAATCGAAATGAGTTGTCCGAGCCAGAGATAGAAGAATTTTTTGTGTTTGAGTGAGGGTGGGATGTGCATTTTAGTTGCCGGT
>CAKKRM010000018.1 GCA_919902735.1 Anaerolineales bacterium | reverse complement strand
TGATGTCGTTTGCCGCAATACCCATGTTGCGTTTTCGTGAACTACTGATAATAGCCATTATGCTTAATATCTTCAAACACATAAGATGTGGTGACGAAAGCATATGTGCCAAAGGCTGGAAAAAGACATACTATTGAGGCTACGATTCCCAATATTAGGGCAATGACTTTTCCCTTTGGGTTGTCTGTGATTCGAGAGAGCCACAATGCAATAAGGGCTATTCCAATTGAAAGGAATGCTAATGACGGGAAAAATAGGTCTTGATAAAATTTTGCGAACCAAAAGAAAATAGTTCTTTCGTTTGTTGGTGGTAGTAATAACCACGCACGCACAAAAAAATTAATCACTCCTGTTAGCCCAATGAATAATAGCCATTTTGGGGATTTGATATTAAGCCGATTGGCAACAAAGGATGACATAAATCTTCTTATTCTTACTCTTGCTTTGCAAGGAACTGCCCAACGGTTTGCGTTACCCGCGCTGGGGCGGGCGGCGGAACGCCGTCCGACTGGGAAAATGCTGAGGCGTAGAAAAATGCTTGGAATCGCGCCAGAATCCCCAGCGTCGGGTGCACGCTTTGTTGGGCGGTGTTGTGCGGATGTACATGTTTTTGAAAATATCGCTATCATTCTCTCTTAAATTAATTCCCGTAAACTATACTGCAAAAATTATTGTGTCATCCGTCTTTTGTGTAATAAATAACGGAAAATGCCTCTTATTATCAATCCTATTGCAATGCTGACCAGTACAATAGGCACAAGATTAGTAATGATATTCAACTTCAATATATCAGCTCCCGCTACTGAAAAAGGGGCAGTGCGACTAAAAGTATGAGTGCTTAGTTCATCATCACCATAGGCGTATACAAGGAAGGTATCAGCCTTCAATTCTGTGAATGGAAAGCCGCAGGAGGCAGGGTTGCCAGAGGTTGTCACAACTAGATAATTATTATTAGGTCCTTTCCATGATTTGAAGACCTGAAAGGTAACTTTTACAGTGCCATGTGACGACGTTTCAATACTTATAATCTTGCCCGTAAAAACCGCTGTTGCTGATGTGTAGGCATCCCAGAAAGGCGGGGTAATGCCACTACAAGCTAAAGCATGACTGGGTGTCAAAAACAGAATGATTGCAACAAAGATAAGAACATAAGTGAGCTTGCGGAGTTTAAGCATGACAATTATCTTTTGTGCCCTTTGATTCTCGGATTTTTTGCTGACGGTTTTGATCTAAACCGCCCAACGGTTTGCGTTACCTGCGCTGGGGCGGGGACGGCGAAGCCGTCCA
>CAKKRM010000017.1 GCA_919902735.1 Anaerolineales bacterium | reverse complement strand
TTAAAATTTATCAAGTGTGACATTTATTACGATTCCTTAGCCAGCCGCCCAACGGTTTGCGTTACCTGCGCTGGGGCGGGGACGGCGAAGCCGTCCAGCCAGAAAAATGATAAGGCGTAGAAAACTGCCTGAGATTGCCGCAGAATCCCCAGCGTCAGGTGCATGCTTTGTTAGGTGCGCTTTATGAATTACGAGACACCTTGCTAATAACATCATTTACCATTTTTAGAGATTCAATTAATGCTTCGTCTGTATCTCGCCCATAACCTCCAGATTTTGGTAAACCGCCAATTTCTAATATTCCAACACCGCAAAAGTCATTATAAATTAACGGACTAAAATAAGATGAAAAATTAATGTTTCCTTGACCTACTGGTAAGTGATAATTTACTTCTGGTAACAAAGTGTCGGAAATATGCAACATGCCAAGATGGGGTATCAAGTTTATAAACATTGGAAAATCATCTATAGTTGTGTGATTCATGTCCCAAACAAATTGCAAGCCTTTGACTGCCTCTAAAACCGTTTTGCATTGATTGGGTGAACCAAAAAGACGAAACTCAGGTTCGTTATGTTCAATGCCAAAACTAAAATTATACGTTTTTGATATTTCAACTGCCTTTTCAAATTGCGGCACTAGCATTGATTCAAATTTGAAATAGTCATCAACCATTTGTGGCGATTTTGGTGCCAAGTGCCAATGAACATGCTTACAACCAAGTTGACTGATAGAAGATATATTTGCTTCCAAAATTTCTAGGGGGGATTTTCCAGAACTGGTTTTCCCGTTTTCTTCAAGCCGAATTAAGATTTCCATTACAGGTGTAATATGATTTTTCGCAAGGGCATTGGCAACATCCAAGAAAGAATTTCCAAGCGTTTTTTCATCTAGTCCATCTTCTCTGCCTGGAAGTTGAATTGCTTGAAACCCAACTTTATGCGCAAATTCAATTTCTTGAATTACAGGTCGCCAATTGTTTGGAAACAATCGCGCATTTAATCCAATTTTGATAGATGGGTTTTGCATTATGTTTCCCTTGTTTTGCAAGAAAGCACCTAACGGTTTGCGTTAGCGGCGGACGTGGGTGGGTGAGAAAAAGGCTTGAGATGTGGGAAAAACTCAAAGCCAGAAAAATGCCTGTAAACCGCGCAGACTCCCCACCGTCCGCTGCACGCTTTGTTGGAAGGCTTTGCGCAAGACACGCTGATTGAAAACCAGAACCGCCGCCATAAAACTGACAAGATTATTGCACGAACTTTAATCTTTAGCAAGAACCAAAAATTTACTTGCCAAAACGCTGAAAAATCAAAAGCTTTTATTTACCCCAACTTTTGCCAAAGAAATCAAATCGGTTATGAAAACCTGACTTAACCAAACCTGAAACTTTGCCAACGAAGCCGAGCCGATTTTGAGAACCTACAAAACCGACCACAAACAAAGCCGAAGAAAAGAACTTGCGCCAAACTGACTTGACCAAAAATTACGCCGAAGAATCACAAGCGACAATTAACCAAAACTTTGACCAACGCCAAAACTAAAATTGAAAAGACGAAACTAAAATTGAAAACCCGACAATTTGAAAACCAGAAACAAAGTGAATTGAAAAGAAAAGCCTGCCGAAACCACCGCTAAAAAAATGACCAACCCATAAAAACGAATTTTCTTTTTGAGACAAACGAAAAACGAAACTTGCGATTCAAAGACGGTTTTGCATTTGCTCTTTGCCCTGCCTTCCAACGGTTTGCGTTACCTGCGCTGGGGCGGGGACGGCGAAGCCGTCCAACTGGA
>CAKKRM010000016.1 GCA_919902735.1 Anaerolineales bacterium | reverse complement strand
TTAGAAGCTGTTTAATAACTCGATTTTACCAACTCTCCTTACGCACCCTACCGTGATTCCCTGAGCGCTAGCGAAGGGTCTCTACGAGGCTCTCAGAGATTCTTCGCTGGCGCTCAGAATGACATTGCGAAGAGTGAGTTATTAAACAGTCTCTTAGCTAGCAACAACGGATAATTTCTCGTCCGCTGATTCTTCCGTAGTTTTTTCACCGTCTTTGGGAAGTTTGAACTTGATCCAGATCGGGATCACCGAAATCAATAAAACGATTGCGGTCACAGTAAAAGGAAATGTCGGGCCAACGCGATCCCACATCTGTGCGCCGATCCACGGGGCGGGCAGGGAAATAATGCCCAAACTGGTGCTAAACAAACCAAATGCCATGCCTCGGTTTTTCTCAGGCACAGCCTTGCTGATCAACGATTGATATGCAGGGGCAGAAACGCCCGCGCCCATGCCTGCCAGCCCCCAGCCCAGATAATACATCCACTGATTGCCCGCAGGGATGTTGACCAGAACGAACAACGCGCTGGACATCAACACCATACCAAGCGCAATACCTACCCGTTCGCCAGCCTTGTCCGAAAGCCAGCCGCCAGGGATGGTGGTCAACATCATCGCCAGGCCAAAGAACGACATCACCCAGCCGATCTGCTGGAGTGACAGTCCGCCAATCTCCTGCATGTAAACAGGGAATAGATTTCCTGAAAGCTGAAAAGAAGTATCGCGCAGCCCATCGGTGATCAGCATCCACGTAATGAGTCCGCCTGAAAAAACAAGGGCGAACATCGAGACCAGATTGGTTTTCAATCCGCTGAAAGAAAGTTTCTCCGTCTTTGCCGTTGCGGTTTTTGCCGCCTCGCGCGCCATGCTCAAGCGCATCAGCATCGCGATAAAGTAAAAAATGCCAGCCGCCGAGAGCATCAACTTAAACCCGTACGTCCCTGCCAGCCAACCGCCCAATGGCGGGCCTACAACAGCAACGATCATAAAAATTGCCTGCGAAATCCCAAAGACCTTGCCGCGATTTTCCTCGGAGGAGTGCTCGGCAATGAAGGCATCAAAGCTCGGCCCCACCAGCGCACGAGCCACCGCCCCAAACGCCACCGCCAGCAAAAGCCACTGCCATGTATCAGCAAAAATCAGCGGAATAAAACCGATCACCCCAAAGACACTGCCAATCGCAATCGCGCGCAGGCGTCCCAGCGTATCGGAAACCCATCCGCCTAAAATTTGCAACAGCAAAGGCACGATCTGCGCCAGCGTAAAAAACAAACCGATCTGCGTGATCGAAGCGTTTAAATCTTTCAGGTAAAGCGGCATCAAAGAATCATACATGCCGCCGCCAATGTTGGCGAAAATCATCGCCGTCAAAAACAGAATCAACAGCCCGCTCAATAAAGGTTTCTTCTTAAGAGTTTCCATTTTTATCCTATTTCGACATTGTCACATTAAAGCTGAAAAAGTTTTAACCACAAAGGTCACGAAACAACACGAAGGAAACCTTTGTTTTTAGCATTTCGCTCTCCTTTGTGACCCTTTGTGGACTTTGTGGTAAAAGGTTTTGAAATGTGACATTGTCATCCTATAAAAACCTGCACCTTGTCGCCGTCATCATCGTCCACATGCACGATCAACGGCTCGGTAATATTCTTCGCCATCGCAATGGCCTGCACAATTTCATCCACATTCGTTTGTTTAAGCCCTTCAATTCGGCTGCCGAAATTTTTCAGGAACCAGCCAGCCAGCCCCAGCGGAAGCGGAAGCGCAACCGTAATATTCCTCGGCCATTCCTCCTGATGCGAACGATCCACATTCACATACATCCAGCGCGAAGTGCGGCTGCCTGCGCCCATTACAGTAAATAAAATTCCCAGGAACAGCGGCATACTCATGCAATAAAACCAGAAGTTTGTCCCTGCATTTTGTTGAATGCCAAACATCGCCCACGCGCTCAAGACCGTGAAGATGATTCCGATCCAGAGGAATGCGCCAGAAAAGCGATTCGCGCGCCGCCGAACTTGATCGAACTCTGAAGCATCGCTTCTCTCCCCGCCCATGCCTGAACCCGCTTCGAAGACTTGAACTTCCTCCTCGGCAGATTCATCCAATGCGCGCATCAACGTGGCGGCTTCGTCCGCGCTGATCTTTCCATCCGCAACCATTTGCAAAATTTTCTTGCGCTCTTCCGATGACATTAAGAACCTCCTTCCAATGCTGCCAGTAGTTTTTCGGCTTCCTCAGCAGTAATCTTCTTTTCCTGCAACATCTTCAAGATCGCAAGACGTTCTTCATCAGAGGCCTGGGATTTGGACGGCATGGGTACTCCCTTGGGAGCGAAGTCCCAATTCCAGCGGCCAACTTCCAAAGCAACTTTACCACGGCCAGCGCGGCGTTCTACTTCGCGAGTCTTTTGTTCGATGCGACGTGCGGCTTCCTCCACTTTGCGTTGAGCGCGTTGAGTTGCCTGATTCACGCGTTGTGAAATGCGCTCCCCAAACCCAGACCAGTCCATGCCGATGCCTGCGAAGTTGCCGAAATCCTCAGCCGATTCACCCGCATCCGATTGATTGCTCACGCGGATGTCTCCGCCTGCATTCAATGTAATGGAAGCAGAACCATCGCCCAGTGTCACCACGCGGCTGGTGGCTTCTTCATCATTTTCAATGCCTTTCCATTCAATATCAATCTCATCGGCATTGAGGGTCAGGGTTGCATTCGTCTTTGGCGGCATCACCAATAAAATATCGTCGCCAGCAGTGACCGAATAGGTATTGCCCGCCTGCGGAGTCAAATACATGACCACATCCTCCGCCACCTTCGCGCTGACGTTTCCGCGCACATCGCGCAGAGCCAGATCATCAGCGACGGTTTCAAGGGTTACATTCCCGTCCACGTCGCGGATGGATACGTCGCTGTTGGCGCTTTTGATAAACAAATGCCCTCGCGCGCCTCTCAGGCTAAAGTCCGCATGAACCGTTTCAATGGAAACCGAATTCACATCGCGCAGGGAAAGGTCGCCGCTGATTTCCTTCAATTCAATGTCGCCCATCAAACTGCGGATGGATGCGTCGCCGCCGATGTGCCCGATCAATATGGAAGCAGCCTTGGGCACGCGCAGAGCGAGATCATCATCACAGGAAATAGTCACCTGCTCACCATCCTGATTGACGCGCATTTCATCTTCATCCGCTTTGAGGAGAATCTCATCCCCCTCCCAGCCGACGAGGCTCAAATCGCCGCCAATCGACTCAATCATAATTTTTGGGGTTCGTCCTGCAGAAATATTTTTAGACATGGTTATTTCTCCTCTTCACCGCGTAATAAGCGCGTGGCTTCCTCAGCGTTGATTTTTCCCGCGCTGAGGTCTTCGAGAATGGTATTGCGTTTATCCTGGGTAATCTCAACGGGTTCATCCTTGCCAGGCTCATACCCTAATGCGCGGATGACTTCGTGCAAGCGGTTGCGAATGGTTGGATACGAGACCCCAAGTTCCTGCTCCACGCGGTTGATCTTGCCTTCACAGCGCACAAAGGTGAACACGAACTCCAATTGATCGGGAGTCAAATTCGAGAATTGCCCCATCGCAAAATGGCCTTCAATGGAAGTATCACAAGATAAGCAATGCAATCGGGCAACTTCCAATTCAGATTGGCAGATCGGGCAGATGGTGGGCGCGGGTCGCATGGTTTCGTTTCTCCTATGATGTGGCAACTTTTTAGGTTATATTTTTAGGACTTACGCTTTTACGGAGTCCAAAGTCTCCTGACTTTGGCAAAATCGGGAGATTTTGCACTCCGAGCGAAAGTCCTGATTTTGTGAAATTAATGGGCTCTGGCTTTTTTGGCTTTGGTTTGTGAAAACCCCAACTGATTTGATCGCAAAGATGTAGTATAACGAGCCTGAAGTTTTTCACCTCTTGCAACCATCCAGGCCCCAAGGCCAGCCAGCCAGCGCGTTCCATTGAAAGAAGGGCTTTGCGTGGCTTTCAGGAATAACTGAGAATCCACATCTTCCTGATTTTTATCCTTGGCCATATCCAGCAGATCGTTAGTTTGAAAATTGTTCATGGTACTTCTCCATTTTGTAAATAAAAGGAAAACAGTCGCCAAAGCCAAAAACTCAATATTTTCTCTACGTTTCTAATAAAATTATAGGCGCTTTTTCAACTTTGTCAAGTATCAATTCAATATTTTCAATATTTACTTCAAGATAATTGATTTTATACTTGAAAATAGTCAAAAATCCACATTTTGGAGGCCAACTTTGATCCGCTCGCTCTTTTTTAGCCCCGGCAAACCTGTCCGCACCGAGATTCCCCCATCTGAATTCCCCAGCTTGCTCCGAGACCGAAGGGGCCTTCTTTGGGTTGATTTTACATCCGAACCGCCTGAAACAGCCTTGCCCGTTTTGCAAAGTTTCGGGTTTCACCACCTCGCCATCGAAGATGCGCTCCAGCAAACCCACGCGCCCAAAATAGATGATTGGGGCGACTATCTTTACATCGTACTAAACTACATGCATCTGGTTAAAGCTACCGAGCCGTGGGATACCGAAATCGATGAACTGGATATCTTCCTCGGGCGCAATTACGTCATCACACATCACGACAACCCTGTAACATCCATAGATGAAACATGGGCTTCCTGCCAGCGCGACCCGCGCTATTCGCAAGATGGCGCAGACCATCTGCTGTACAAGATCATTGATTCAATCGTGATGAATTACATGCCAATCATCGAAAAAATAGATGAAGAAATAGACTGGATCGAAGATCAGGTCTTTGACCGCCCCAGTTCACAAACGCTCGCGCGTCTTTTCACGCTCAAACGTGTTCTGCTCGCCATGCGCCGCATCCTGCTCCCCCAGCGGGAGGTGCTCAACAAAATGGCGCGCGACGACTACCAGGTAATTGACCGTAAAGACCGCATCTTTTTCCGTGATATTTACGATCACCTCGTCCGCCTGCATGATGTGAACGAAAGCCTGCGTGATCTCGTCGGCGGCGCACTCGACACCTACCTCTCCGTCATCAACAACCGCATGAACGAAGTCATGAAGACCCTCACCATCATTACCACCCTCTTCATGCCATTGACTTTTGTGACGGGCTTCTTTGGGATGAACTTCTTCGCCGCGAATCCACCCTACGAAAACTGGACCCTCCCCACGATCTTTTATGGGACCTTGAGCCTGATGCTGCTTACCCCGGTCATTATGTTCTTCTGGATGCGCCGCCGTACCTGGGTGTAGCCCCCGTATTCTCCCATCATCAAATCCTTGACACAGAACAGGCGTTCGAGTATCATTCCTAGCACAAATGAGCGAAGAATGCTCACCATGCCAGAAATCTGGCAGGAGGCACAAAAATGATGATGATGGTTAGAAAAAGCAAAGGTTTAGGCGAACGCCACCAGAGAATTCTGGATTTTATTGAGTCCTATCAACGCGAGCACAAACACCCCCCTTCAATCCGTGAGATTGGAGAACATTGTGATATCTCGTCTACATCGGTGGTCAATTATTACCTCGACCAGCTTGAGAAATCAGGCCACATCGAACGGGATCGCAAGATCTCGCGCGGGATGCGGTTGACTGGCAACACCCCCCTCGGTGACATGCTCCGCATTCCGATGTCTGGTGTCATCCAGGCTGGTGAGCCCATTCCGATCCCTTCATCTGATTTCAATACATTTAGTGCTGAAGATTCAATTGAAGTGGCAATGTCTCTCATGCCTGCCAAGGAAAAAGGCAAGGATCTGTTCGCCCTGAAAGTACAGGGAGACTCCATGATCGATGCCATGATCAACGATGGCGACATTGTCATCCTCAAACCCGCACAGGAAGCCCGCAACGGCGAGATGGTGGCAGTCTGGCTTTCCGACCGCAACGAAACCACCCTCAAATATTATTACAAGGAAAAGGAAGGCTACCGTCTACAGCCTGCCAACCCAACCATGAAACCGATCATGCTCAAAAAGACCGAAGCATTGGAGATCAAAGGCAAAGTGGTGATGGTCATCCGCAAAGTTGACCGCTACAACTAACAAACATAAAAGAGACGGCGAAAATCGCCGTCTCTTTTTGATTCCCAAGTTGAAATGCGGAGCTTTTGTTGTTTAATTTTAAAAAGGTTCCGCCGCCAGTCAGCATGGGGGGGACATGCAAACGTGGCGGCGGTAGACACCTAAATACCAATAAAGGGGAGGGCAGGTGTCAATGAAGATAATATACACCCGTTTAGTCTAAAATACATTAAACGCAGATAAGAAATGTGACTAGATATGTCTGAATTAGCGTTTATTTTCACGAAAGAGTTTCAGCCACTCATCCACTTCCTTTTCAGATAGCTTTTTATCCGTAGCTCCAGTTTTAGGCGTGGCCTGCATGGTATTGCGGGTCAATCGTACAAACTCTTCGGATGAAATAAATTGAGCCTGGCTAACTCGCGCCGCGCGTTGCACTTCATGATCGGAAGAAACCACAACCCAGTTCTTTGCGGATTTTCCCATGTTGTTCAACCGTGCGCGGATGGCGCTATCGGCAGTCTGCCCCAGCCTAACAAAATGCGCTCGGACGGTACCCAGCTTCTGGGTACCGGCTGAACCGACCGGCGCTCCATCAAAATAGACTTCCACCTGCTGTCGTCTGAGTCGCGCAAACTCCTGCAAAATGGAAACCAGTTTCATTTCATCATCCACAGAATCCAACCGCAGGCCGAATTTAGGAATCAGGTTATGTCCGTCTATCAGGTAGGGCATGAAGCGATTTTACCGCAATGCGAATCGTCATTGCTTGGGGCTGGGTTTCGATACGCCGCAAAGAGCAAGAACGCGGCTACTCAACCGCCAGCCTTCGCAATGACGATATGTTACACAGTTTCCGTCACCACGGTCTTCACATCAAACACAGGCGGATGCTCCAAAGTCTTTTTCACCTTGCACAATTCGGCGGAACGCACCAGCGCCTCATAATACTGCGCAGGGAAAGTGGGCGGAACCTGAATATCGAGATCGATCTTTTCGATCATGCCTTGCATATTCGGGTGGTTGCGTTGAACGATGCGAATGCCCTCAGTGGGCAGGTTGCGCTGGCGGCAAAAACCGAGCACATAAATGCCCGCGCATGTGCCAATGGAAGCAAGGAACAGCTCGAAAGGCATGGGCGCGGAATCAACAGGCGGCTGGTCGGTTTGAAAGTCGTGGCCGCGGTAGTGAGCGTCCACTCGCAGCCCGCCGGGAAAGTCAATGATCATATCCATAGAAAGTCTCCAAATGCAGATTTTTGTGTCATGTATTTGTGACGAACTGTACTGTCAAGATATTACCCCCCGCACCCCATCCACCCGCCATGCGTACATTGATTCGGCTTGCATTGCAAATCGAATATAATGGAAACACTTTTCAAAAGGAGATCAAAATGGCAGAAAAGAAACCCTCAAACATCACGATCACACAACAGGGCGGCGTGGTCCGCAATGTGCTAAACCAAATGAAACTCATCCTGCGCCTCATGGGTGACAGCCGCGTGAATTTCTTTGCCAAGCTCATCCCCGTCGGCGCCTTCATCTACCTCGTCTTCCCCATTGACGCGATCACCTTTCCAGTCATCGGCGTGGTGGATGACGCCGCCCTGCTCTGGCTCGGCTCCTACATCTTCACTGAACTCTGCCCGCCCGAGGTTGTGGCAGAGCACATGAAGGCGTTGAGCGGCAATATGAATCCTGATGACACACAAGGTGATGTGGTGGATGCGGAAACCACGGACGTACAAGAATAGTATGAAGCGACTCTTAATTTTATTGATTCTGCCAATCCTCGCCTGTGGAGGATTGGCAGAATCCGTTTCCCCGACCATCACGCCTCTCTCCCCGCTGACGGTTGCTCCAGCCGCCCAAACAGAATCCCAGCCTGAGATTCCGCCAACACAATCATCCCTTCCAAATGCCATTGGATTCCCAAACGCAAACAACTATGAATGGCGTGTCATCGCCAGTGGGCTGACCCGTCCCGTAGACTTGCAATCTGCGTTCGATGGCACAGGCAGGTTATTCATCATTGAAAAATATGGGGTCATTCGCATTTTCGAAAACGGTCAATTGCTCGACCAGCCATTCCTGAATATTGATGACCGCGTGGATGAAAGCGACAATGAAATGGGGTTACTTGGTTTTGCCTTTCACCCAAACTATGAACAGAACGGTTATTTCTACGTCAACTACACGGGCGATGGCGGGCATACCCACATTTCCCGCTTTCAAGCCAGCGGAGACCTGGCAGACCCCAACAGCGAAACCGTGCTGATGGTCGTCGAACAACCCTATCCCAATCACAATGGCGGCGCGGTTGCCTTTGGCCCGGATGGTTATCTTTATCTTGGCCTTGGCGATGGCGGCCTTGCTGGCGACCCGCACAAAAATGGGCAGGACACATCCAGCCTGCTCGGAAAAATTCTCCGCATCGACGTGAACAGCGGCGACTTATATTCCACCCCATCCGACAACCCATTTGGAAATGAAGTCTGGGCCTACGGCTTGCGTAATCCCTGGCGTATTTCCTTTGACCAATCCACAGGCGATTTGTGGATCGGCGATGTGGGCCAGGGTGATTGGGAAGAAGTGGATTATCTCCCCGCAGGTTCGCCCGGTGGCGCGAACTTTGGCTGGAGTATCATGGAGGGCAATCACGGCTATGATGACAATCCACGGCCTGGCTTGCTCCTGCCCGTTTCAGAATACAGCCATGCAGATACTTACGGCGGCTGCTCCGTCACAGGCGGATATGTCTATCGCGGGGCAATGCCCGAATGGAATGGCATCTATCTCTACGGCGATTATTGCACGGGATATGTCTGGGGGTTGATTCTCTCCAATGGTGGCTGGCAGGCCCAACGTTTGTTTGAAGCGGGGGTGTTGATCACTTCCTTCGGGCAGGATGAGTCCGGTGAAATCTATCTCACCACCGACAGCGGCGAAATCTACATCCTTGCAAAAAAATAAGGATATATCACATCGTTTATAGGCACTTTGTCATGCGGGTTTGTGACGCCTGTCACTGGCGAGACAGGCGTTTTTCTTTTAAACTATAAACATAAAGTCAGGAGCCCGTTATGGCAGAAAAGACTTGGCAAGTTGAAAAGATCAAACACTGTGAGCATGTTGGTCACGAAGTTGTGATTGAGAACGAAGTGGTTTACCCCGCCGAGCACCTGCCAGACCAGCCGCCCAGAATCCTTGCGCATCGCTGCTCCAATGCAATCGAGTGCAACATGCTGGAAAAACCAGCTTGCGCCCTCTGCGGCACAAACCCTGATTTAGATCCTGTGTAATCGAACAACCAAAAGTTGTTCTTCCAAACTCTCTCCTCCCTCTGAGTTGGTTTAATGGCTGCGCCGCGTGAGAACGCGGCGTATGCCGTTAAAGTACGATGTCATTGCGAGGCGGCGTTCTTCCGCCGAAGCAACCTCCAACATTGTGAAAGAGATTGCTTCGAGCAAAGAACAAGAACGCCCTCGCAACGACATTTACAACCCTTTCAAAAATCCCCTCACGCTTTTATCTGCCGGCTTTTCTTTTATCAACTTTGGCTTCCCAACCTGCTTCAACTCGCCATCTATAATGACGGCAACCCTGTCACCAAACTGCGCGGCTTCTTTTAAGTTGTGAGTCACAAAGATCGTTGTGCGGTGATCCTGCGCCAACACCCTGGACAAATCCTTGAGTAATTGCGCCCGCGTTTGTGGATCGACCGCAGAGAACGGCTCATCCATCAAAAGCAATTCTGGATCGAGGACAAAAGCGCGCGCCAAGCTGACTCGCTGCGCCTCCCCCCCTGAAAGTTGGCCTGCCCGGCGGTTAAGCAGAGAATCCACGCCCATGGCTTTGCTCCACTTAATGATCTGCTCCCTGGCAGTTTCCTTGTGGACGCCGCGAAACTTCAATCCCAACCCAATATTAGCTTCAACCGACATATCCATCAGCAGCGGGTCTTGAAAAACAAAGGCGATCTTCCTGCGATACTCAAGTTCATCCCATTCCTTGAGCGTCTTGTTATGAAAGCTGATTTCGCCGCGCACAGGTTTGATCAAATCTGCCAGCGTAAGCAGCAAGGTACTTTTGCCCGCGCCGTTTGGACCGACCACCGCCAGCGTTTCGCCTTTTCTGATTTCAAGCGAGTCGATTTTTAGCGCATCCCGTCCATTGCGCTGAACGAGTAAATTATTAATGGAGATCATCGCCTCGCCCCCTTTTGTTGAATGGCTGTCAATGCCAGGTTGATGAGGTAGGTCAGGATCAGCAAAAGTGCGGAGAGCGCCAGCGCCTTTTCAAACTCTCCTTTGGATGTTTCAAGCACGATGGCAGTCGTCAGCACTCGGGTCTGCCCACGGATGTTTCCGCCCACCATCATGGATGCGCCCACCTCAGAAATGACCGAACCAAAGCCAGCCATGAGAGCCGCCAAAAGCGGCAGGCGTGCCTCCCGCCACAGGTGCCAGATCATCTGCGGGCGCGATGCGCCGAGTCCTAAAAGTTGTTGTTGCAAGCGCGGGTCGAGCGCTTCCAGTGCGGCGGCGGTGAGTCCCGTTACAACAGGTGCGGAAATAATCGTTTGCGCGATGATGATAGCCCAGGGAGTGTAGATCAGCTTCAAGCCGCCAAGCAAGCCGCTGCGCCATAACGTCATTGCCACCACGAGGCCAACCACCACAGGCGGCAAGGCCATGCCGGTGTTGACGATGCTCAACAGAAAGGAACGCCCGCGAAAATTGCCCAGGGCAAGCCAGGTGCCAAAGGGCAGGCCAATGACAAGGCTAATGATGGTTGCAATCGCTGAGACTTGCAGGGAGAGCGTTGTGATTTCAAGGATTTCCATGGATTTGTAAACCTTACTGTATCGCATCGGGGAAGAACAATGGCTGGCCGTATTCCTGCACGCCGAACTCGCGGATGATGTTTTGTCCCACGGGAGAGGTGATGAAATCCGCAAAGGCTTGCGCGCCTTCCACATTCACTTGAGGCCACTTTTCAGGATTCACCGTGATGACGTGATACACGTTCAAAAGGGCAGGGTCATTTTCAAAGAGCATAACCAGATCGAGATTGGCCTTGTAAGCCAGGAACGTACCGCGGTCTGTGAGGGCGTAGCCTTGTTTTTCGGAGGCGATGGTGAGCGTGACTCCCTGTCCCTGGCCTGTTTCGAGGTACCAACTTTGATTTGCAGGGTCAAGCTCTGCGCTATTCCAGATGGACATCTCTTTGACATGCGTGCCAGATTCATCGGCGCGGGAGACGAATGTTGAGGCGGAGGAAAAAATTGCATTGAAAGCGTCAGCAACTGTCGGCTGGGAGCGAAGCGCGGCGGGGTCTGATGCGGGGCCGACGATGACGAAGTCGTTGTGCATCACGAGGCGGCGATCCATGCCGAATCCATTTTCCACAAATTCTTTTTCTGCATCAGGCGAATGCAAAAGGATGACATCGGCATTGCCTTCCTGCGCGATCTTCAAGGCCTGACCTGAACCCGTTGCAATGAGGCTGACTTGAATTCCAGTTTGTTCGGTGAAGGCTGGAAGAAGCGCGTCGAGCAGACCCGAGTCTTGCGTGGAGGTGGTTGAAACGAGCAGAATACTTTTAGTGGGAACCGATATCGAGCAGGCGGCCAGGAAAAGTAAAACAATAAAAAATATTTTTTTCATTCAACTCCGATAAGAAAGGGGCGACCTCGCTCGCGAGCCGCCCCAGTTATACCCGTCACGGTCACAAATTGCGCTTTCTTACGAGTAGGAATGCGCAATTTGTGACCGCGGGCATTATATCGGGTTGAATTATATTACAGGCCGAGGTCTGCGTCGGTCTTATCCGCGTCGGGATAGAAGAGTGGCTGGCCGAATTTATCCAGGCCGAATTCGGCGATGATGGCTTGCGTGTCGGGGTGGATGATGAAGTTGGCGAAGGCCAGCGCGCCTTCGTAATTAACGGCAGGCCACTTCTCGGCATTGACGGTGATGACATGATAGACGTTCAACAGGCTGTTATCGCCTTCCACCAAAATTTCAAGTTGATAATTATCCTTGTTCGCAAGATAGGTGGCGCGGTCTGTGAGAATATATGCGGCTTTTTCGGAAGCAACGGTCATGGATGCGCCCATGCCCTGCCCAGTTTCGATGAACCAGGCCTGACCTGCGGGATCAAGCTCGGCCTTTTTCCAGAAGCTGACTTCTTTTTTGTGAGTGCCAGAGTCATCGCCGCGAGAGACGAAATTTGCGCCAGCATTGAAGATGGCCGCGAAGGCTTCCTTGGGGCCGAGGCCTTTGATACCAGCGGGGTCATCCGCAGGGCCGACGATGATGTAGTCATTATGCATGACGAGGAAGCGGTCTGTGCCAAAGCCGCCTTCCATATAAGTGACTTCGGAGGAAGGTGCGTGAACGAGCAACACATCGGCATTGCCTTCTTCGCCCATCTTGAGCGCTTCACCAGTGCCAACTGCAACTGTCTGCACGGTATAGCCAGTCTGTTCTTCGAACATGGGGACGAGTACATCCAGCAGGCCAGAATCCTGTGTGGAGGTGGTGGTGGCGAGAATCAAATTTGGATTCGTGGGCGCAGCAACAGGAGCTTCGGTTGCCGGGGCTTCAGTTGCAGGAGCAACTGTCGGCGTGGCTGACCCTTCGTCTCCGCTCAGGGCGGGTCCGCAGGCCGTCAACACAATGGAGAGAACAAGCAGCAGAGTCAAAAGAATAGTACGGGAAGTGCGTTTCATATTTTCATCCTTATAAGATTTTTATGTATCAATTAAGTATAAACTTAATTGATAATGAAAAATAAAAAAAACAGGCGCGCCGCTAGGCAACCTGTTCCCCACTGTGGGTGGTGTTGTAGCCTGACAATGAATTAAGCAAGTTGCGAAAATCTGCGGTTTGGATGTACTCAAGCAATGGATCGAGATTCTGTTCCTGTTCACGCGGCAGGACGAGATCGTAGCGTTCTTCAAAGAGCGGGATGAAATCAAGCCCGTGTTGATGGGCGGCGGCTTGCAGGCCAAGCGATACATCCGCCTTATTTTGGGAGATTAAGTTCGCCGCTTCGCTATGTGTTTTGACCTGATTCTCGTACCCGTTTATTTTCTCCGCTGGAATATTTTGTCTTCGCAATTCAGAGTCCAGCCATAAGCGTGTGCCCGAACCTGCGTTACGATTCAAAAAACGGATGTTCGCCCTGGCAATGTCGGCAATCTTCTTGATACTTTTTGGGTTTCCGCCCGCAAGCATCAACCCTTGCGTGCGATAGGCCAGGGTGACGATCTCCACCTCGCGATCTGGAAAAAAATGCTTTACAAAAGGCGTGTTGTACTCGCCGCTTTCATCCAGTAAATGCGAGCCTGAAATTTGGCACAGCCCAAGGCGCAGGTTGACAAGCCCATCCAGCGAGCCAACAGGCAGGCTGAGAATGTTGATGTGTTTGGTGAGATGCTCGGCGATGCCTTCGATGGCCAGGTCGTGACTGCCCGAAAAAATTACGGAAGATTTTTTACTCTTCGGTAAAACGATCTCTTGTAAAAGGAGAGCATCTGCCTTTGAACGATAGAATTTTTCAGTTACTTTGCCTGTCTTGCGGGTTTCGCTAACTTCGACGAGGTCGGCAGACTCAAGCGCGAGGATATGATGCCGCACCCACGCGGGGGACTGCTTCAAGGTCCGCGCGAGATGGGTGAGGGTGGCAGGGGTGGCCATCAACAAACGCAAAATATCCATGCGGCGGGAATCTGCGAGGAGCTTGATCTTGTCAAAGGATTGGATGGGCTGGACTGTTTTCATTTCGGCGTTTCGATTAAGGGAAATCTTATTCGAGAGTCTACATGCGAATCAGGCGCGTGTCAAGCGGAATTTTTATTTGACCTGACCCACTGCTCATGATATAAAACTTGAGCAATTAATGTGTTTACAGACGTGGAGGCAGTATGGAAATCGGCGAAACAATTTATGTGACCACCCGCGAAGAATTCCGCGAGTGGCTGGAAAAGAATCACAAAATTAAAAAAGAAATCTGGCTGATTCAATATAAGAAATTCACGCAGAAGCCATCCATCCCTTATGTGGATGCGGTTGAAGAGGCCATTTGCTTCGGCTGGATCGACGGCTTCGAAAAAGGCATGGACGATCAACGCTATGCCAAACGCTTCACGCCGCGCAGACAGAGATCCCTGTGGACAGATGCGAATATTGAGCGTGCGCGCAAAATGATCGAAGAAGGCAAGATGACCGAGGCGGGTCTGTCCACTTTGCCACCTGGCGTGAAGTAACATAGACCTCACCCCGTGTTGGAAGATGTGCAAGGATTGGAAGTCTGAATATTCTGTGGTCTTGTTGTTGAGCATCTAAACATGAATGCTAAGTTTGATATAACACTTGTGGAAGCATTAGAAGCAATCGAAGATTATCCTTATCTTCGAGAGTGCTTTTCTGATTATTTAAAATGGCTGTTTGATGAATGTGACGAAAATCGAAGAAAATATGATGCAGTTTATGTAAAAATCGCATCAAGCATAAGCAGTTTAAATGGACTTGAGAATATTTTTCGGGAATTTGGAAATATTCTTGGGATGAACGAGTCTGATTTCTGCAAAGCCTTTCGTTTTGATGTAGATAGAAACAAACTAGAGATTCTAAAAATTGGAGATTTGCTGGCTGAGCCATGGTCTGCGCTTGCTCTTCACAATCATGGATTTGACTCGATAAAAAAAGTTTCTTCAAAAAAATCAAAAATGTGCGACTTTATTGCTATTTATGGTTCAACGAAATTTGCAATTGAGATTAAAAATCTGCGCTCAGGGGATTTTGAAAATTATTATCGTTGGCTTACTGACACAGCTCATAACAAACAAGAGGTTTTTCTGAGTAGTTATTTTGCAAATAGTCAAGGTCAACTGCACAGGCGAGAAGAAGAATCGCTTCAATTTAGAATGACCAATCTTCTCAAAGATGAAACAAGAAGGCAAAAGATTTCTGAGCAATTAGAAAATGCAAAAAAGAAGTATTCTTGTCAAGCAACAATGCTAATTGGGTTTCTAGATCTAATTATGATACTGGGCGAATTCCCTGAAATGGTTTTTGATAATTTAGAAAATATAAGAAACCAATTTCCCGTTTCTGATTATTTGGCTTGTTGTTTTCACGAAACATTATTTTGTATACCGCAACTGTCTTAGGAGAATAAGTTAAATGAATCGCAAACACACCAACCGCCGCTACCTCGACGCCCTCGAAAAGAAAGTCCTCGTCTTCGATGGCGCGATGGGCACGAGCCTGCAATTGCAAAACCTGACCGCCGAGCATTTTGGCGGCGAGCAATACAACGGATGCAACGACTACCTCGTCATCTCGTATCCTGAAGCCGTGGAGAAAGTCCATCGCTCCTTCCTCGAAGTTGGTGTGGATGTGCTCGAAACGGACACCTTCCGTTCCAACCGTTTGACGATGCAAGAGTACGGCTTGCAAGACCGCATCCTCGAAATCAACATGGCGGCTGCCAAACTCGCGCGAAGACTTGCAGACGAATATTCAACCAACCTTCAACCTTCAACCTTTGACCTGCAACCCCGTTTCGTCGCTGGCTCCATCGGCCCCACAGGCAAACTTCCATCCACAAATGATCCCGAACTCTCGAATGTCCAATACGACGAGTTGATCGATATTTTCCGCGAGCAGGCTGTCGGATTAATTCAAGGCGGCGTGGATCTTTTGCTGATCGAAACCTCGCAGGATATTCTCGAAGTCAAAGCCGCCATCACGGGTCTGCACAAAGCTTTCAGCGAAACGAATGTCTATTTGCCGATTCAGGCCCAGGTTACGCTCGATACGACCGGTCGCATGTTGCTCGGCACCGATATCAACGCATCGCTCACCATCCTCGAAGGCATGGGGATCGATGTCATCGGCCTCAATTGTTCCACAGGCCCCGAACACATGCGCGAGCCGATTCGTTTTCTTGGAGAAAATTCAACCCTGCCCGTTTCGTGCATTCCAAATGCGGGGCTTCCATTGAATGTGGATGGGCAGGCGGTCTATCCGCTTGAACCTGAACCGTTTGCGAATGACATGTACGAGTTTGTGACAAAGCACAACATCTCTGTTGTGGGTGGATGCTGTGGCACGACTCCTGCTCACCTCAAACTGTTGGTTGAAAAACTGAATCATTTTCCTCACCCAAGCCGCCCATCGTCTACCGTCGGTCGTCTGTCTTCTGCCATGTCCGCGATTGCCATGCGACAGGAACCCGCCCCCACCCTGCTTGGCGAGCGCTGCAATGCGCAAGGCTCGCGCAAATTTAAAAGACTCTTGCTCGAAGAAGATTACGATGGCATTTTGCAGATCGCGCGTGATCAGGTCGCGGGCGGCGCGCATGCCTTGGACATTTCCGTGGCTGTCACCGAACGCGCTGACGAAGGCGAGCAGATGCGCAAGGTCATCAAGAAACTGCAAATGGGCGTGGACGTCCCCCTCGTGATCGACACCACCGAAGTGGATGTGCTTGAGATTGCATTGCAAACTGCGCCAGGGCGTTGCCTCATCAACTCCACGCATCTTGAATCAGGCCGCGAAAAAGCTGACAAGATTTTTGGTCTTGCGAAAAAATATAATGCCGCTGTGATCTGTCTCACCATCGACGAGAACGGCATGGCAAAGACCGCACAAAGTAAATATGAAGTAGCGCAACGCATTTACGACATCGCCGTCAACGACCACGGACTCAAGCCCGAAGACTTGGTCTTCGACGACTTGACTTTCACCCTTGCCACAGGTGATGTTGAATTTGTGGATTCTGCCAGGGAAACCATCGAAGGCATTCGACTCATCAAAAAAAATCTCCCTGGCGTAATGACCTCGCTTGGCGTCAGCAATTTATCTTTTGGTCTCGCCCCGCAAGCCCGCCCTCCGTTGAATTCCGTAATGTTGTATTACTGTGTTCAGGCTGGCCTGGATATGGCCATTGTCAACGCTGCACATGTCATGCCCTACGCCGAGATCGGCGCCGAAGAACGCAACCTGTGCGAAGACCTCATCTTCAACCGCCGCGCTGACGCGCTCCAACTTTTCATCGAACATTTTGAAACCGTCACAGTTTCAACTGAGTCCACAGTTGCTGACCCCACCGCAGGCATGACTCCTGAACAACGTCTGCACTGGAAGATTTTGCACCGTCATAAAGATGGCGTCGAGGCAGATATCGATGAGATTATCCAACGTTCAACGTTGAACGTTGAACGTTCAACCCACGAAATCGCCGTCCACACCCTTAACACCGTCCTGCTCCCCGCCATGAAGGAAGTCGGTGACAAATTCGGCGCGGGTGAATTGATCCTGCCCTTCGTTTTGCAATCAGCCGAAACCATGAAGAAGACCGTCTCTCATCTTGAGAATTATCTTGAAAAAGTGGAAGGCGTCACCAAGGGAACTGTAGTCATTGCCACAGTCTATGGCGATGTGCATGATATCGGCAAGAATTTGGTGAAGACGATTCTCGCCAACAATGGGTATACAGTCATAGACCTCGGCAAGCAAGTCCCAGCAGAGACGATCATCACCAAAGCCGTGGAAGCAAACGCCACTGCAATTGGTCTGTCAGCGTTGCTGGTTTCCACCTCGAAGCAGATGCCGCTCATCGTCAACGAAATGCAGCGGCGCGGACATCACATCCCCATCCTCATTGGTGGCGCCGCCATCAACCGCCGCTTTGGTCGCCGCATCCTTTTCACCGAAAACGGCGAAGCCTACGAGCCTGGCGTCTTCTATTGTAAGGATGCCTTCGAAGGTCTCGACACGATGGACGGGTTGATTGACCCGAACCGTAAGCCGGCCATGCTTGAACAACTCCGCAAAGATGCAGACATGGAAATGGGACGCGCAGCGCAAACGAAGCCGTCAGCGGTCAGCGGTCAGCGGTCAGCGATTGTTCCAGCGCCGATTGCTTTGCCTGCAAAACTGGGTCAGCGAGTCGTCAAAGACATGCCGTTGGAAATGGTTCTCAAACACCTCAACATCAATGAGTTGTATCGCCTTTCATGGGGCGCGAAGAATACGCACGGCAAGGAATGGGACAAGATGAAGAAGGACTTCGATGCCCGCCTCGCCAAGATGACAAAGGAAGCCCTCAAAGCTGGCTGGCTCAAACCCCAAGCTGTCTACGGCTGCTTCCCCTGCCAGGCAGATGGTGATGATCTCATTATCTATAACCCCGATAACTTTCAACCTTCCAACCTGCAACCTGTAACCAGATTTAATTTCCCCCGCCAACCTCACGACGACCACCTCGCGCTTTCCGATTACTACGCCACCGTCGAGTCAGGTCAAATGGATGTGGTCGCCCTGCAAGTCGTCACCGTGGGTCTCGAAGCCACCGAAAAATTTGAAAAGATGCAAGCCGCCAACGACTACACCGAAGCCTACTTCACCCACGGACTCGCCGTCCAAACCGCCGAAGCGACAGCCAACTACCTGCACGAACACATCCGCCGCGAACTCGGTCTCGCCGAAGAACAAGGCAAACGCTATTCTTGGGGCTATCCTGCCATTCCCGAACTCGAAGATCACTTCAAGGTCTTCCAATTGTTGCCAGGTGTGGAAGCAGAACTCGGCATGAGTCTCGCTACATCGGGCCAGCTTATCCCCGAACAATCCACCGCCGCGATCATTGTCCACCATGCGCAGGCAAAATACTACAGCGTTGGCGAAAGCCGCGTTGAACAATTAATGAAGTAGAAAAAGTACAAAGGTAAACAGGCACACACGTATTGAATTGTCTGTGTGTACCTGTTTTACATGTCCACATCCTGCCTCTCTATTAGTTTAGGACTTACGCAAGACGGCTTGCGCGACTCGCCCTCATCTCCAACCCCTCTCCTGAAGGGAGAGGGGTTGGAGATGAGGGAGCGCCTTGCGTAAGTCCTAAGTTTACTTTCATACAAACTGCGATAAACTTACCTCCAGAAACTTATCTGGATTAAACCAATGAAACAATCCCTGCAAACCGCATTCAAATCATGGATCGGCCTCACCCTGCTGGTCATCGCCAGTCTCATTGCCATTTACCTCCGCAACGGCATGGACGGCCTCAACCTTTTTATCCAGCAATGGCCCTTATCCAATCTCGTTGTTACCCTTGCCGCAACCACACTCACCTGGTTATTACTGGGCGTGTTACTCCACTTGCTTGCCAATGAAAAAATAAACGCGAAAAATATTTTCACAGTTGCAGGCTTCTTCCTCGTCATGTTTGTTTATCTCAACATCCTGCGCGAAAGATTTCGCTACGGAGATTACGCCTACTACATCGAAGCGGCAACCGCTTTGCTGAACAACCAAGCCCTGCCAGACACTTATTTATATTTGCCACTCTGGGCAAGCATTCTACAATTCATCGTCCCGCTTGGCGACCAGGGCATCCTTGCGATCCTGTGGACAGTCAACATACTTGCCCTCGGCGCTTTTTACTTTTTACTTATTACTATTCTCGAACGATACAATTTTTCTCACCACTTCGCGGCCATCGCCACCGTTCTCTTCCTCTTGATCAACGCTCCCCTCCAGCGGACATTAGGCTTCGTGCAAGTCAACCTGCTGGTGATGGATTTGATCTTCCTCAGCATCCTCACCTACCCAAAAAACACGCTTCTCTCCGCGCTGACACTTGCCCTCGCCGTTCATCTAAAGACATCCCCCGCTGTGCTTGTGCTCGCCTTCCTGCTCGAATTCAACTGGCGCTGGCTGTTCTGGTTTGCCATCAGCTTCCTCGTCATCGCCGCAATCCCCATCCTCACGGATGGCATCACTCCATACCTCGACTACCTGAACAACATCAAAATCCTCACCCAAATCCCAGACACGAACTTCCACGACACCTCCTTCGACTCCTTCCTGCGCTTCCTCAATCCATTCCTTGGCATAAATATTTTGTGGACGCGCATCATGATCTATGCCGCCAAAGCCGCGCTTTTACTTGCAACGATTTCCGTAATGATAAAAAATATCCGCGGCCAATCCTTCACAAACGACGAAAGCAAAATGCTAAACGCCGTCCCGCCGCTTTTCATCATCATGACCCTCGCCTCCCCCATTGTCTGGGATCATCACGGCGTCTTCGTCACGCTCTCCTTTTTGCTCATGCTCAAACGCATTGACACGCCAAATTTATGGATGTGGTTCAGCGCAGCCTACTTCCTCGAATTCATGCTCCCCTCTTTCGATTTCTTCCCCTGGTCGTACGGCCGCCTCGTCGCGCCGATGATCGTCTTGGGGTTAATGTGGGCTACCGCTTCGAAAAACGAGCCTTCATCTTTCTTTGTCAAAGCCAATGATTGGCAGGCAGAATCTCTCAGGCGGCTAAAGCCGCCTTCGTATAAATAGCATGGTGGTTCACCACCATGCGGGTCATCATGAAAAAAAATTATCCCATCCTCATTATCTTCGCATTCGGCCTGCTCGTCGGCTTTCTCACTTTCGATCAGTACGGCGAAAGCTGGGATGATAAATCCCTGCAAAAGTATGCGGTCAAATCCGTCAACGCCTACACCACCTGGCCGCAGCAGGGCATCGTCAATCTCATCCGCGAAGACCTCGGCTATTACGGCCCGTTCTATATCATGCTGGTTGAACGCGTCACGCAATACCTCCGCACCTTTCTTTCCTTCCCCCTTCCTGACCTTCGCCATCTCATTTACTTTCTAACCTACCTCGCTGGTGTCTGGGCATTTTACGCGCTCGCCAAACGCTGGCTCAGCGAAATCCCCGCCCTCGGCGCCACCCTGCTTTTCGCCACCCAGCCCATCCTCTGGGGGCACGCCTTCATCAACCCCAAAGACACCCCATTTCTTTCCCTCTTTCTTCTTTCTCTTTATTTTGGATTGAAGCATTTTGACTCGCTCGAACAGACTCAGCCAACGGAACTTGATCCACGCTCCCAAAAAATCTCCACGCTTCTTTCCGCGCTCTGGCTTGTTTCTGTTTTCTCATTGTTTATCTTCACCCAGGCATTTCACACCTACATCGAAAGCCTCGTCCTTTCCTCACAAACAGGCGGGACAAATATCCTCTCCCTCATCGCCAAGAACATCAACTCTGTTCCCGCAGCAACATACACCCAACGCTACTTTCTTCTCTTCCTCCAACTCCGCACCTACTACTTTCTACTTTCCACTCTCATCCTTCTCATCGCCTGGTACCGCCTCACTCCCCAATTATATTATCCCGCAGCGCAGCGAAGTGGGCCAATTACCCTATTCACCATTCTCCTCCCCGCCCTCCTATTGGGCTTCACCACCTCCACCCGCATCCTCGGCCCCTTCGCGGGAGTGATCGTGGCCTATTACGCCTTGCGGACAAAAGGCAAACAATCCATCCCCGCCATCGCCATGTATGCCATCGTCGCACTCATCACAACCTATCTCACCTGGCCCTACTTGTGGATGAATCCCATCCCGCGCTTCTTCGAGAGCTTGCGCGAGATGTCTTTATACCCCTGGCTTGGACTGGCGCTCTTCAACGGCATCACATACCAATCCACAGATTTGCCCTACTCCTACCTGCCCGCGCTTCTCGCCATCCAGTTGACCGAACCTGTCTGGGCCTTGTCCATTGTCGGATGGTTGGTATCAATTGTCGGCGGGGCAAAGAAGCGTGAACTTGTCGAGTTGTCGCTGCTATGGTTCGTCATCCCTTTGGCGTTATTCATCGCCATGCACATCGCCTTGTACGATAACTTCAGGCAGATATTATTTATCGTCCCGCCCATTTTCCTGATGGCTGGCGTGGCATTTGAAAAGATAAAAAATACAAAATGGCAGATCGCGTTGATCGTATTGAGTTTGATTCCTGGCGTAATGGGAATCGTCTCTTTGCATCCGTACGAATATATTTATTACAACAGCTTCATCGGCGGCGTGGACGGAGCGTACGAACATTACGATCTCGATTACTGGGGCGTCTCGTATCGCGAAGCGGCAGAGTATGTGAATTCGGTGGCTCCGCCAAATGCCGCGATTTGGGTGGAGGGACCTTCGCATTTGTTCGCGCTCTTCGCAAGGGAAGATTTAAAGATATACTCGCCTTCCGAAGTGGAGCGGGCCGAGAGTTACAGTTATGTTGTCGCGCTCACGCGTTATAACTTTGACGAAATCACCTATCCAGATGCGGAAGTCGTTTACCAAATCATGCGCGGCAATGCAGCGCTGGCTGTGATAAAAAAACCATAATCATAAAAACCCTAAAGGTTTTTTTGATTTACAAACAACTTGATTGCCGAAGAAACCTTTAGGGTTTAATAAACACGAAAGAGAAACCATGAACCTTCTTGAAACAATTTCCGAAAAAACTTTACTCGCCGATGGCGCCATGGGAACCATGCTCCACGCGCGCGGCATTGGCTTTGACAAATGCTTCGACGAGCTAAACCTGACCAACCCTGTTTCTATCGCTGAAATCCATCGCGAATATATTGAAGCGGGTGCGCAGTTGATTATCACAAATACGTTCAGCGCGAATCGGTATAAATTAACCAAACACGGTTTGCAGAATGATGTGGTTGAGATCAACCGCGCAGGCGTGGAGCTTGCAAAGCGCGTGGTGGCGGCTTCGTTCAAGGATGTGCTCATCGCGGGCGACGTCGGTCCGCTTGGGGTGAGGATCGCTCCATATGGCAGAGTCAAGCTGGAGGAGGCGCGAGCCGCTTTTGCGGAGCAGATCCGCGCACTGGCTGAAGCGGGCGTAGATTTGATCGTCATCGAAACGATGACCGACATCTATGAAATTCAGGAAGCCATCAAGGCAGCGAAGGACGTAGGGATGGGACTTGCCCCCATCCCAGGAAGACCGCAAGGGTCTTCCCTACCGATTGTCGCCTCGGTGACTTTCACGCGTGATGACCGCACTTTGCTCGGTGATTCTCCCGCCAAGGTTGCCCGCAGAATCGCAGACGCAGGCGCGGATGTGATCGGAGTCAATTGCTCTGGCGGGCCTTCGCAATTATTGCGCATCTTAAAACAAATGCGGCAGGCTGTTCCAAATCGCTCCGCGAAATTTTGGGTAAAGCCAAATGCAGGCTGGCCTGAGCAGGTTGGCGGAAGAATCATGTATCCCGCCGATGCCGAGTACTTCGGCGATTACGCGCTTTCATTTCGTGAAGCTGGCGCAAACATCGTTGGCGGCTGCTGCGGCACCACGCCCCAACACATTGCCGCCATGAAGAAGGCCTTGGAATCTGCTCATCAAATCTCTGAGGTTTTGGATATCTCGGAGATTTCGGATGATGATTCCGCCGAGCCGGAAGAACAGCCCACCCAGCTTGCCCAAAAACTTGCACACGGAAAATTCTCCATCTGCGTGGAGATGGATCCGCCGCGCGGGCTTTCGACTCACAAACTGCTTGCGGGCGCGTCGCTGCTTTACGATTCTGGCGCAGATATTATCAACGTGGCAGACAGCCCAATGGCGCGCATGAGAATGTCTGCCTGGGCGGTCTGCGATGTGGTACAGCGCACCATCGGCGTGGAAAC
The DNA here is from genome assembly GCA_919902735.1 of Anaerolineales bacterium. Taxonomy (GTDB): domain Bacteria; phylum Chloroflexota; class Anaerolineae; order Anaerolineales; family Villigracilaceae; genus Villigracilis. The sequence goes on along the minus strand of CAKKRM010000016.1, from coordinate 4,477 downwards.
TACTTTGCATTTTCCAACCCGCGGGCGCAATCTCTTGCGCGTGCAAGGTGACCTGCTCGCCGCGCACGCCATCGGCCTGCGAAATGTTTTCGTCGTCATGGGCGATCCCACATCCATTGGCGATTATCCCGAAGCCACCGATAATTATGATCTTGTTCCATCGGGACTTATCAAACTCATAAAACAGGGCTTCAACATGGGCGTGGATCATTCGGGCACGAGTATCGGCCAACCCACCAGCTTTTTCGTTGGCGCAGCGCTCAACCTTTGCCCGCAGGATGTGACCACCGAAGTAAAAAATCTGCACCGCAAAATAAAAGCAGGCACAGACTTCTTCCTCACCCAACCCATCTACCGCGCCGACGACGGCCCCAAACTCATCAAAGCCTACGAAGCGAAACACGGCAAATTAAACAAGCCCATCCTCGCGGGCATCCTTCCGCTCGTCAGCGCCAAACATGCCAACTTCCTGCATCACGAAGTCCCTGGCGTTTTCATCCCCGATGAAGCGCGCAAACGAATCGAGTCCGCTGGAGAACATGGCTCAAAGGTTGGCGTGGAACTCGCCGTGGAATTAATTCAAGGCATCAAAGGCTGGGCGCACGGCATCTACATCATGCCGCAATTCCATCGCTACGACATGATCTCCGAAATCATTGTGGCGGTCAAGGAATAGACTTTATCGGTAATTGGCAAAAACGTCCCGAAGGCATTGTCCTGAGCCTGTCGAAGGGTTGCTGTCAGGCATCTCAATTGCTCGGAAAAAACCTTCGGGACGGTGTTTGTATTTTATTTCCGATAATGTCTGATAAATTTTTATAAACAGCGACCCTCCAATGAAAACAAGCGTCATTGTTGACCCTGACGGGTCGCCCCTACTGTAAAATAACCTCCATGAAACTCCTCCTGCGCGCCACCCTCAGCCTGTTGATCGGATTCATCGTCAGCTATTTTCTAGCTCTGACATTCTTCCACTTCACAGATTATCCCTCGCTGACAGATCGCCTCTTCCTGACTGTTGTGCCTGCCCTGGCAATCGGCATTCTCTTATTCCAGGCATGGCCCTCCCTCTCCACATGGGTGACCCGCGTTCGATCCCAATTCTCCATTCTTCTTTATCTGATTGCCTTCCTCATCAGCCTAAATCTCACCTACGGCTCAGTTGGATTTTTACAAGGGCCGCTTCGCACTCCCTTTGGCATGGTTTTGTTTACTGCCGCATCCATTACCTTTGGCAGTCTGGCTGGGTATCATCTCGTCCGCCGTGCGGCAACTTCATTCCACGGTGGATTTTTGAGCAAGCCATTAAATGTAATTCTCGCTCTCGCCCTGCCAGTGTTTTTCTCTGCCGTGATTTATGCAAGCCTGCAATTCCCATCCATGTTTGTGATGGGCTACATCATCGTCCCGCAAAAGTGGATCGCGTTATTCATTATCAATGCACTGGCGGCGGGAGTGCTGGGTTTAAACCTCTGGAGTCAAACAGCTTGCTGTTTGACAAGCCAGCAGCAAGCTGCTGGACTCCAGAGTTTCATCTCGCAAAACCTACCTGGCCTCTACGCAGGCGGGATGTTCTTTTTTATAAATCTCATCATCGCCCGCGCAATAAACCATCCCGCACTCAGTATCAACAGCGTCCTCTTTGAATCAGACGCAGGCCCGTGGATGACCATCCTCGCCAGCCCCGAGGGAGATGTAGTCAATCGCTCTGTGCATCCGTTGACGTTGCTCATCCTGCGCCCGCTCATTCGTTTTGTGGCAGGCTTCATGGGCGAGCAATGGATGTTGGGCGGGATGTTGGTCTCCGCAGCAGTTGGCGGACTGTGCGTCTTCATGACCTGGCTCTTCGTCAAACGCGCCACGGAGTCAAAAACCTACGCCTTCATTTTTTCGATTTTGCTGGGTTCCACCGCCACTCATTTGCTCTTTGGCTCGTTGACTGAAAATTACATCTTCGGCGCAGCTTCATTGATTTTCTTCTTCTTATTAATTCAAGCAGACGAAAAACGCATCTCGGTTCTCATTCCTGCGGGCTTGCTTCTCTTCGGCATTACCATCACCAACATCGCTCAAGGCGTGATTGGCCTGTTCTTCAACAAGTTCGGTTTCCGCCGTCTGGTTCAATACACCGTGCTAGTCATTGCGTCAGGCGTTGTTCTGACCACCCTCACCAGCGCGGTCTACCCCAACACGCAAACATTCTTCTTCGTCCCTGCTGACCTCGCTTTCGAATTCAATTTCGTAAAAACTGGACAAGAGTCATCTGCGGCAAATCTTGTTCAAAAATCCCAAGTCGTCAGCCGCACCATGTTTTTATATGGTGTCGTCGGCCCCACTCCCATTGAAGCGATTTCCGATAAACCCCCATTCCCCACGATTGACCTGAAAACCTTCGATGTCCGCACCCATCGTCTCGCCTCTTACAAGGGACTTGGTAACATTCCATTGGCATTGTGGCTGACCTTGCTTACAGGTTCGTTCCTCGCCTTTGCAAAAAATATCCACACCTCCAAACACCTGCCGTTGATGCTCGGCCTGCTCGGCACACTGGCCTTCAACTTTCTCATGCACATGGTCTATGGCACAGAGCTTTTCCTTTACACGCCCTATTGGATGTATGCCCTCGTCTTTTTCATTGCCCTCGCCCTATCAGAATTCGCAGATAAAAAATGGTTTGAAATTGCACTGGCTATCATTGTCCTCGCGTTGATGTCCAACAATTTCTGGTTTATCTTCACCATCCTGCGCGGGCTGGCTCCTTTTTACGCGGCAGCGCCATAGAAATCGCTCGTCATTGCGAGGGCGGCGTTCTCTGCCCGAAGCAATCTCATGGCTCAAGAAACAAGTAGATTTACAGGGAAGGGTTTTTTTATTCAGGTTAACTTCACATGGTAGAATAGAAATAGAAACAGGAATGTTTTAAATCAACTGTGAGAAGCCCATGCAAGCCCTGGATTTTTGGAAAACAGTCACAATGGATCATTCCAATCTGCTTGAAACCCTGATCGCATTTTTGCGCGAGCACAAGATCGAGTTTTGTGTAATCGGCGGTCAGGCTGTTAACGCGTACGTGGAACCATTGGTCAGCCTTGATTTGGATTTGGCGGTCGCTGTTACCCAAATTGAAGCGGTTGAATCGCTCCTTGGTCAGCGCTTTACCCTGAAACGCTTTCCCCATAGTTTGAATATCACAATTCCAAACTCCGATGTCAGAGTGCAAATCCAGACGGATAAGCGCTACAGTTCATTCCTCGAACGCGCAACCACGCGAACTGTATTAGGCATGGATTTACCGATTGCCGCTATTGAAGATGTTTTGGAGGGAAAAATTTGGGCCTTTTCAGATACTGACCACAGGGGCAGCAAACGCCAAAAAGACCTGGCGGACATTGCCCGTATTCTTGAAAAATTCCCTGATTTGCGCGATAAGGTTCCTCAAGAAATTCGCGCCCGCCTCATGGATTAATCTCCCTCATGCTCCTCACCATTGACATTGGCAACACCAACCTCACCCTCGGCCTCTACGAAGGCGACAAACTTGGCGCGCACTGGCGTCTCGCCACAGACCACAACCGCATGCCCGATGAATACGGCTTGCAGTTTTTAGGTCTCCTGCAAAATGCGGGCAAAACCTTGAACGACCTTGAAGGCATTTCGCTTGCATCCGTTGTGCCGCCCTTGACGGGACGCGTCATCCACGCCTGCCGCGAATATCTAAAACAGGAACCGCTGGTTGTGGATGCGGGCATCAAAACAGGCATCAAAATCCGCTACGAAGACCCGCGCGCTGTGGGCGCTGACCGCGTCTGTGATGCGGTGGCGGTGATGAAGTTCTACGGCGGCCCCGCCTGCGTAGTGGATTTTGGCACAGCCACGACCTTCAATGCCATCACCAAAGACGGGGAATACCTCGGCGGCGCAATCACGGCTGGCATCAACCTTGCCGCAGAAGCGCTTTACACCCGTGCGGCAAAACTTCCTCGCATTGACTTGCAAGTGCCGCCCTCTGTCATTGGGCGCAACACTGTCCATGCGATGCAATCGGGTCTGCTATTTGGGTACGTGAGCATGGTCGAGGGAATGGTGGCAAGATTCAGGTCCGAACTGGGAGGCGATATGAAAGTCATCGCCACGGGCGGGCTGGCGGAAGTCGTCGCCAAAGAGACAAAGGTGATTGACATCATCGCCCCCTGGCTAACGTTGGATGGCTTGCGTTTGATCTGGGAACTTAATCCAAATCCATAAACGCTCATAAACCCCGCGCATTCGTTCCAATCGAAAGTAATAAAAGCGACAGTCGCTTTAAAGGCGACTGTCGCTTGATAGTGCCCCCACGGGAATTCGAATCCCGATTAAGCCTCGCGTACCTCGATGGTATGAGCAGGGTTTACAAAAAAACCGCCTCTTGCGAAGCGGTGACTGGTGCCCCCACGGGAATTCGAATCCCGGTTTAAGCCTTGAGAGGGCTTCGTCCTGG
>CAKKRM010000015.1 GCA_919902735.1 Anaerolineales bacterium | reverse complement strand
GCCTATCTCAGAGGCTCTTTTTTGAAAACTCATCTACAAACTTTTAGCGCACCCGTGAAAGCCTTGTAAATGATGACTCCCCCCATAATCAGAAGGTAAACGGCAATGAATGGCTTGATGATGTTTCCGTCGATGGAGGTTAACACGTATGCGCCCAACAACCCGCCCAGTACGCCCGGGATCAACAAACGCCGCACCAGTTTCCAGTCCACATTGCCGAGCTTCCAGTGGGAAAATCCCGAGATACCCGTGGTCACAACCTCTGCCATATGCACACTGGCAGAAGCCGCCGCTGGGGGAATCCCCAAACTCAGCAAAAATGTATTCGAACTGACGCCGTACGCCATGCCCAGTGCGCCATCGATCATTTGCGCGATGAACCCCACCAAAATGTATAAAAGAATGGAAACTTCCATGAGCTCTCCTTTTTGAACTTGTTTCGTCTGGGTTGTTGAAATTCTATAAAGTCTATAGTACTAGTATGCTTTTAGGCAAAATAAAAAGCTCTTTGCAGAGATCGCCAGGCGAAGAGCCTGACCTACTTCACGCCTAATTTTTTACGGACTGCGCTCTGGCGTTTGGTCACATCAGCCAGCGATGTGTTATCCAGAATATCGGCAATGGCATTGCGGACGTCGCCCATCGCCAGGCGCAAACCGCAAGTCTCTTCATCCGGGCAGCCGCATGGCTCATACGCCATCTGGCTGACACACTTGATGGGAGCCACGGGTCCATCCAGCACGCGGAAGATTTGTCCGAGGGTGATCTCTTTGGCAGGCCTGGCCAGATAATACCCGCCGCCGACTCCCATCTTGCTGTGAAGCAGTCCCGCATTCTTGAGCGCCAGCAGTATCTGCTCAAGGAATTTTGCGGAGATTTGTTCGCGCAGGGCGATCTCTTTGATCTGCATCATCTGTGGGGCGCCGCTTTTTTCAGCGGGTTCTGCCAGTGCGATCATTGCCCGAAGGCCGTACTCGCCACGCTTTGAAAGTCTCATTGTATTTGTAACTCCTAGTAATCCAATAGGTTTTATTGAACTTAAATATAATTCAACCGTTGAATTTCGTCAATGGATTCTTGTGGCGGGTGTATGGTTGTTGCAAAGTCGCTTGACGTGGTTCTGAATTCATGGCGTTGTTTTAACGCGAACGCCGCGAAAAAAGCGAAAGAGCGCGAATTTTTCCTTTTTCGCGTCCATTCGCCAATTTCGCGTATTTCGCGCTAAGATTTTCCTGACTTTGCTACAGCCATGAATAGGTAATGAGGGTGTGGTCTAAAGTTTCGGAAAATAGGAGTAAGATGGGGAAAATGGAAGAAG
>CAKKRM010000014.1 GCA_919902735.1 Anaerolineales bacterium | reverse complement strand
TCGCGAAAACTTTGTTCAATGCTCATGCGGCGAGCATATTCGCGCAAACGAGCGCGGCAGGCAATTTGTTTTGAAATCACTGCAACCATTTCAGGCTGTCCATTCTTATCCGCTGTCCATGTTACAGATACATTTGTTTTCAACTTGGCTTCCTGCGTCAGTAAAACATTTTGAAAATAGCGATTACAGCCCTGTGGAACCAGAACGTCTAATCGATCTGAACGCCCATCGGGCAAAGTGATATAAGTGTTGCAGGCCACGCGAATACCATAATTCCAGCCTAATTCTTCGCATAGGTTAGCCCAATCGCAACCACGAAAGCCAGCATCGGCCAAAAATGTTACGCTTTTGAAGTATTTCTTTAATAGGTTATGGACTTTCTCCAACATTTTCTTGAGCCTGCTTGCTTTCACCAAGCCTTTTCCAGAGACAACTACCCAGCCCAACGGAATTGCGCGACAGCCATGTTGTAATGACACGCGAAAGATTTGCCAACGATCTCCATAAACCATCACGCCATCCAGAATAATAAAGGCTTCCACCGATGGCCAGTCTGCTAGCACATGTTCTAAAATTTTCTTGTAAAACTTCCATACTTTCACATGTGGATTCATTAACCAGCGTCGAACTAGTGTCACCCGCGATTCCGCTTCCGTTTCCATCGGCAGATAGTTTGCTATTTTACTCAAATTGGATGACTCACTTTGTATGATCCCTACAATGATCCATATCCAGTTCGCCAACTGTTTGCGGTTTTTTACTTTCACTAACTCACTCATCTTTTCGTTCAACTGGTTGTACAATTGCTGGCTACTGCTCATCATCGGCCTCCTTTGGTCGTCAAGCAACCAAATTATGCCTTACTTGATGAGCAGTAGCAAATTTATCTATTCTGTAAGGGTATCAGGACGCGAATATTATCCCCTGAATCACGCACATGGTTTTAACCATTTCCAACCTGATGTTAACTAAAAAATCAAAAGGGTCTGAACATTTCAACCCATGAAAGTATCAGACCCTTGATATGGTGACCCCGGGGGGGCTCGAACCCTCAACAAATTGCTTAAGAGGCAACTGCTC
>CAKKRM010000013.1 GCA_919902735.1 Anaerolineales bacterium | reverse complement strand
AGCGCAACATCATCATCCCCACCTATGCCCAAATGAAAGACCCTTCCAAAATTCCCGCAAAAGTTAAAGAGGATTTGAAGAACATCGGCCTCTGGGACATTCATCCGCGCAACCTGTTTCGAATCAACTGGCACAACCAACCCACCGCTTCAGGCGGAACGTATGGCGGAGTCAATTTCATTGAACTTCCCTCCTCGCTGACGGGGGTCAAAGCCCGCATCATTGCCATTGTTGGCAAGTGGTTCCCCACCGGAGCACACAAAGTGGGAGCGGCGTTTTCCTGCCTCGTGCCGAGATTAGTCACAGGTCAATTTGACCCGACAACACAAAAAGCAGTCTGGCCTTCCACTGGCAATTACTGTCGTGGCGGCGCGTATGATTCCGCTTTGCTCGGTTGTGAATCCATTGCCATTTTGCCCGAAGGCATGTCGAAGGAAAGATTCGAATGGCTTGCCAAAGTAGCAGGCGAAACCATCAAAACCCCTGGCTCCGAATCCAACGTCAAAGAAATTTTCGACAAGTGCAAAGAATTGAATCAATCAGGCCAGGACTTGATGATCTTCAACCAATTTGAAGAATTCGGCAATTACCTCTGGCACTTTGAAGTCACAGGTCACGCTATGGAAGAAGTCTTCAAAGCAGTCGCAGGCAAGAACGGACGCTTCCGCGGCATGGCATCCGCCACGGGTTCGGCAGGCACGATTGCAAGCGGCGATTACATGAAGAAGCTCTTCCCCGACAGCAAGATCGTCGCCAGTGAAGCCTTGCAATGCCCCACACTTTTGGAGAACGGCTTCGGCGCACACCGCATCGAAGGTATTGGCGACAAGCATGTGCCCTGGGTTCACAACACCAAAAACACCGACGTTGTCACCGCCATTGACGATAACGCCGTCGTCAACATCTCCCGCCTGTTCAACGAAGAAAACGGACGCGCCTACCTCGCCGAAAAAGGCGTCCCCGAATCCCTAATCTCCAATCTCGATCTGCTTGGCTTCTCTGGAATCTCCAACGTGCTCTCCTGCATCAAGACCGCCAAGTACTACGAAATGGACGAGAACGACATCCTGATCACCGTGCTGACCGACTCGATGGAACTGTACCGCTCCCGCCTGCATGAAATGCACCAGGAATTCGGTGAATACAGCGAGCGCAACGCCGCCGCAGATTTTGCCCGCTACCTGCACGGCCAATCCACCGACAACATGCTCGAGCTGACGTATCCCGAACGCCGCCGAGTCCACAACTTGAAATACTACACCTGGGTCGAGCAGCAAGGCAAAACCTACGAAGAAATTCAAGATCAATGGTATCAGCCTGATTACTGGACCAGTGTCCAAACCCAGGCCGATGAAATTGATAAACTGATCGTGGAGTTCAATAAAGAAGTTGGAATTTCATAGAAAGCAAAGTGACAGTCACCTTTAAGGTGACTGTCACTTTTTTACAACGACATCTTCAACCCCACCAGCAGCAAAACAATCCCGATCATCTGAATCAAATGAAAGACTCCATTGTTATCAAAATACCAAACGATGGATTTGCCCGTTTTCCCAACTGCCTGAACAACAGCCGCCATTATCGTTACAAAGACTCCCGCAAGCATCCAGCCTGCCCCGGGCAATGCTCCATTGAAGAACAGAAAAGCATACACACCCAGCGAGAACAACATGGCAACGGCTTCATAAGCAATGAAGATCATAAACGTGCCCGGGCGTAGGATCGTGACAATGAAAAACAGGAAACCAACTGTCAGCGCGGAAGGAAGCGCACTCTTTGCAATTGCACCTCCGCTCACATCCATCAAAGCGCCCACCACGAACAGGGCAAGCGTCCATCCCAAAGACAAATTGACCGGCATCCAGATGCGCTCGTTCGTTTTTTGTGTCATCTCGAAGCTATGAGAGAGAGCCGCACATAGCGCAGAAAAAGCCAGCAGCCCAAAAGCCCATCCCCACACCGCGGATTTAAATCCTAAAATTTGCAAAACCTGAAACGCTGCGCAGCCTGCCAGAATCCCAAGCGCCACATCGGTCAACGCAGTCATCTGCTCAAAACGGGATGGATGAATCTTCATTCCAAACTCCTTGTGAAGTTATAATTAACTCGATGATTAAACCCACCGACCTCGTTCTGGTTGCCCTGCTGCCCACCCCAAGGGATTTGGAAATTGCGCGGCTGTTGGGATGGTACCGCATTCCGCTTCGCACCGCGCCGAAAGTTGTTGCCGTAGACTATCTGGCTTTTTACCAGCCCTCGGCATTCGGTGAGCGCGGCGGACAAATTGAATTCATCGCCCAGGTCTACGGGCATGAACTCACCACCCGCGGCGAACTGCTCAAAGATGAAGCCGATCACCCGCGCGCAAACGAGGAATATTATAAAATCCAACTTGGCGGGCTGGAGAAATTAAAGGAACCCATCAAGGCGGAAAAATGGAAACGGTTGACCTTTCTGTATTCCACTGGCGAATACCTGCTCAACGCAAAGTTATTGAACGAGCTGGTTGTGCAAAGCCAGGAACGGGAAATTTTATGGAAAAACCTGCGCGAACGAGCCGAAAACGGCCAGCTTTACAAAACTGACATGCCCGAAACGAATATTCCACCCGAAGTGTTAATGCTGCTATTAGGCATCAAAGACTTACAGGCAGATTACGATGCCCCCCAATAGTCCGCAGGCGGCTTGATTCCGCCTGTACTCAGTGATAAACTTCATTCAAATGCCCGCCGATCTTCTAATTGTCACCCCTTCAGCCAGCCTCGGTGAATCCATCCGCCGTATTTTGGATGAAACCAAGTTATATCGAAGCCATATTGTCAACAATAAGGCTTCTGCCGTGGTACGGGCTGACGAAATTGGCCTGCCCCTCGCGATGCTGGACTCTGCCCTCGGCGATGAATGGGTGCTCGAGATCGGAAAAGCTTTGCGCACCGTGCGCCCCGGGCTGAACCTCATTATTCTTTGTGACGAAAACGTCAATCCTCCCGCCTTCAATACATTGCGCCCATGGATTCTCGTCCGTAAGCCTTTTAGGATGTCAGATTTTATGAACGCAATCAGCCAACCCCAACCTGCCGCACCTGCCTCTCAAATGAGTGGTGCAGCGCCTTTGCCCTGGCTTAATGACCAGACCAAAGCCGCGCAACACCTCACGCGCCTCACCTTGGAATCCTCCGCCCAGGCCGCATTGATCACCCTCAAAAATGATCTATGGGCGTATGCAGGCGGACTCTCGCAAAATGCCGCCAAGGAAGTTGCGCAAACCGTCACCCGCAATTGGGATGGACAAAAAGGCTCCGATCTTCTTCGGTTCATCCGCCTTGAAAGCACCAAAGCCGAGCACATGCTCTACGCCACACGTCTCACTTCCGAGACCGTGCTTGCATTTGTCTTCGACGCAGAAACCCCGTTCAGCACCATCCGCGCACAGGCCAGCCAACTCGTCAATGACTTTGGCAGTGACAGGCCCGAATCGCAAAAGCAGATGAAATCCGCTCCCAAACAGATCAACGATTTTCCCGATGACCTGGAAGAGAGCGACGCGCTGGATATCGCCCCGATCTCGAACATCCTCACCGATATTCCCGCGCCCAATCCCAGCCCCGCCTCTGCGCGTGACTTTGGCATGCCGCGCCAAAAAGAAAAATTCGACCCCAACCAGACACGAGTCTCCGAACCGCTTTCAAACGCATCGGTTTTCAATCGAGAGGCTTCCCCCTCCGTCCAGTTGAGCCGGCTGGTGATGACAGACCAGGCTCAAAGCCCGCAAATGAACGCTGATTCTCAAACTACATTTGACGAAGTGGAAGTCACAGCGCCATCGCGTCCACGGCAGAGACCTGAGACGCCCATCTCCAAACCCGCCGGCGAAACGGATGTTACCCGAGAAGGCCCATCCACAGAGATTGCGCGAAAACTGGTGGTGGAACCGACCACGGCAGGTTTGTATCATCTGACTTATGCCTGCCTGTTGGTGCCGAGATTTTCATCCCACTACATCACAGGCGATCTCGCCGATCATCTCGGTGAATGGCTGCCGAATATTTGCATTGCCTTCGGCTGGCGCCTGGAATATTTGGCGGTGCGCCCCGAATATTTGCAATGGGTTGTGAACGTTCAGCCGAATACCTCCCCTGGTTATCTCATGCGTATCATGCGCCAGCAGACTTCGGAAAAGATATTCGCCGACTTCAACCGCATGAAGAAGGAAAATCCCTCCGGTGATTTCTGGGCGCCTGGCTATCTCATCATGGGCGGCACCCAGCCGCACCCGCCGCAACTGGTGAGGGATTACATCCGCCAGACCCGTCAGCGTCAGGGACAGGAAGCCGCTGCACCCCCACCGCGCGGACGTCAATAAAAAATTAAGCGCAGAGTATAATCAACTCTGCGCTTCTCATTTAATCTAACATTCCACACATCCGTCATTGCGAGGAGGGCACTTGCTCCTCCCGACGAAGCAATCTCCAACACGGCAAGCAGATTGCTTCGGGCAAAAACACCCTCGCAATGACAAAAGAGTGACCCATGCCCCCTACCCTTTATCTAATTGACGGACACGCACTTGCTTATCGTATGTACTTCGCCCTCACCGCAGGCGGAAGCAGCCAGCGCTGGCTTACATCCAAAGGCGAACCCACTGCTGGAGTGTATGGCTTCGCGCGCGAACTCGTCCGCGTGCTGGAGCAGGAAAAGCCCGAGTATCTGGCGGTTGCATTCGATGTGGGCAAAACCTTCCGCGATGCGATCTTCCCCGAATACAAAGGCACGCGCGAAAAAATGCCCGATGACCTGCGCCCGCAGATCGACCGCATCCGCGAGATGGTGGATGCCTTCAACATTCCGCGCCTTGAAATGGAAGGCTACGAAGCGGACGATGTTCTTGGCAGCGTCGCCAAAATAGCTGCGGAACAAGGCCTGGGCGTAAAAATAATCACAGGTGACAGAGACCTGCTCCAGCTTGTGAATGAGCGAACGGCAGTGTATCTCGCAGGTGATGATGCAACGTACATCTCCGATGCGGATGTCATCAAAAAATTGGGTGTGCGCGCGAATCAAGTTGTGGATTACAAAGCCATCGTCGGCGATACATCCGACAATATTCCGGGCATAAAAGGCGTGGGCGAAAAAACCGCGATTTCCCTGCTCGAAAAATTTGACACGCTCGATGCGATCTACGCAAATTTGGATCAAGTTGAAAATCGCTGGAAAGGCAAATTCGAGGCGGGCAAGGATGCGGCCTACATGAGCCGCGATCTCGCGCGCATTGAAGTCAATCTTGATTTCAAACTGGACCTTGAACACGCCGCTGTCAAACCCTTCGATCCCTCCAAACTTGAAACCTTCTTCAAGGAAATGGAATTCAAGACTCTGCTAAGCAAAGTCCCTGCGATCAGCGGGAACGCTCCTGCCACGGAAATTGCTGCCAAACCGAAAAAGAGCAAGGCTGGCGAACAGATTTCGATGTTCCAGAATCAACCACAGGTGGTGACTTTCTCACAGCCATCCACAATTGAAGTGATCGTTGTGGATACAAATGAAAAACTGGACGCGCTGACAAAAGAACTTGCGAAAGCAAAAGTTATTTCCTTTGATACAGAAACAACCTCCACTGAGGAAATGAAAGCAGAGATCGTCGGCATTTCGCTGGCAATCAAGGAAGGACAGGGATATTACATTCCCGTTGGTCATTCCATTGGCGAGAACCTGCCCATTGAAAATGTGATCAAGGCCATCATGCCATCCATGACGGACGTGAAGATCGGCAAATTGGCGCACAACGCAAAATATGATTACATCGTGCTCGCGCGGTATGGGCTGGTCGTTTCGCCGTTGACCTTTGACACGATGCTGGCCGAGTTCATTGTTGATCCATCATCACGTAACCTCGGGTTGAAAAATCTCGCATCCTTCCGCCTCGGCGAAGAGATGACCCACATCGAAGAACTCATCGGCAAAGGCAAAAAGCAGATCAGCATGGCAGACGTTGCCATTGAATCTGTTGCGCCGTATGCCGCCGCCGATGCTGAAAACACACTCCGTCTCATGCCCATCCTTGAAAAAGAATTGGAACGCGTGAACGGCAGAAAAATTCTGGACGAAATCGACATGCCGCTCACCGAAGTGCTTGCGAACATGGAAATGGCTGGCGCATTGATCGACACAGACTTCTTCGCTGTGATGTCGAAGGAATTGGAAAAACGTTTGGCTGAAATTGAAAAGGAAGTTTTCGCGCTGGCTAGCAAGACGTTCAACATCAATTCACCGCAGCAACTTTCGGATCTGCTGTTCAATCACCTGCGCCTCGAACCACCCGACAAAGGCCGCAAAACAGCGACGGGCTTTTACTCCACCTCGGCAGATGTGCTGGAGGCCATGCGAGACAAACATCCCATTTTGGAATGGATCCTCGAACAACGTGAATTATCCAAACTCAAATCCACCTACGTGGATGCGCTCCCCGCACAGGTGGACGATAACACAGGCCGCGTACACACTTCCTACAGCCAGATCGGGGCAGTGACGGGACGCCTTTCATCGAATAACCCGAACTTGCAGAACATTCCCATCCGCACCGAAACAGGACGTCGCGTGCGAAACGGCTTCATTGCTGACAAAGGCAACGTCCTGCTTTCCGTGGATTACTCGCAGATCGAATTACGCATCGTCGCGCACATGGCACAAGACGAAGCGATGATCGCAGCCTTCCGCGCGGGAGAGGATATCCACGCCACGACAGCCGCCGCCATTTATGACATTGAGCTGGACAAAGTGACCAAAGACATGCGCCGTCACGCCAAGGCGATCAACTTCGGGCTGATCTACGGCATGTCGGCCTTTGGCCTCACCCGCTCCACCGAGTTGACCCTGGCCGAAGCGGAGGATTTTGTGAAAGCCTATTTCAAGAAATTCCCCGGCGTGAAAAAATATCTCGATGGAATGCGAAGGCAGGCCGCAGAAATAGGGTACGTGGAAACATTGCTTGGGCGCAAACGCTACTTCCCTGCCCTGCAAGGCAAGGTCAATATGCAAATGAAAAACCGCGAAGAGCGCGAAGCCATCAACGCGCCCATTCAAGGCACCGCCGCAGATATTATGAAGATCGCCATGCTCAAAATTCCGTCCGCATTGAAAGATGCGGGGCTGAAAGGCAAAATGCTTTTGCAAGTGCATGATGAACTCGTGCTGGAATGCCCAAAAAGCGAAACGCAAAAGACCGCGCAAGTCGTTCAGGACACGATGGCAAATGCCTACCCGATGAGCATCCCTCTCGAAACAGAAGCAAGAGCGGGCGCGAGTTGGGGCGAGATGTCGGTATTGAAATAAAACGGCTCTCTGGGATTTGGTGGGGTAGTAGCAGAAAGGAGTAGAATCTGGCAAA
>CAKKRM010000012.1 GCA_919902735.1 Anaerolineales bacterium | reverse complement strand
GCCGAACTCGGCGAACAGATCGACATCCACGGCGGCGGCAACGACCTGATCTTCCCGCACCATGAAAACGAGATCGCCCAAAGCGAATGCTACACAGGCAAGGAATTCTCGCGCTACTGGGTTCACAACGGCATGTTGCAGCTCGGCGGCGAAAAAATGTCCAAGTCGCTTGGCAACATCATCAGCATCAAGGAATTTTTATCCAAGCGCTCCGCAGACGTGATGCGTATGTTGGTTTTGAACGGGACCTATCGCGCGCCGTTGACGTTCAACGACGACACCCTCGACGCCGCCGAAAAAAACGTCGAACGCCTCAAATCCGCCCTGCGGCCTGCCTCTCCATCTGCAAAAGGACTCTCCGCTGAAACACTCTCCGCTCTCGCCGCCGCCAGCGAATCTGCCAAAACCAACTTCACCGACGCCATGGGCAGCGACTTCAACACCGCAGGCGCCATCGCCGCCCTCTTCGAACTCTCCAAATTCATCAACACCGCCAGAGACAATTCCGCCACCGATGACCAACTCAAAACCGCCCAGTCCACCTTCCGCGAACTGGCAAATGTGCTGGGACTCAAACTCGAAGAGAAACAAGGCTCAGGCGAGCAGGAAACGCAGGTCAATGCATTGATCGCAGAACGCAATGAAGCGCGCAAACAAAAACAATGGGCGCGTTCGGACCAGATCCGCGACCAACTAAAAGAGATGGGCGTCACCATCGAAGACAGCAAGGATGGCACAGTTTGGAGATGGGGATAGACTTTTCGTAGGTAACGCATTTAGCGTGACTTTCTCCTTCTCTGAAACCAAAAGTGACAGTCACCTCGCGCCCTGTGGGTAAAGGTGACTGTCACTTTTTTATCAAGTAAAATCAGCCCCATATGAAAGAACTCATCTATTCCCGCAATGCAGTTTATGAAACCCTGCGCGCGAAACGCAGGCAGGTGTTTTCCATTGACATCGCCGATGGCGTGCAGGAGAAGGGCAAGATCGAGCAAATTCTCAAGCTGGCTGCTGCGCAAGAGCAGAAGATCAAAGTCAACCGTGTGGGGCGTCCCAAACTGGATAAGGTGCATCAGAACAATCAGGGCATTGTGGCCGAGGTCAGCGGATATCCGTACGCGGAT
This sequence comes from Anaerolineales bacterium, assembly GCA_919902735.1. GTDB lineage: Bacteria > Chloroflexota > Anaerolineae > Anaerolineales > Villigracilaceae > Villigracilis. The sequence goes on along the minus strand of CAKKRM010000012.1, from coordinate 739 downwards.
GTGCTCGATATTCTTGAACACGCAAGCGGGGATTTGCCTTTTATCCTGATGCTTGATTCCCTGCAAGACCCGCAGAACTTCGGCACGCTCATCCGCACGGCTGAGGCGCTGGGTGTGCATGGCGTGGTCATTCCGTCTGCGCGCACGGTGGATGTGACGCCCGCTGTGGTCAATGCATCATCGGGCGCGAGCGAACACATGCTCATCGCCCAGGCGAATCTGTCCCAGACGATTGACGCGCTCAAAGCGAATGATATCTGGGTCGTCGGACTGGACCAAGCCGGGGCGGAGTATGAAGCGCACGCAGCGTCTCGTCATCTTAAAGGCGCATTGGCGCTCGTCGTCGGCTCGGAGGGCGAAGGCCTGCATGATCTCGTCCGCAAGAAATGCGACATCGTTTTGAAACTGCCGATGCGCGGGAAAATCGAATCGTTGAATGCTGCTGTTGCGGGGTCGGTGGCGTTGTATTTGGCTTATCTTGCGAGAAAATAGTTTTGCGTAGTAAATGTTGCGTGATGCGTGTTCCGTAACGAGCGTCACGGGTCTCGACACATGCACTGCACAGAACGCAATACGATACAAGTGTACGCCCCTCTAAAACCCATTCGGGACTACTCGACCACCAAGCCAACGGAACACGAAACTACACCCTGAGCGTAGTCGAAGGGACGCATCACTACCCAACTATCAAACTAACAACCAGGAAACTAAACATGCCTCAAGCAACCTATCATTTTCC
>CAKKRM010000011.1 GCA_919902735.1 Anaerolineales bacterium | reverse complement strand
TTCGTAGTAAAATAGAACGCACATTCTAGTTCTCTCGCTCTGTTAAATTGCGAGAGCCGCGGCGCCGACCGCGGCTCTCTCTTACAAAGGAGGAGAAGAGAAATCACCTTACGAATGTAACTTTATCACGCGTCTCCAAATACTGCTTGACGCTCGCCCTACGCCGCGCAAACGATTACACAACGCTTTTTATGAGCATTTTTTAACGTAGCCATCCAGGAAACACCGTCCCGCAGGTATGTGAAAAAAATTAAATCGCTTGATCAAACCTGCGGGACGTTATATAAGGAGAAACATGCCCCACTCACTTGCAATCGAAACGAAAGACCTTGGCCGTATTTACAAACTGCGCGGAAGCAAAAAGGAAAAACGCAAGGAGCTTGTCGCGTTGCAGGATGTGAATTTGACCGTGGAACGCGGCGAACTGTTCGGACTCCTCGGCCCGAACGGCGCTGGCAAAACGACCTTGATCAAAATCCTGACCACGCTTCTTTCCCCAACCTCAGGCTGGGCGCGCGTTGCAGGAGCAGACGTCCACGCTGAGCCAGAGTCTGTGCGCCCGCGCATCAACATGGTCTCAGGCGGCGAATCCTCAGGCTATGGGTTATTAACCGTCCGCGAAAACCTGTGGATGTTCTCACAGTTTTATGGCGTGCCGTCGAAGGAAGCCAATGAACGCATCGAAGCCTTGCTTGAGATGGTCGGCATGAAGGATCGAATGCACACAAAATCATCCGATCTATCCACAGGCTTGCGTCAGAAGATGAACATCGTGCGCGGATTCCTCACCGACCCCGAAGTGCTCTTTCTCGATGAACCCACACTCGGTTTGGATGTGGGCGCATCGCGCGACGTGCGCAAGTTCATCATCGATTGGTTGAAAGCCGATAAAGAACGCACGCTTTTATTGACCACACATTACATGGTTGAAGCGGATGAGTTGTGCGACCGCGTTGCGATCATCAACAAGGGACGCGTGCTCGCCTGCGACACACCGACCGCCTTGAAACAGCGTTTGCAAAAGGATGTGACCTTCGAGATCGAGACGAGTCCGCTCAACGGGTTGACCATGCAAATGATGGAGGAGCAGCCCGAAGTTAAGAAAGCGGCGTTGACCGAGATCGAAGGCGGCGCGCGCTGGAAGTTATCGCTCGTGGAAGAATCCGCACTGGCGCGGGTCTTCAATCTGTTCGCGCAAAAAGATGTGAAGGTGATGAATCTCAACAAACGCCAGCCGACGCTCGAAGATGTGTTTGTGGATCTGGTCGGGCGAAGTATGGCAGAGGAGGAATCCAATGAACGCAGTGAGTAGCAAATATTCACGCAAGGATACGGGCTGGCGGTTGTTTTTGAAGACCATCATCGCGCGCGCCTATCCGCGTTTGATCGGGCAGCAGCGCGAGGTTTCGTGGCTGGTGTTCGATGTGGTCATGCCAATGCTGGCGGTGGTTGCGTATGTGTTTGTATACCGCGCGTTGGAAGCGCCCGAGGAATATATCGGCTTCGTGGTGATGGGTGGCGCGATGACCGCGTTTTGGATGAATATTTTATGGAGCATGTCGAGCCAGTTGTATTGGGAGAAGGAGCAGGGGAATTTGGCTCTGTACATCATGGCGCCGAATTCGATGATGGCGATTCTGCTTGGCATGGCGCTGGGTGGAATGTTGGCGACTGCCATGCGCGCCATCGCGGTGACCTTGCTTGGCTCGCTCATGTTTGGCGTCACCTATGAAGTGACGAGTTATCTTCAATTGTTCTCGGTCTTCATGCTGGCGATGATCGCGTTGTATGGTATGGGTATGATGATGGCTTCGGCGTTCCTATTGTTCGGGCGCGAAGCCTGGCACATGGCGAACCTGGCGCAGGAACCGATCTTCCTCGCTTCGGGATTTTATTTCCCGATCAAGTCGCTGCCGTTTTGGGTGGCGGCGGGCGCATCCATTCTGCCGCTGACACTTGGCATGGATGCGATGCGTCAGTTGATCTTCTCTTCAGGCTTTCAATTCGGCTTCATGACCGTGCGGTTTGAAATCATCATTCTGGCGGTGATGTCTGTGGTCTTTGTGGTGACTGCAAAATTCCTGCTGGCGTATGTGGAGAAGATTGCGGTGCGTGAGGGAAGAGTGACGGAAAGCCGAAGATAATTATTAACCACAAAGGAGACAAAGGGTCACAAAGGAAAACCTTTGTGTACCTTTGTGACCCTTCGTGGTAAGAAAAGAGATTTTATGCAAACATCAACTTCATGGCGTTCGTTTCGGATGGCGGCCTGGCTGGGATGGTTGATCGAGTCCAATTGGACCGACCCCTTCCTGTTCGCGGTGTATTCCATCGTCAAGCCGCTTTCGGGCGCGGCGATCTTGGTCATTATGTACGGCATCATCTCGGGCGGCAATTTCAACACCCCGCTGTTCCCGTACATTTATCTTGGCAACGCGTTCTACATTTATGTCGGCGCGGTGATGACGGGCGTCTCCTGGGCGGTGGTGGATGACCGCGAGCATTACAAGACTTTGAAATACATGTACATTGCGCCCATCTATATCCCCGTCTATCTGTTGGGGCGCGGCGTGGCGCGTTTTATCACAGGCTCGATTGCCGTATTCATTACGATTGTGGCGGGCGTGCTGTTCCTGAAAGTCCCGCTGCATTTCGCGGAGATCAATTGGGGATTGTTCCTCGTCACGTTGATCCTCGGCGTGGTGATGCTTGCGCTTCTGGGCTTGCTGTTGGCTGGTATCACGTTGACGGTGGCCCGCCACGAAGGCTTTATCGGCGAAGCGACGGCGGGCGCGTTGTATATTTTTAGCGGCGCGGTCTTCCCGTTGGATGTGCTGCCCGCGTGGATTCGTCCCGTTGGGTATTTTATGCCGACAACGTATTGGCTTGAGTTATTGCGAAGGTCACTGGTTGGGAATGTGGCGCAGGCCTTCCCGACGCTGGCAAATTTTAGCAATATGCAGATCCTCGGCATCCTGCTTGCTTTAAGTATTTTCTTCGGCGTGATTAGTATTTGGGTGTTCCGATACTGTGACGGCATTGCGCGGGATCGCGGGCTGATCGATCACACGACGAATTATTAAATAGGTAAACAAGTAGACAGGTATACAAGTAAAACCTCCGAGTTCTCAAAGAACTCGGAGGTTTGTTGCGCTAATTGGGAGGATGCCCCAAAAACTTTTCGATCATTTGCTTGAGTTCCTTCAACTTGACCGGCTTGCTCAAGTATTCATTCATGCCTGCTGCGAGGCAGCGTTCGCGGTCGCCGGGCATGGCAAAGGCGGTGGTGGCGATGATCGGAACAGAGGCAAACCGGGGGTCGGAGCGGAGGCGGCGGGCGGCTTCGAAGCCGTTGACGTTGGGCATTTGGATATCCATCAAGATCAGGTTCGGGAAAACCAATTCCGCTTTTGAAAGCACATCTCCGCCATCGCTGGCCACGAAGACTTGATACCCGGCGCTCTCGAGATAATCCATGGTGACCATGATGTTGGCTTCGTTATCCTCCACCAGCAGAATTTTTCCGCGGATTGTCGAAACCGCTTTCATGCCTGATATTCCATCCATGGCGGCATCGGGCAGGGGGAGGTTATCGTGCGCCTGCGTTTTTTGGTTCCAGGGCAATACGAATGTGAAGCAACTGCCCTTGCCGGGTTCGCTTTGCAATTCAACCCTGCCGCCGTGCATTTCGACCAGTTTTTTTACCAGGGTTAACCCCAGCCCCGTGCCTTCATATTGACGGGAAAGGCTGCTATCCACCTGCACAAATGGTTTGAATAATTTTTGCTGGTTTTCAGGGGCGATGCCGATGCCGGTATCTGTGATGGAAAACCGCATGAGGCCTTGCGCGGCGTCGGCTTGAACTTCAAGGGTTACGCTTCCCTCTTCAGGAGTGAATTTCACGGCGTTGTGCAGGAGGTTGACGAGAATCTGTTTCAGGCGTTTTGGGTCGGCATGGATTACGGCGGCGGGGGATGATGAGTATTCGACGGTGATGGATTTCCTGTTCGCCAACTGCCTGATAAAGTTCAGGCTGGAACGGCAGATTTCATCCACAGGAAGGTTTTCGAGCTGAAGTTCGAACTTTCCGGCTTCGATCTTGGAGACATCCAGAACATCGTTGATCAACCCCAAAAGGTGCTGGCCGCTGGCGTGGATCATTTCCACAGCCTGTTGCTGCCTTGTATCCATTGGGCCGCGGATGCCCTCCAGAAGCGATTCGGAAAAACCCAAAACGCTGTTTAGCGGCGTGCGTAATTCATGGCTCATGTTGGCGAGGAACTCATCCTTGGCGCGGTTGGCGTGGACCAGTTCCGCGGTGCGTTCCTGCACCCGCGTTTCCAATTCACCGGCATATCGGCGGATCAATTCCTCCGCCTGTTTGAGCCTGGTGATATCAACGGTTGTCACGATGACTTTGGAGTAATCATGTTCATGTCCGGGGACAACCAGCCAGCTTAGGCTGATTTCGATGGATTCGCCTGTCAATGTTTCGTCAGCGCCATCCCAACTGTTGTTGTTCCGCCCCTCTGCGATGGCTATGAAATCCTGTTGGTTATGTTCCAGTTCACCTCCGCTTAGGACCTGAATCGTGTCATGTATCAGGCTTTCCTTGCTGGATGCCTGATACATTTGCAGGGCGGCGCTGTTTACATCCATGATTTTGATCAGCCTGGCGCACTCAAGCACAGCCTCAGGGTGATCTGTGAAATAGGTTTTGAAGTCGGTGATGCCTTGCTGTTTTAAGGCATCCAGATATTTTTTAACTTCTGAAAAATCCTCCTCCCAGATTGCAACGGGTGAATCCTCGAACAAAATGCGATACCGTCTTTCGCTCTCCTGCAATGCCTCGTCTGCCCGCTTGCGTTCGGTGATATCCTGTACCGTGCCGATGCCGCGTAAAATACCGCCGTTTGTGTCGGCTTCCAATTCGGCCTGTTCGCGCACCCATTTCACCTGTCCGTCGACAAGGATGCGATGCTCGACATCGTAGGGCATCCCTTGCAAAGCCGCCTGCCAGGCTCGATCCACCAGGCCCACATCTTCGGGATGAACATAGGTGAGGAAGGATTCGTAGGTGAGCGGCGTTTCAGGGTGAACGTAAAAGATGCGGTAGGTTTCCGCAGACCAGGTGAGGATGTTGAGTGGAACGTCCAAATTCCAACTGCCCACGTGGGCAACCGATTGGGCGCGGTTTAGGTTTGCTTCGCTCATGCGCAAGGCTTGCTCCGCCTGCTTGCGCTCGGTGACATCACGCGCAACGGCGATGATCACTTTCTTTCCAAAATACGTGCCGGCTGTCAGGCTCACATCCTTGGGGAAGATGGAGCCATCCTTGCGAATGCCCCAAAATTCAAATTGTTGGGGTTCGCCTTCATACGCTTTGCGGACAAATTCCACAACTGCGGTGAGATCGTTTTTGCCCGGGGCGGAAAGAAACTGCGGGGTATGCCCAATGAATTCGCTTCGAGAATATCCGTATATTTTTTCTGAAGCCAGGTTCACATCCAGGAAGACGCCGTTTTCATCCTGGATATAAACCGCTTCATTAACGCTGTTGAGAATACCCTGGTAGGTAATTTGAGAAAGGCGTAATTGTTCCTCCGCCTGCTTGCGGGCTGAAATATCTTCAACGGTTCCTTCGTAGTATTCGAGGGAACCATCTGCAGCCAGCACAGAGCGCACACTCTCTGAAACCCAGATCACGCTTCCATCCTTGCGGCGCGCCTGATACTCGAACCCGGTCAGGTTGCCCCCCTGTTGTTTTAATAAACGTATATGTTCGGCGCGCGCATCCGGGTTAACGTAAACCTGGCGCGCAATATCGGTCACGCTGGAGATCAGGTCTTCGGGAGAGTCGTAGCCCCACATGCGCGCCAGGGCGGGGTTCACAGTGATGAATTGGCCGGCAGGTCTGCTTTGAAATATCCCTTCCAGCGAATTTTCAAAGATAACGCGGTATTTTTCCTCGGCGAGGCGCAAGTCATCCTCGGCCTGTTTGCGGGAGGTAATATCCTGTTTGACGGCGATAAAGTGCTCGATCTCACCCTGCGGATTTAGCAGGGGGGTGATGGTCATTTCTTCGATATAAAGACTGCCATCCTTGCGGCGGTTCACCAACTCACCTTGCCAGACCTGCCCGGAGAGGATGGTATCCCACAGGTTTTGATAAAAGGAGCGATCCTGTACGCCAGATTTGGTGAGCAAACGCGAGTTTTTGCCTATGGCTTCACTCAGATCGAACCCGGTCAGCGCCGTATAGGATGGGTTGGCCCATTCAATTGCGCCCTTGCGGTCGGTGATAACAATGGTATTGGCGGCGGCTTCCAGTGCGGCGCCTTGCAGGTGCAGTTGCTCCTCCGCCTTTTTGCGCTGGGTCACATCGCGCGCCACCCAAAGGGTATTTTCTGCGCCCATCGGTGAAATAGTAGTATCGAACCAGACCAACCGTTCTTCAATGGCAAGTTTGTATTGCACATGGACCGTTTGGCGGGTCTCCAACGATTGCTGGATCGCGCCGATGAAAACCCCAGCTTGTTCGGCAGGGAAAATATCCCGTAGATTCCTGCCGAGTAATTCTTCAGGCGGTTTATACAGCAGGCTGGGGTTGGTCGGGGCAATTTCACGGTAGATTCCCTCGCGGTCAATCACCAACACCACATCCTGCATGGATGCGAAGAGCGCGCGCAATTCAGCTTCGGATTCGGCCAGGGCCTCCTCCGCCTGTTTGCGCTCGGTGATATCCATCAAGACACCCTGAACGATGGGCGGACCGCCGCTTTGAGAAAGCAGAATCTGGGCCGAGTCGCGAATCCAGATCAGGCGGCCATCGCGGGTGAACATCCGATATTCGTCTACAAACGGCTCGCCTTGCAGATAGGCCTGCTCTTCCAATAACTCCTGCCGGTCACGATCCTCGGGATGAACATGCTGATACCAGAGTTTGGAATCGGCCATCCATTCCTGTGGTGTGAAGCCAAGCAATTGTTCGATTTGCGGGCTGACGTACGGCCAGTTGCCATTCGCGCCCAATTCCGAAGTGTAGACGATCACCGTTAAACGTTCGACCAGCATACGATATTTAATTTCCGCTTCGCGGAGCGCCTCCTCCGCCCGCCTGCGCTCGGCGAGTTCATCCTCTAAGTTTTGCATCAAGCGCACATTTCGCAAGCTAATTGCAGCCTGCACGGCGAAGGCTTCTACGGAAGGCAAATCCTCTTTGCTTAAGCCTGAACCGCCAATGGTCAGCAATCCCAGCGAAATATCATCCGCTTGCAGGGGTGCAATGATACCCTGATCAATTTTCAATATCCGCCTTAACAGCCCGGCCAGCGGACGCAAAGCTTTCGGGAGCGCCTCGGCAATCAAGTCGCCTGTCCAATGCACAAACTCTGCCCTTTCCCCGGCGATAATACGGCCATAAGCCGACTCATTCGAGATCGGCAAACGGTAACCCTGCAGGGATAATCCTGTTAATTTTTCGCCAGCACGAATAATATTTTGGGCAAAGGTGGTGTAATTAATGCTGAGATTTTTACTGTTTTTATCGAATGTGAGCACGGTCGCAACAAACCCCAGGTTTTTGATCTGCTCCCCAACCGCGCGATAGACCTCTTCAGGCGTGCGGGCCTGCTGCACGGCATGGGCCGCGCTGCTGAGGGCCAGCAGGAAATCGCGGCTATGGCGCAAGGCTTCGTCTGCCCGCTTGCGCTCGGTGATGTCTCGCAAAGCCGATTGTGTACCGACGATCTTCCCCGCCTCATCGGTGATTGTTATTACATCAACCTCGACCCAAATTCGCCCGCCATCCTTGTGGAGGCCTTCATATTCAAAATGAGTAGGCACAGACTCACCCCGAATGCGGCGGTTATGACGGTCACGCAATTCAATCCGCCATTCCGGCGCAATGTAATTTTCAAGCATAACGTGAGGGAGTTCATCCTGCTGAAAACCATACAGGGCGCAGAAGCGGTCATTGGCGAATATAATATTCCCATTAATATCATCCGTCATCAAGGCATCGTTAATATGTTCAACCACCCGGCGGAACTTTTCCTCGCTTGCCCGCAGGTTATCCTCCGCCTGCTTGCGCTCGGTGATGTCAATCATGATGCCTTCAAGATATTCCACTTCATCGTCCGTATTTAGTATCCCAGTTCCCCATTCATCCACCCAGCGCCACTCCCCGGACTTATGGCGAATGCGGTAGGTAATATGAAAGGCTTTGCGGTTGATGGCGGATTTGTTCCCCTCTTGAGGTGTGGTTATACTGGGCAGGTCATCCGGATGATAGAGGTCAAAGAAACTCAAGCCGTTTTCAAGAAACTCCGCCTTCGGATAACCCGTTAAATCCTCGATGGAGTCATTCAAGTAAAAGAAGGTGTAACGCGAATCGTTCCTGCACTGGTATACAACATTTGGAATATTATCCGCCAGGGCGCGAAATTTCTGCTCGCTTTTCTTCAAAGCATCTTCAGCAAGTTTGCGCTCGTTGATATCGCGCACCACGCTCAGGATGTGAAGCGGACGACCGTTGGCATCCCGCACCAGCTCCACGTTAATATCCACTTTGATCAGGCTGCCATCCTTCCTGCGAAAGATGCGTTCATAGGGCGGAATATTTTCGCCCGCTAACAACTTCTTTAGCATTTGCCTGCTTTGCTGCGTTTCCGCAGATACCTCCAAAAAGGAAAGGGTTTGAATCTCATCCAGCGTATACCCCAGTATGTCTGCGGCGCGCTGGTTGGCCGCCATGTGGCGCCCCTGCAGGTTCAAGATGAAAACGGCATCATGCGACTGGTCGAACAACGAGCGATAACGAATTTCAGCCCGGCGGTGCGCATCCTCTGCCAGTTTGCGCCCGGTCACATCGCGCGCAATGGCATGTACAATCGGAGCCGCCACCCCATCCACTTGCAGGGTGTTGTTATATTCCAGGTAAAGAATCTCGCCCCCCGCAGTTTGGATTTTCAGAATGCCGCGCGCCTGCCCCTCTGCCAGCGCCTGGGTCAGATACTCGTCAAATTTATGGCGCACATCCGGCGCGAGCACTTCGCGCAGGTTCATTTTCAAAAGAGTTTCGTGGGAATATCCTGATAAGGCCGTCCCCGCCGGGTTGACGAAAAGCAGATTGCCTTGCAGGTCATGCGCACAGATCAGATCCTGACTATTCTCCATCAGATCGTGATATTGATGAAGCGCCGCATCCGACTCCGCCCGTATCTGATCCTGCTCTTTGAGTTGCTTCTCCAACTCGAGCTGCTGAGCCTGTAATTCACCAACAAGCTGAAGCAGTTCCGCCCTGGTTTTAGGCAGGGATTTTAATAATTTCTTTTCCCCCAAATTCAATTCTTCCAGGCGGCGTTCCTTTGCTTCCTGATTTGCCTTCATAGGGTGCCTCTTGCGAACCAACCGGGGGATATGTCGTTGCAATAAAAGCATACCAAATTAACCACCCCTCAACAAGGCAAATAAATTACGGTTTCGTTAATTTACGTTTGGTTTCACTGGGCGGGTCATCCCTGCGGCCTGCGCAGGGAAATTCGGTAGAGTGGGTCAATAAATATTCTGGGCGCGGCCACTACTTGCGGTTTTCCGTTTTAAAGCCCGACAGTTTTGCGCCATACCCCTCTGCGCCATCCGCATGACCGCATCGAAAATCAGGATTACAATATCACCATCTTTTTCAGGAGAATACACATGCCCATCACCCTCGACGGCTCATCCCTCACCATTGAAAAACTTGTTGCCATTGCGCGCTTTAATGAAAAGGTTGAATTGGCCCCCGAAGCATTGGAGCGCATAAAAATATGCCGCGCCATGCTGGAGGAAAAACTTGCCAACAAAGAGATCATGTACGGCACCAACACCGGCATCGGTGAATTTTCCGAGACGATGCTCAACGACCAGCAGGTGAAGGAATTTCAACGCTACCTCGTCTACAACCACGCGGCAGGGATTGGCGACCCCGCGCCGATTGAACACGTCCGCGCCGCGCTGGCAGGGAGGATTAACGTTCACGCCCACGGGAATTCTGGTTGCCGACCTGAGATCACTCTTACGCTGATAGAGATGCTGAATAAAGGCGTTACGCCCGTGGTTTGTCAGAAAGGCTCTGTGGGCGCAAGCGGCGACCTTGCGCCGATGGCGCAAGCTGCACTGCTGCTCATGGGGGAGGGAGAGGCCTTTTATCAGGGCGAGCAGTTACCAGGTCAGGAAGCGATGCGGCGGGCTGGGATCGAAGTCCCCGGCTTGCAGGCAAGGGATGGACTCGCTACGATCAACGGCTCCAATTTGCTCACCGCCATGTCTGCCCTGCATATTTATGACATGGAACGATTCCTCAAGCAGGCAGAGATCGCCGCCGCGATGTCCATCGAAGCGCTGCTTGGAAATATGAAACCGTACAACTCGAAACTGCACGAACTGCGCGGATTCAAAGGCGCGATCACATCCGCGCATAATATTGCGAAGCTCGTCGCAGGCTCGGATTTGACAACGGGCAAAATGAAAACAAAAGTGCAGGATGCCTACTCGATGCGCTCCACGCCGCAAGTGATCGGCACGGCGCGCGATGCAATTGCGTATGCGCGCTCTCAAGTTGAAATTGAATTGAACGGCGTGGGCGATAACCCGATCTTCATCCCCGAAGATAAATTGACATTGACAGGCGCAAACTTCCAAGGCTCGCCCGTTGCTCTTCCAATGGATATGGCGGGCATTGCCATTACGATGGTTTGCGTTTTGTCGGAACGAAGATTGAACCGATTGACGAACCCCGCTCTTTCGCAGGGATTGCCAGATTTTCTTGCGCATGAGCCAGGCTTTTATTCAGGCTTGATGCTTTCGCAATACACAGCCGATCACTTAATTGTGGAGCAGCGGATTCTCTCTGCGCCCGCTTCGATCCAATCCATCCCTGCCGCGGCAGATCAGGAGGATTTTGTTTCGATGGGCATGAACACCGCCCTGAAGAATGGACAGATTCTCGATAACGCTTTTGGTGTTTTGGGAATCGAATTCATGGCCGCCGCGCAAGCGCTGGACTTCCGCGAGTTTACCCCGGGCAAAGGCTCGCTCAAAGCCCGCGAAGTCATCCGCAGGCATGTGGAGCATCTCGAAGTGGACAGGCCGCTATATAACGACCATAACAAAATGAAGGCGCTGGTGAAATCTTGCGAGATACTGGATGATGTTGAAAAGGAAATTGGAGAATTGGGGTAGATAAAACCAGTGAGGAAAATAAAAAAGTCGGGGGCTTGTTCAAGCCTCCGACTTTTTTATCAACGGGGAGTTACAAATTACTTTTCACGCCTTAATGATTCCCTTGCGGATCGCATACCGCACCAGGTCTGACCGCGAATGCAGGTTCAACTTGCGCATGAGGTTCTCGCGGTGGCGTTCCACCGTCTTCGGGCTGATAACGAGGGATGCGGCGATTTCATTATTGCTGGAGCCTTCTGCAAGGTAAGTGAGGACTTCGCGTTCGCGTTCGGTCAAACCATCCAAATTAACCTTTTCTTCGGCGGGGCGCTCGGCGCTTAGAAAGTCTTGCACCAGCAACTTCGCCAGGGATGGGTACAGGTATACTTCGCCGATTGCCGCCGCGTTGATCGCGGTGATTAATTCCTCGGGCGCGGCGCGCTTGGGAACATAGCCCGATGCGCCCGCATTCAGCATTTGAAAGAAATATTCCTCATCTTCGTGAATGGTTAATGCCACGATCTTCACATCGGGGAATTTACTTTTGATCGCGCGCGTGGCTTCGATGCCTGTTTTATCGGGCAGGCCAATATCCATCAAAATGACGGTAGGCTGCACGCGCTCGGTTTCGGCCAGCGCCTCTGCCGCAGAGCCAGCCTCGCCCACAATTTCCATATCCTTTTGCCCGCTCAGGAGCATCTTCAGACCCGAACGGACAACCGCGTGGTCATCTACCAATAGCAGTCGTATTGTCATTTTGCCTCTTTCCCGGCCATATCGTACGGAATGACCGCTTCCACTTCGGTGCCGTAATTTGGCCGTGAGTGGATTTCCACCGTCCCGCCGAGCAGGGCAGCGCGTTCCGCCATGCCTGCCAGCCCAAGCGAGACACGCCCGATGCGATTCGAAACTTCATCCATATCAAAACCCAGACCGTTATCACGCACCAAAATATGCGCGGATTTTTCCTTGTAATCCAGGTTGACTCTGGCGCTGGTGGCGCGTGAATGTTTGATGATGTTGTTCAACGCCTCCTGAATGATGCGGAAGATGGCGATCTTCACGGCTTCATCCAGGGCATGTTCCTCACCTGTGATATCCACTTTGATGGTGAGCTGCGTGATCTCCTGCAAGCGGCTTGCGTACCACCTCAAGGTGGCAGATAAACCCAGATCGTCGAGATGAGCAGGCCGCAGGTCCGAAATGATGCGCTGCAATTCCCTTAAGGCGTCTGAAGTGAGGGCTTGTAACTGGCTCAAGGTGTCGGTCTGTCCCCGTCGCTTTTTGTATTCATCTGAAAACCCACGCAAGCCCATGCCGATTGCCGTGAGGGATTGGCCGGTTTCATCGTGCAGGTCGCGGGCAATGCGCTGCCGTTCCGCTTCCTGCGCGGCAACCACTTTTCTGAATAATTCGGCGCGCAGGTTTTCACGCTCGCGGGATTCGTGCAAGCGCGCCTCCTGCAACTCGACGATCTTGCGGTCGCTTTCCACCTGAAAGGCGCGTAGAAATCGAATGACGAACACCGAGGCAAAGATAGCCGTGACCGCCCGCAATAGTTGAACGGGGAAGCCGAAGGTAGCGAAGAATAATTCAGAGTTTAAAAAAGTGGATGGGGGCAATGGGCTTGGCGTGGTAAAGATCTGCCCCACGAGGCTGTACCAGCCAAACGCAACCGAAGCCCACAGACTATCGCGTCCAAAACTGACCAGCCCTGCGCGGCGAAAGGCGCGTTGTTGGACAATAAGCCCCGCCGCCGCGAGCAGGCCCGCGGGAATGGCAATGGAATAGCGCGTCCACACATCGGCAATGCGGTACACATCGTCGGCTGCATAGGCGCCTTTGAATGCCAGCAGGCCGTAGACCCAAACGGCTTCGAGCGCAAGTGGAATAATGAGACTCACCCGCCAGGTGGATTCTGTCCCCAGCACAAGGTAGGAGCCAAAGGCCGCCAGCGAGAGAAATGAAAAAGCCAGAATTGATAAGGCGATCATGGGGAAAATGGCGGAAAGGAGTTCGTTGAAATGCCCCATGATCCTGAACATTTCCAGCCATTCATGCGCCGCATGGACAAGCCCAAATCCCGCCAGCGGACGCAGCGCCATCCGCAACCGCGCATCTGTGGAGCGGCCGCCCTCCATTGCCACCAACAAGCCCATGCTGAAAAACGCAAGGCCGTAAAAAAAGTAGATGACAATTAAAGGCGTTTGGTCCATAGAGTTTTACCAGACCAGATTTCAGAAGTATTCAAGGCTTCGGAAATCTTATTAATAACTGATGTTACGCACCGTCCCGACACTTGCGCCGCGCGCTAGTGCGGTGAGGTTTGACTGGAAAGCAAGCCTGAATTACGAGAACCTTCGGGACGTTCTGCGTAAGGTGAGTTATTGATTTACTCTTCCTTGTGCCTCAAACGCGCGCCGCACACCCGGCAGAAACGGTCGCCTGCTTTTGAGCGTTCACCGCATTGCGGGCAATAAGCATCCTCACCGCTGTCATCGGCTTCGGAATGCGGGTGCGGCCTGCGCCGTGAGGGTTTGAATGACTTGCGCCCAGCCTGCCAATAATACACAACGCCGCCCACGATCAACACAACCCCCAGCCCGCCAATCAGATAGGGCAGGGAGTTGTTGAGCGAAACACGGCCTGGCGTGTTTTCATCCACTGGGGCGGCGGGTTGAATTCCCTGCGGGGGGGCAATCAGGATATCGGTGGATTTTTCGTAATCCAGGTTGAGGGCAAATTGCTCGCCGCTTGCGAGTTTTACGATTCTGCTGTTGTAGTAATTGCTTCCATTCTCCTGCGTAATGGAGGCATAATCAGGGGACATCGAAAAAGAGGTGACATTCACAGGTTCCAAAACAAGTACGCTGAATGCGTCTACTGCATACTCCCCATCCCACAAATAGGAAAAGATGCGCTGGTTTCCGTTGAACGTGATCGGCTGGTAATATTCAAAACGATAGACGGAGCTCTGGCTGATCGTCAGGGTGAATGTCTGCCATTCTCCCACCGCTTGCGGGCCTTCAAATACGGCATTTAAAAAATTACCGTCGCCCGTCAAGGCCGCCACGGCGATCAGGTTGGCTTCCTGTGGAATCCTGAAAGTCAGATCGACAGGCAGGGGAGTTGCAGGATCAACCTCGAAATCCGCGATGACCAGCATACTGGGCTGGTCATATTCGGGCCAAAGCTGTACGGTCATGCTGGAAAGGGTTATATTATTTTGGGCAGAAACGAAGGCGGGGAATACAAACATCATCCCCAAAATTAAAATCAAGCCTAATTTGCGCATGGATACCTCCAAACGATAAAGTTTTCTGCTCATATGTAAAGAGTGCGCAGACGGCAAGGCGCGCTGACTTCAAAGAGCGAAAATCTTAATGCGAATTTTCCGAATGCAGCAAATAACGCGAATATTTTCGCTTCATTCGCCCAATTTGCGTAATTCGCGTTAAAGGGTTTGCCCGCTTGCGCAGAGTCTACACATGAGCCAAGTTTTCTTTATCTTACCATGCGATTTTTCGGAAGTGCATAGACAAACTCACGCACTATTATAGATAAATGTCACCCTTTATCAGGCGTAGGTCAAATTGGCAATTTGACCCACCAATTGCCAACATGCGCGGTTGTACGGAGTCTGGATGCCGTGTTTTCTGCCGTGCATCGTCACCGCGCCGCAGATCGCATCGATTTCAGTGGGGGCGCCGCGCCGCACATCCTGGAACATGGACGACATATTTGCCGCAGTCTTTCTCGCCACATCTTCTGCGGCATCCACAGGGTTGCTGAATGGCAGATGAACGTGCTCCGCTTTTGCCACTTCTGCGGTCTCACGCGCCAACGCAGACATGACTTTCCGAGCCAGCGGACGCGACAACAATTCGCCATTTGTGATTCGCAGCAACGCGGTCAATGGGTTGATGGCGGCATTGATGACCAGCTTGCCCCACATGAGCGATTTGGCATCGTCCACAATTTGCAAATTGAAATTGGAGGAACGAAGAGCCGCTTCAAGCGGACCGAGGGCCTGATTCTGTTCCAATGAAATTGTTCCTTCGCCGCCCATTTTCACAAGCCCGGGGCCGACGAGAGTCGCTCCAGTGGTGGTGATGCCCAATGAAACCCGACCCGTTCCCAGGTCCCGAATGAGCGTTTCTTTGTTTCCAATCCCATTTTGTAATGTGATCGCGAGTCCATCATCCGCAAGGGATTCTTTTAACTGCCGCGCTGCGCGCTCTGTCTGCCAGGATTTAACCAGCACGAGCGCATGTTTCGCGCCGCTCACTTCCCGCGGATCATCTGTGGCGCGGACTTTGTATGCGCGTTCATTTCCATTTGAATCCACGATGCGCGCGCCGTTTTCCTGCAGCGCCTTCAGCCCGTTCTTCCACGTGCCAAGCATGGACACGGAATGACCCGCCTCGCTCAAACGTGCCGCGAAGAGGGTGGCCAATGCGCCAGTGCCAACCAATAAAATATCAGTGGTCATCTTTTATCTCCGAACTTAACGTTCAACGTTTAACGTTGAACGTTGAAACTCGCTCCACTCTTCATCCGCCATTTCAACGGTATGCTCCACGGCGGGGAAGCGCTTGCTCTCCACATCGTCGATGTAATCGGTGAAGGCTTTGCCCATCTCTGCGTGGAAGTTTGCGTACTGCTTGACGAACTTGGGCGTGAAACGCTCGAACAGGCCAAGCAGGTCGTGCGTAACGAGCACCTGACCGTCACAGCCCGCGCCCGCGCCAATGCCAATGGTTGGGATTGAAATTTGTTTGGAAATAAATTCCGCCAGCCGCGCAGGGACCGACTCCAGCACAAGGCTGAACGCGCCCGCTTCTTCGAGGATCTTTGCATCTTCCAACAGGCGCTTCGCCGCAGTTGCAGTTTTGCCCTGTGCGCGGAAGCCGCCAAGCTGATGCACGGATTGCGGCGTGAGGCCAAGATGACCCATGACAGGAATGCCCGCTCCCACGATGACGCGGACCGCATCTGCCCGTTCGCGCCCGCCTTCGAGTTTGACCGCGTCCATGCCGCCGTTTTGCAGAAAACGCCCCGCATTGCGGACGGCATCTTCCACCGAAACTTGATACGACATGAAAGGCATATCGCCCACCAGCAGCGCAGACTTTGCCCCGCGAGCCACGGCGCGGGCGTGATGGAGCATTTCATCCATGGTAACGGGCAGGGTGTTTTCGTAGCCGAGAACAACCATCCCGAGCGAATCTCCGACGAGGATGGAATCGACGCCCGCCTTGTCCATTGCCAGCGCAGTGGGATAGTCGTAGGCAGTTAACATGGTAATGGCCTCGCCGCGTTCCTTCTTTTGACGGAACGTAAGTGTGGTCACTTTTTTACGCGAAGTGTGTTGTTGTGACGTGTTGGTTGAAACAGGAGTAACTGTAGACATGGGTGGTACCCTCCGATTATGGTAGAGTCCGAGTTCTTGCCCCGCAAATTTCCTTTATCTCTTGGCGAGATTTGCGGGGGCGCGCTGGCGCCCCTTGTATGCACGCGATTTCGGTTGATAGGATTAACGCCGTCACGTTCCATTGGATACGTGCGGTGAAGCTATTATGACATAAAAGGAGGGATTTGGGTATAAAAAGTTTGTCTGAAAAATGTTAGCCTGCTTCTACTTTTGGTCCACGCCCGCTGACTGATGTGAATGTAAACTGTTGGGCGTTTGATATACTGTGCCAATGATCATTGAGTTCAAAGGCAAAATTTTCTATTGGCGCGGCCCAGCCCCCTTTCTCTTCGTTGCTGTCCCGGAAGAGCCGAGTCGTGAAATAAAAGCGATCTCAGCCAGCGTCACATATGGCTGGGGAGTTATCCCAGTCTACGTGCGGATTGGCAAAACTGAATGGAAGACATCCCTGTTTCCCAAAGATGGCCGTTATCTTGTGCCCATTAAAAAGAGCGTCCAAAAATCGGAAAACCTTGAAGTAGACGATAGTGTGACGATACGGCTTGAATTTGGTTTGTAAAATGTCAGTCTTTTTCTAGGCCTGAAAGGGATTCAAACCATTCCCGTATGGCTTTCTCAAGTTTGTAGCAAGGCTTAACGCGAACACTTGCGCCGCGCGTCAGTGCGGTGAAGCGCAAATTGGGCGAATGTTCGCGAAACTCAATAAAAAATTCGCGACTTTCGCCTTTTCGCGTCATTCGCGTTAAGATTTTTCGACTTTGAGAAAGCTGTAACCATTCCCTGAAATCAAGCAGTACATAATGCCTGTCACGGGTATAATTTGAGTATTCGATAAATAATTTTCGTGAAGGAGAAATTCACATGCGTAGAATGTTTGGCTTTTTGATGGGGATTTTTGTCGGCGGGCTGGTCGGCGCGATCATGGCTTTGCTGCTTGCCCCCGAATCTGGCGAGAACCTGCGCGGCCAACTCCGCGACCGTGGACAGGGCTTCATGAACGACATCCGCCACTCAGCGGATTCCCGCCGCATCGAATTACGTCATCGGCTGGAGTCATTGCGAACGCCGCGGGAATCGTAATGCGTGGTGCGTAATTGGTAATTGGTAAATTACGAATTACCAATTACGGAATTATAGAACTCCGCCACCCTCTCCATATTCCCCACATACTCCGCCTTTGCGGAGATAATATTTGCGTTCAGGCCTGCGGCATCTCGTCGCAGGTCTTCTCTTTCCAGCCCCAGCAAAATTGCATCCGCAATCGACTGCGGGTCGTTTGGGTTCACCAGCAAACCGTTCTGCCCATGCGTGATCCACTCGCGGATGGATTCCAAATCGCCGGCAATCGGGAAGCATCCACAAGCCATGCCTTCGAGCAGGGTGTTCGGTGTGCCATCGTGAATGCTTGGCGAAACCACAATTTGCGCGCCGCGAAAAACCGCGCCCATTTCAGCGTGCGGAATCAGCGGCAGTAACTCCACCGCATGTTCAATTTTCAATTCCCGAATCCACTCCATCACCTGCGCCTCGCCCTGCATCCCCGTACACAGAAAACGCGCGTCGCTTCGTTTTGCAAGCGCCAGCGGAATGGACTTGAAAAAAATATCATTGCGGACGTAAGGCCGAATCCCGCGCGGATTAATAATTACAGGATTTTTTACTAATTCTTTTGGCTGATAAAAAACATCGCTTCGGACTCCGCCGTTGCCTGGCGCCACCAAAGTAGCTTTCTCCTCGCTGAGGCCCCACTCCCGCGCCAGGCGTAGGTCGCGTTCCACATCCGCGTGCAGGGCGTTCACCTTGCTCATCGTCAGCCGCGTGTACCATCCCATTAGCGGCGTGGATGGGGCGTGCAGAGTAAAGTCATTGCCCCAGATGGAGACGAGAAATCGCGCTTCGACTTCATTCCTCGCTGCGTTCGTCATTCCGCTCACACCGTCCCGATGCTCTTTCGGGAGCGCGGAGGCTGCCAACATCCCTTCATACGGCACGCGCATGGCGTGGATGATGTCTGGCTGAACCTCTTGAATGAAGGCGCGTAATTTCCGCGCGGAGCGGGGAATGGTGAGGGGGCCGAACCACTGTCTGATAAGCGTACGCAGGCCCAAGGTCCGCGAAGAGGCGGAGCCGGGGCGGGAGGACTGCTTCTTGGCCGCGCTAAAAGCCACAGGTGTAAACTCCATCTGCCTGACGGGGAAATCCATCCCCGCGCTTTGGAATGTGGTGGCGATGTAGACTTCATCGCCGCGCTCGGCGAAATAACGCATCCAGTTTTGAGAAATGGGGGAACGGGCATCGGTTACAAAAAGCAATCGCATTCGTTGATTATACCCATGCGGGTAGTATCTACCCATGCGGGAGTATCTACCCATTGCTGCTTATGTCATTGCGAGGAGGTTGCTTCGCGGTAGCGCTGCTCGCAACGACATGGTTTTGATGGTTATGGTTGTTGCAAAGTCGCTTGACGTGGTTCTGAATTCATGGCGTTGTTTTAA
>CAKKRM010000010.1 GCA_919902735.1 Anaerolineales bacterium | reverse complement strand
GTAACTGCTCACGCAAAATCTGGTTGAAGCAAGAAAGGCAAGATGGGCGTCCCCATCAACTGCACCAATTTTTGAAAGGCGCTCTCGCCATTGCGTTTTGCAGTGTTCAGGACAGTGGCTAAAGCGGCATATGTCTGGGCGCCCCAGTCGGAGCGGAAACTACCCATGACTTTGCGATGGATTACGGACGGACGCAAGGCGCGTTCGCAGGCATTGTTATCGGCAGGCACATCAGCGCGATCCAGGAAGATAAAGAGCGAACCGCGCCGCGTTCGATAGCGTTCCAGCAGATTGGTTCCTAATCCGCTGAACCTTCGTTTTAGCAGTTGATCCAATTTCTTCTTGATGATCGTTACCTGCCTTTGGTATCCTCTTTCTGTCATTTGCGCTCGGCGATTCCCCAGATGGATCGCTTTGCGGAACAAGGCTTGCATTTCTTTCGCCCATGCCAAGCGCGGACGTTTATCAATCAAGCCTTGCAAGTTGCGAATTTGGTGCGCTATGCAAATCTGGCACATTTTTGCGGGCGCGTTCAACTGCGGCTTCCAGCAGTCGCACACCCAAACTTCCGCTTCGCAATCGCGCATGAACGTCTCAATCACATCGTAACCGCGGCTAGGCATAATCAGGTGATATTCGCCCTTCTCGCTGACAAAGACCCAGTGCCACCAATTTAATCCATGCACGCGCGCATGGGTTTCGTCACTGCCGACGACCTTGCCGTGGCGAACTTTCTCGCCGATCTTTTCCGCTTCGTCGAACACGGCTTTACCCGCCCGCTTGACGATAGACACCACTCCGCCTTCGCTCAACGATAGATTGAATATCTCGCCACACAACTGGACGAGCCGTTCAAATCCAACATGATGTTCGTGGTGCAGCATCGTTACCGTCGCTTCCAAACGCGGACCAAAATAGCGCCCCGCTTCCAAGCCCTCAGGTAGTTTCCCGCGTTGGCGCTCACCGCAACATGGGCAGATTACTTCATATTGTTGCGTTTCGATTACCACCGGCTTGATCTCTGGCAACTCGGTGATCTGGCGGCGAATCACCTGTACTGGAACTTGATCCAACAGGTTGACGTGACAGGTTTGACAATTGTCTACAAGCGCGTAGAACACTTTGCTTGGATTATCTACCAACGCACGCTCGTGTTTTTCATGCCCGAATTTGCCGCCCTTCTTTCTGTTTCTCTTGCGCTTCTTTTTCTCTGGTTTGAAATCTCGCGAGGGCGGCTGAGAGGAATTCTTCGAGGTCGTAACTGTTTTTCTCAAACGCAACTGCTCTTCCAAGTCATGAACTCTGTTCATCAACTCGTAAAGGCGCGCGATTAGTTCTTCTCGCGATAATTCTTCTATCCGTGCCGTTGCCATCTCTGGTATCATGCTCGTTACAACACCGTTTCTCTAAAAAAGTCGTGAGTAGTTACGAAAATTTTATTGCAGGATGAAAACGTCCACGGCGTGATGGTGATACTCCCTCCGCCGCCGATGTTCAAGACAGAAGAAGTGGCGGAAAAAGTAATTGAGGTAATTGGTAATTTTGACAAACCTGTTGTGATCGCGTTAATGGGATCAACTCTTGTTGAAGAAGCCAGAAAAACATTTCAACGCTCAAACGTTCAAACCTATCCATTTCCAGAAAGAGCGGCCTCGGCATTGGGAGCGCTTGCAAGACGAGTAGAATTTCTGGACCGTAGACCGCAGACCGTAGACCGTAC
>CAKKRM010000009.1 GCA_919902735.1 Anaerolineales bacterium | reverse complement strand
CTGGGGATTCTGCGCAAATCTCAAGCAGTTTTCTACGCCTCAGCATTTTTCCAGTCGGACGGCGTTCCGCCGCCCGCCCCAGCGCGGGTAACGCAAACCGTTGGCACGCCCCTTGCAAAATGAACATCAAAGGAAAATAACAATATGGCAAGTGTAAAATTACAATACATTGACCTGATGAATCCAGTAATTCGGGCGTTGAAAAACTTGGGCGGCTCTGGCACGATTGAAGAAATAAATAATAAAGTTGCCGAGATTGAAAATATCCCTTCTGAGCAACTCGAAATTTTGCATAATCCAGAAAAAGGCGGGGCGACTGAAATAGAATACCGCATTGCATGGGCAAGAACTTATCTAAAGCAATATGGCATTTTGGAAAATTCTTCTCGTGGCGTTTGGTCACTTTCTGAAAAAGGCGCAAAAGTCAACAAGGTTGACGAAAAAGATGTTGTTCGACATGTCAGAGAAAATTTCAAGAAGAGCAAACAAGAATCAATTGATGTCGAAGATGAGCAAGACAAAATCATTGAATGGCAAGAAGCATTGCTCGACGTAATTTTGAAAATGTCGCCGTCAGGATTTGAAAGACTTATACAAAGATTGTTGCGTGAATCTGGCTTCGTTCAAGTTGAAGTAACTGGTCAGTCAGGTGATGGTGGTGTAGATGGTCATGGTATTTTGAGATTGAATGGTTTATTGAGTTTCCAAATAATATTCCAAGCCAAGCGTTGGAAAGGTGCAGTCGGTTCAAGCCAAGTTCGAGATTTTCGTGGCGCAATGGTTGGAAGGGCTGATAAAGGTCTCTTGATTACAACGGGTGCATTTACGAAAGACGCTATTAAAGAAGCAACTCGTGACGGTGCGCCAGCGATTGATTTAGTAGATGGTGACCAACTTGTAGAAAAACTTAAGCAACTTTCTTTGGGCGTTTCTACGAAAAAAATTGAAATCGAACAAGTTACAATAGACCCCAAGTGGTTTGCTAACTTGTAAAAGGCAAGTAAGTCTTGCACAACAAAAGCGTGCCAACAAAGCGTGCACCCGACGTGTGGGATTCTGCGCGATTTACAGGCATTTTTCTGGCTTCGGGTTTTTTCTACATCTCAAACATTGTCCACGCCCACCCACACGCGGGTAACGCAAACCGTTGGGCTGCTTCGCCCAGTTTTTATCCAAAAAAATTGACAGTAGAGCCATGATAGATAATAAAAATTTTCAACCCATAATTATTGCAGTGACTATACTAACCAATATCTTAAGTGGGTGCAACACAACTGTCCCACCTGTTCTTCCCACATCTACACCATTATCAACGTCAACCTCCATTTCAATTACAGTTACAGCGAGTTCTGAAGCCACTATTACAGTTACGCCAGTACCCTACTATACCGAAACTCCACGACCAACCCCATTCTTTTCTTTTACAGTTGACCGCCACGACCCAGAATCAATGATTCGTGCTTATTTTGATGCGTTGGTGCGACAAGACAGTATTGCTATGGCATCAGTAGACGGATGGGGATATAGTCAAAAACACAGTTTTACTTATCCTATCGAATCGGTTCGCATTTTGAAGATTACACTTATTTCAGATGCAGTGCCAAATCAACGCGATTACCGTGTTCTATTTGACGTTCAAATAAAAGAAGGACAGGATGGGCTTGACCTACCGAGCGGTGTATACCAATGGGCGTTTACTTTAACATGGGATGCGAATCGTGATTCTTGGCTTGTCAGATATACTGGAGGATAAGGTGACCGAATTCAACAAAACGCAGCCCAACAAAGCGTGCACCCGACGCTGGGGATTCTGAACGAATCTCAATCTGTTTTCTACACCTCAGCATTTTTCTGGCTGGACGGCGTTCCGCCGCCCACCCCAGCGCAGGTAACGCAAACCGTTGGGCGGCTAATCCGAAATCGTATTGAGTCTTGCTATAGGAGGTTGTCAATGAGTTGGTTAAAGGCGACATCACAAGCAATAAACGAAAAACGTAAAAAAGAGGAAGAAGCGAAAAGGCTAAAAGAAGCCCAAGAAAAGCAAGAGGAACAGGAATTGCACGAGAAATGGAAAAAGTCATTTTCTCAAACAATGTATTTATTAGAATCGTGGAAGCAATTGGATTGTGACAGAATTTTGACCGATATTCAGAAACAAGTTTTAGGGGGTAAACTGGATTCAATGGAACTTGTTTTCAGCGGAACCGCAAAATGTATCACGGTTACTAATTCTCCAAAAGGATGGCTGTTTGGCAATAAACAGACAGATAAATTAATTGATTTACTAAGCCGAAGTGGTTACGATCCAGAAACTATGAGGTGGATAAGAGTCTTTAGAGCTGAAAAGGGTTCAGTTTAAGGTGGAGTGAT
>CAKKRM010000008.1 GCA_919902735.1 Anaerolineales bacterium | reverse complement strand
CTATCTGGGCAACAAAATGATCGTGACCAAGCTCGGCGTGAAAGATTTGGAGTATATGCTAGTTACAAACCCGTAGAAGCGATACTGCCAGGTCGCCTTTCTAGAAAGCCTTTTATCAGAATCGATCTAGAAAAGGAAATCTATCATGAACACTTTGCGCCTCTTCTCGATAGTTGTGATCGGAATGATCGCCCTCAGCGCGTGCGCCACCCCCACTCCGGCAGGACCCATCGGCGGCGGAATGGGAATGATCGTATTTGCTAAACTCGACGGCAAATCAATTCAGATTTATTCAATGAAGGTGGATGGAACAGATCAGAAACGCATCAGCTTCACCGCTGGATCAAACATTTTTCCAAAATGGTCACCCGATGGAAAACAAATAGCCTACTTCAATGACGTCTTAGGGTTCGGAAACAACTATAACTATTGGCGCGTCTACCTAATGAACCCCGATGGAACGAACGCCAAAATGCTCGTCGATATACCCTCTTTCGATCCGCATTGGTCGCCCGATGGCAAGCAACTCGTTTTTAACTCGTATCGCGGCGCAGCAGTCAACACATCCGACCTGCACATCGCCAACGTAGACGGCACAAACATCAAGAACTTGCTCAACTCACCCGCGACGTTTGACGCCGGGCCGCGCTGGTCGCCCGATGGCAAAAAGATTCTGTTCTATTCAGACCGAAACGAACCACTCGCCGTCGACCTCAACATCTTCAATGTCAACCGCAAAATCTTCACTGTCAACGTAGATGGAACAGGATTGACTCAACTAACGAAAGAGACCACCGACAACTACCAACCCGCGTGGTCGCCTGACGGCAAAAAGATCGCCTTCGTTTCAAGCCGTGACGGCAATCCAGAAATCTACGTGATGAACGCCGATGGAACGAATCCCACGCGCCTGACCAACGACCCAAAAAATGATACGTCGCCCGTCTGGTCACCCAACGGCACAAAGATTCTGTTTGCTTCGGCGCCCATCTACGCAACCAACGTTTACATGATGGACGCCGACGGTTCAAACGTTAAACAGATCACCAACGATCCGAATGCGATGGCAGCCTTCGGTTTGGATTGGAAATAGTAAAAATTCATAGAATGGAGACTTGATCATGAGCGACATAAAATCTAAAGAACCACCTGGCATTCTCAAAGCATTGGCGTTTATTTTGGCATTGCTGTTAGTAATCTCTATGCCTCTGGCATTGTTGTCATTTGATACATGGCGCGTGGTATTCAACCCGCCCGTCGTCAAAC
>CAKKRM010000007.1 GCA_919902735.1 Anaerolineales bacterium | reverse complement strand
TTAGTGTTTCATATTCAATCATTCGCCTATCATAACGCTATTTCCGATAACGTCTTTTGATAGTCAGCTTTTTAGCATATGGTTTGAGGATGGATTTGAGGTTTTCAAAGACGATGGGGAAGTCGGTTTGAGAGGGCATGGGTACTCCATTTTTTGGATACGGACTACACGGGTTTCACTGAAAACCACGGAAAAAAAACTGCAAAAAAATCCTTGTGTAGCCGTGCAATCCGTTAAATCCGTGAACGAAGGATTTCAGGGCGAAACAACGATCTTGATAAAAATCAAATCACCAAAGAAATTTCCATTCGGGTCAACAGCTTGCCAGGCGGATTCGTAGGAGCCTGATTCGGCGGGGGCAATGAAGAGGATGCGAAGCGTGGCTTGCGTCCCTGCGCGGGCGGGGTAGAGGGATTGTTCTTCGACTGCGCCGAGTGTATTGCCTCCCACCCACTTTAGGCGATAGGTTGCGTCCCAGTTGCAGGTTCCGCTATTTTGGATGAGCCATTGTTTATCGATGGATGCGCCTGGGAGAAAGGATGTGCCGTCCTCCACGGTGACATCATCAATGAAGGAAAGGTTGTCAGAGCAAGGGCCCGCTGTGGCCGTGGCAGTAAGCGTCGGTGTGGGGAGAGGGGTGAATAAGGCTGGTATAGGCGTGGTGGTTGACAGGGGCTGTGCAGGCGGCGCGGAGGTCGGCGGGCGGAAGGGCGTGGATGTGGTTTGAGGCGCACAGGCTTGAAGGGAGAAAATGCTTGTGAGCAGGATCATGTAACAGTTAAGAAAGAGGCGTTGCTTTGTCATAAGAAAAATGGACACGTTGCCGTGTCCATTTATTTTACACTTCTTCAGTTCCGCCAGCATCATCTGTTGAGAGCGGCTCGCCGCCAATTTCCAGCGGCAGGGCAATTTCACCCGTCATTGATTTTGTGCGAATGACGGCTTCGATCTCGCCCATTAGATCGGGATTGGAGCGCAGGAAATCTTTGGCGTTCTCGCGTCCCTGACCAAGGCGAATATCGCCATAGGAGAAGAATGCGCCGCGCTTCGTGATGACCTCGAACTTGGTTGCCAGGTCGAGCACGTCGCCAGACTTGGAGATGCCTTCGTTGAACATGATGTCGAACTCAGCTACGCGGAACGGTGGGGCAACTTTGTTCTTGACGACTTTGACGCGGGTGCGGTTGCCGATGACTTCCTCGCCAACTTTGATGGATTGAATGCGGCGGACGTCGAGACGGATGGAGGCGTAGAATTTGAGCGCCTGACCGCCTGTGGTGGTTTCGGGGTTGCCGAACATGACGCCGATCTTCTGGCGGAGTTGGTTGGTGAAGATGACGGCGGTTTTGGTCTGGTTGATCGCGCCGCTTAATTTGCGGAGCGCCTGAGACATGAGACGGGCTTGCATACCCATCTGCGCATCGCCCATGTCGCCTTCGATTTCGGAGCGGGGCACGAGCGCGGCAACGGAGTCGATGACGACCACATCCACAGCGCCGGAGCGGACGAGCGTTTCTACAATCTCAAGCGCCTGTTCGCCGGTATCAGGCTGGGAGACGAGCAGGTTATCAATATCCACGCCGACGCGCGCAGCATAGACGGGGTCGAGGGCATGTTCCATATCTATAAATGCAGCGGTGCCGCCAGCTTTTTGCGCTTCGGCAACGATGTGCTGGCAGAGCGTGGTTTTACCAGAGGATTCTGGCCCGTAAATTTCCATGATGCGTCCGCGGGGAACGCCGCCCACACCAAGGGCAATATCGAGGGAGAGGGAACCGGTCGAAAAAACTTCAGTCACCATGGCCTGCGCCTTGCCGAGAGGCATGATGGAGCCTTCGCCGAAGGTTTTGATGATGTCGCCTACGGCTTTATCAAGCATGGCGCGTTTGGCGGAATCCATATTTGAATTACGAGTTTCAGTGGGTTGTTCAGTCGAACGGGATTTTCGAGCCATGGTTTAATTCTCCAGTACAGGTGTATAAAGGTTGAAAAATGTATGTTGCGAGAGTATAGCACAGATGTTCAGTACGTCAAGAGTTGACTTTAAAA
>CAKKRM010000006.1 GCA_919902735.1 Anaerolineales bacterium | reverse complement strand
ACTGACCTTACGCACTTTTACCAAAAAGTGATGTCGTTGCGAGCCGCGCACTTGGTTTTAGCGGCGAAGCAATCTCTGAGACGGCTGGGAGATTGCTTCGGACAAAAAACAAGAGCGTCCTCGCAACGACATACCCTTACTGCGTAAGGTGAGTTAATGAAAAAGAAGTCCGCAATCGCTGCGGACTTCTTTTTGCATCATCGGCTACGGTCGGCTTACAACCAGGTTATCGAAATGGATTTCGGAAATTGGCTCCGTATCCTCGAACGAGATGGCCGCGAAGGCAAGCGCGCCGGAGGTTGCTCCGTTTGCAACCGTAGCTGCCGAAGCCAGCAATTGACCGTTTACCTCCAGTTTCAATTCACTGCCGTTACAGGTGGCGCGCAGCCTGTTGGTTTCGTTGCCCTGTTTCACTGCATCCGAGAAGGACCAATCCACCAGAGGGCTCATCGAACTGGCTGTCACACTGCGGATGGTGTAATACCCGTCTCCGCTGATCGCCAGCATGTACCCGTCCACAGAGGTATCCTCGTGTTCCGTCAGGCGGCAGACCACGCCAAAACCCGCATTGTTGTTCGCCGGGCCGCTGATCAGGGTTGCATCGAATTCAATCACCGTGTCGTCGAATTCGGTAGTGGATCTGCCCCAATGCCAGAGGTCGCCCAGCGAGCGCACAACATAAACGCCGTCCCTCGTTTCAACAGAACCGTTTTCATCCGAGTAGGTTTCCATTTCAACGCCGGGCACGCTAAAATCATCGGCAAACAAAAAGTTGGACGGTACTGCCGTGTCGATTGAAATAACAGGGTTCGTGGGAACCAGAGTCGGTTCCTGGTTGGGGATGGGCAAACTTACGGCGGAACATGCCCAAGCCAGTAAAAAAATAACGGCAATGCTAAAGCGGGTTCTTTTATTCATTTCAACTCCTTTTGTGATAATCAAATTTTAGCAGGGGCGGATAATTTCCCTAAGAACCCTTTGGTACTAATCCTGTCATTTGATAAGCTCAAGCGTCTTCAAAAAATTCACAGTCATTCTTGCGGTTGCGCCCCAGAGCAATTCGCCATCGTACGGATGATAGGCGATCAGCGACCGCTCCGATTCGCGCAGGGAAAACTCCCAGTAATTATTTCGATTTGCCAGCCATAAAAGCGGGATGGTGAAGACTCGCGCCACTTCGACTCCCGCCACTCGAAAAGCATACGGCCAGGGGATGACGCCCACGACCGGACTTACCCGAAAACTGCTGATTGTTACCAAGCGGCTGAGCCTCCCGAGAACTTTTACATCGGCGGGAATCATGCCGATTTCTTCCTCGGCTTCGCGCAGGGCGGTTTGTTCGGGTGTGGTCTCGCCTTCGTCGCACGCGCCGCCAGGGAAGGATACCTGTCCCTTGTGAGATTCAACCCTGTCGGTCCGGCGGGTGAAGAGGATGTGCCACTCGTCTTGGACATAGGTCAACGGCACGAGCACCGCCGCGCATTTCAAGAGAGTCTCCGGTTTGACGGGAATCTCAGCATAGCCGTCCGAGTCCATGGCGTTTTGCTCGGCTTTCAATAATTTTTGTGAAATGAAATCTTCTGTTAATTGGATCATTTCAGAACGTTACGCTTCGCCGCGCACGGGACTGCCACAATAGGAACATTCCGCGGTAATTTCATCCAGCCATTCGGCCTCATCTGGTTTTATTGCCGCTCCGCAGGATGGGCAGTGGGTTGGCAGGGTGGGTCTTTTTTCAGCGGCGGCTGGCTGGGCAAAAACTTCACGCGGCAGGTTGCCATTCAATAAATCTTCGATCTCCTCCGCTTCAGCATTTAAATTTCGCTCCCGCAATTCATGGACGATGCGCCCGCCGAGCGCTTGCATTCGAGGATAGCGTCTTTGGTCTGCGAGCAGGGTTAATCCACGGCGGAGATGGGATATGCCTGTTTTCGTCTGTCCGCTGAGAATGGCGGCTCGTCCCGCTTCGATATATAAAAATGGCGCGCGCTGAGGAAAGCGTTCCTCCGCGCCTTGCGCCAGTTGATGGAAGGCGCTTGCGGCGTTGGCGTAATCGCCGGCTTCCATCATTTGATTGGCCCGCCTCAGCATGGGCGGTACATCCTGCCCCGTCATTCTTCGGATCATACGTTGTGCGCGGCGTCTAAACATTGGATGCCTCCTGATCTGAATCCACGCCGGCTTCGTTTGCCAATTCCACGGCGCGGGGGTCGAGGGTTGCTTCTATTTTTCTGCCGAAAACCAGAAAGCCGGTGTGCGCCACCATGCGGTCAGTCGGGCGGATGCGGTTCGGGTCCGCTTTGTAATAACGCAGCAGGAGTTCGCAGGCTTCGATGAATGCAAATTTATTTTTCCTGAGCGCATTCAAAGTTTTTTCCACCTGATTGAAAGTGGGCAGGATCGTTCCGAAAAACCCGCCGGGCTTGAGCGCATTGCGTACCTGGCTGATGTAGTCGAACGGATTTTGCACATCAAGGAAGAAGGCATCTGCGTCAGATTCGTCGAAACCTTCTTGAATGTCGCGCAGTTTGAAGGTCACGCGCGAAGCGAGGCCGATGCGTTCGACATTCTTGCGCGCCAGATTCTGCACATCGGGCTTCTGTTCATAGGAGATCACTTTTCCATCCGCGCTGACGGCGGTTGCCAATGCAATCGTCATCGAGCCTGAGCCGGTGCCAGCTTCCATCACAGTTTGGCCGGGCGCGATGCCCATTTGAATGAGAATGTAGCCAATGTCTTTTGGGTAAAGGATTTGCGTGGTGCGCGGCAGTTCGTTGAGAATATCCGAGAGCGAGGGTTGCAATAGAAAGAAGGGCGCGCCTGTGTGGCTGAAAACCTGCGAACCCCAGGGCAGGCCGATCAGATCATCATGTTTGAGCACGCCGCGATGACTTTGAAAATCGCCGCCCGCTTTGAGGGTGAGAATAAAATGCTTGTGGGTGAGGCCGACCAGTTGAGCGAGGTCGCCGTCACGCGCTGTGGATGAATAGTTCATGCGGGGTATTGTACTTCCTCTTCCGTTTGTGAAACGTCCCGAAGGCGTTGTCCTGAGCCTGCCGAAGGGTTCTTATAAATCAAACTTGTTTGAAATCCAAATCTTCAGAACGGTGTGCAGCAGCAGTTCTCAATTTTCGGTTGGATGCGAGCAGCACAGCCAGCATTCCAATTCCCATAACCAGCAGCCCGCAGACCAGGGCTGGGACGTAGTTGAAAAGCCATTGCGGTTTGCCGATGGATTCGCCGATGGCGGAAAGACCCGTGCCTGCGGCGGCGGCGTTCCAAAGCCCGTGAATTAACACAGCGGCAAAATAGGCCGCAAACAACCGCCCGATGCGTTTCTCTTTGAAGGCAGAGACGATGCCCCAACCGACCAGCCCTGAAGCCGTCATATGCAGAATGCTCGTCCCTGCGCGGACGCTGACAATTACAGGCCAACTGTTTGTGCCGTCTGCGCTGGCATTCAGGCTTTCGATCAACGCAAAGCCCGCGCCGCTTGCCATACCGAGCACAAATCCCTGCGCAGGTGATTCGATCTTCAGCGCAAACAACCAGACCGCCAGAGGCTTTAGCAGTTCCTCGATCAAGGGCACAAGAACGGCAATGTATCCAATTCCAGCGGCAATGACGATTGGATTGGAAATATACGGCGCGAGCAGTCCCAGGATAATTTGCTCGTTTGTTTCCACTTGCACGATGTCTGCAACCTGCATGAATTCCTGGAACATGGCTGGTTCGGTTACTGCGAAAACGGCCATGCCGAGGACGATTAGCAAAAGGAGTAGGATGATTTCAAGCACAACCATAACCAGGGGAGCGACCGTCATGCTGAGGCCGAAGATGGCAAAAAAGCGCCAGCGCGGCCCTGCCTCCAAGCCGCGCGAGCCGCAGCCGAACAACAGCCAGATGGGCGGAACGATCACGAATAAAGTTAACACGGGCAGGATGAGCCAGCCCAGCCACTTGATTTCTGTAAAAGCAATTGCGCCGCCAATCGTCACGCCGAAAATAACCAGCCCGATCACGGCAGGGGTTTGCCAGCCTGCAAATGGAAAGTTGAATGGCTGATCTGCCTGTTCCCGTCCCATTGCTTTTTGCAGGACGAACCACCCGCAGAGCAACAACAGGATGATTTCAAATCCAAATGATACTGCGCCGATCATTTCTGCGGCGGGGTCGCCATCTCCGCTAAAGAGATCGATCAATGAACTGATTCCTAAAAACAGCACAATCAATAGTAGAAATAAAATGCTGATGCCGAATGCCAGAACTGTTAGCGTAGAGGATATATGAGTTTTGTTTGCTTTCATTATTTCTCCACGATTGTGACGCTGATGATCTTATCGCCGGGCGGTTGCAGAACGCTTTGCGTGGGGTCGCGCAGGGTTAGGTTTTCGGCAACATCCAGCCCGCTGAGAACAAACCCAAAAATGGTGTAGGAACCATCCAGGTGTGGCGCGGGCGCAAAGGTGATAAAGAACTGACTGCCGTTCGTATCCGGCCCGGAGTTTGCCATGCCCACCATGCCGGGCCTGTCGAAAAATAAAGCGCTGATCTCGTTATTAAAGAAATACCCGGGGCCGCCCCTGCCCGTGCCGCTTGGGTCGCCGGCCTGCGCGGCAAAGCCAGGGATCACCCGGTGAAAGGTCACACCGTCAAACCAGCCTTCGCGCGCAAGGAACACAAACGAATTCACAGCCCAGGGCGCCTTGTCGGGATACAGCTCGAGCGTAATATCGCCCTTTTCGGTTTGGATCGTGGCGATGTATTGTTTCGATGCGTCAATGTTAAATGGCGGGCATTGGGTGAATTGCTTTTTCCCAAGCGCGATCAGGCCAATCGTATCGCTCATGTTTCGATAATCGAGCAGATAGAATTGCTCGCCGTTCATGAGGATTAATGGCACCGCGGCGATATTTAATTGCTTCGCCGCATCCAGCATGGACCTCAATCTGGTCGTCGTTTCTGGAGCATTCATCGCCGCTGTGAATTGATCCACATCCATGCCCAGCGCCGAGGCTTCCTTCACAGCCCAGGCATCGAATTTGCCCGCATCCAGATTTACCCACTGGTCGTATTTGTCGAAGAGCAGGTTATACATCGCCCAGAATTGACCCTGCTCATCCGCCGCCAGCGCGGCGAGGATGGCCTTGTCCGATTTATCCAAAACGCCGATCAAGGGCAGGGGCCGAAAGACGAAGCGCAGGTCATCATGGTTTTTCATCAACTCGGTGATGACCGTTGCCATGCTCTTACAGCCTCCCGATTGAAAATCGCAATATTCAATCAGCGTCACTGGCGCATCGGCGGGACCGATGGAAAAATCTGCGCCACTGACGGGAGGGAAGAGCGAATCAGCGCCGAGGGCGGGCGTGGGTTTGGCAGAGATGCTCGAACAGCCATAGACAGGGGTTGGCGTATCCACGATGAGCGGTGTTGCGATAAAAGGGGTGGCGATTGGCGGGGTTTCTGTCTGGCTGGCACAGGCGCTGAGAATGAAGATGCTTGTGACGATAAAGGATGAAATAATCAGAGTTCGTTTCATTTATTGATTCACCTTAAACGTCCCGAAGGGTCTTTCGTAAAACAGGGTTGAGCTGCTAAACCCTTCGGGACGGTATGTAACCTCATTTACAGAGTATCGCATAATTTACTAACTCACCTTACGCAGTTTTGCGTGTTTTAGGGTCATGTCGCCCTGAGCG
>CAKKRM010000005.1 GCA_919902735.1 Anaerolineales bacterium | reverse complement strand
CTTTGGAACCAGTGGTGATAGAACTTCTCCACCGACCAATCCCAATGCGGCTCCTTGAATCCGCTTGCCAGCCCGCCCACATAATCAGCGGATTCAAAAATGGCGACATCATGCCCCGCTTTTTTCAAATCCCACGCGGCAGCCATGCCGCCGTACCCTGCTCCAATAATTGCTATTTTCATTACTTATCCTTTTACCCGTCATTAATTTCTGTTTCTTTGCGCAAAGTATCTGACCATTTGATGCCCTCACGCGCCAGATAATAGGCGCCCAGCAAGGTGATGGGCAGCCACAACGCCACATGCAGGGTGAGTGTATATCCTGCCGCAGTGGCTTGATCCACACCATAGGCGGTTAACACTGCAATGCCCGGCGCATCGAAGGTGCCGATGTAGCCCGGCGCGGACGGAATGGTGGTGGCGAGGTTGACAATGCCATTCATCAGCATCAATGCAAAGAATGAGACGTTGAAATCGAAGGCGTGCATCACGAACCAGTATTTGCCCGTCTCCAACAGCCAGATGATGACCGAAGTAAAGAAGACCATCAACACGTTAAAGGGAGAACGCAGCGAAGCCAGTCCATCCAAAAATTTATTCATGATGCCGATGATTCTCGTGTGCAGGCGTTTGGGAGTCAAACGTTCGATCATCCATAAACCGATTTTCGCGGTGACTTGTGGAAACATGGCCGCCAGCAGAAAAATGCCAAGCGCGCCGAGAAAAACGCCTGTGCCAATGATCGCCACTTGTTGAATGTTGCCCACAAAACCAGATGCGCCCGTGAGTTTTGCAAGCTCGGATAAATTGACGAACACAAATGCCAGCATTACCACGCCGTCGAAGATGCGCTCGACGATGATGGTTGCCAGGGAGGCGGAGACAGGCACGCCTTCTTTTCTTTTCAAAATGACGGCGCGTAACACTTCGCCAGCGCGGGCGGGGTAGATGTTATTGCCCATGTAGCCGATGGTGGTGATGGGGAACATGGTTTTTGTGGGAATTTTTTTGATGGGGCCCAGCAGGTAATGCCATCTCCACGCCCGTACCCACACGCCGATGAAATAGACGCCGATGCCCGGGATCAACCAGAAATAATTTGCTTTTTGAACCGTATTCCAAAAGGCATCCAGTTTGAGTCCGCGCAGGGAAAGCCAGATGAAGACGACGCTGATTAAAACGCCGAGCCAGAACTGCCAGTTTTTGATTTTCATAGGGCGTGATTGTACCAAAGGAAGGGAGGGAGGATGAGGGGCAGGGGTGAAGGGTGAAGGATAAAGGAGGAAAGATGAAAGATGAAAGATGAAAGATTGCTTCGGCTATAATGAATCAAATTAACTCATTTTGCTACCTTTGTTTTCAAACTACTTTCAACCGAGACGTTTAACGCAAAGCCGCCAAGATGCCAGGATTTAATGCCATTTTCTTTGCGACTCTGCGTCTTTGCGTTAAAGCTTTTTGAAAAATCCGCAAGGCGGAAACTTGGATCAAATTATCAAAAGGAAAACGAATGAAAAAATACTGGCCCACCCTGCGAGATTATCTTCTTATTATCCTCTCCAGCCTGATACAGGCTGTAAGTCTTCGCATCTTCTTCATCCCTGCCAACCTGGCCTCGGGCGGGGTGAGTGGCATTTCCCAACTCATTAATCATTTCACAGGCTGGCCCATTGGTTTGATGGTGTTGATCGGCAACATCCCGCTCTTTTTGCTGGGCTGGCGTTTTCTCGGCGGAGCTAAATTCGCCATGCGCACGGCGGTTGCGATTGTGACCTATTCCCTTTTAACAGACCTGCTGCTGAAAATCCCATACTTTGTCGAATACTCGCAGGTGTTGATCAACGATTTGCGCGGCGATATTTTTCTCAGCGCATTGTATGGCGCGATCATCAGCGGCATCGGGTATGGGATGGTCTATCGCGCGCGCGGCACCAGCGGCGGTTCGGATATTCTCGCGCGCATCCTCAACCGCTGGCGCGGCATTCCCATGACTCAAAGTTATCTGATTGTGGATACGGCTGTCATTCTTTCGGCGGGATTCGTTTTCGGCTGGAAGCAGGCTTTGTATGCGATGATTACGTTGTATGTGAGCGGGTTGGTTTCTGAAACCGTGCTCGAAGGCGGCGGCACGGTTCGCACGGCGATGATTATGACGGCGCGGCCGGATGAAGTTTCCAACCGTGTGATCGAGGAATTGGCGCGCGGCGTGACGTACCTTGAAGGCAAGGGAGGCTACACGGGCAACTCACGCCCCGTTTTGTATTGTGTGGTTTCCCGCGCCGAAGTTGCCACGTTGAAAGCCATCGTTCACGAAAGCGACCCCGAAGCCTTTATGGTGATCGGGGTCGCGCATGAGGCGTTGGGGGAAGGGTTCAAGCCGCTGAAGGGAAGATAGTAGGTCATTGCGAGGGCGCGCTTGTTCTTCCCTGGCACTGCCCGCCAGGGCAGGTGTGCCCGAAGCAATTCCCAACTGTATAGGAGATTGCTTCGTCGGGCTAAAGCCCTCCTCGCAATGACGTTACTTTCTTTTTGTATACCCAAACTGATTCAACGCATTCTGGTTATCGCGCCAGTCCTTCGAGACCTTCACGCGCAGTTCCAAAAACACTTTTCGTCCACCCATCTCTTCAATCTCTTTGCGCGCGGCAGAACCAATGGATTTGAGCATCTTGCCGCCCTCGCCGATGACGATTCCTTTTTGCGATTCGCGTTCCACAAAAATCGTCGCGGCGATGTAGGCCATGCCGTTCTCGCGTTCCTTGAATTCATCCACGCGCACGGCCAGGCTGTGCGGCACTTCGTCGCGCAGTTGGATCAGACAGGCTTCACGCAAAAGGTCTGCGGCAATGTCTCGTTCGTAGGCGTCTGTAATTTGTTCTTCTGGATAATCCGGCATTCTCTCCGGAAGGAGCTGAATCAGAGTCTCGAGCAGTTCTTCCAGCCCAGTCCGTTTCGCTGCGGATATTTTCTTAACGGACGCCTGCTCCAGCAATTTGACATAGTCTTCGCTGCGGGCGGATAATTCGTCAGCGTTGAGGGTGTCTATTTTGTTTAGGACCAGCAGTCGGTGAGTGCGAAGCGAAATGCTGTTGATCAGGTTGGCGATGAGGATGTCGTCCTCTGTGGGGGGGGAGGCTGAATCTACCAGCCAGAGAATCACATCCACGCCGTTGAGGGCTTCTTCGGCTTCGTAATTGAGGAACTCACCAAGTTTATGGCGGGCGTGATGAAGGCCGGGCGTATCCACAAAAACGAGTTGCGCGTTTTCGATGGTGAGAATGCCAAGCTGGCGGCGGCGCGTGGTTTGCGGGCGCGGCGAAACGGCGGCAACTTTTT
Source organism: Anaerolineales bacterium (assembly GCA_919902735.1). Classification (GTDB taxonomy): domain Bacteria; phylum Chloroflexota; class Anaerolineae; order Anaerolineales; family Villigracilaceae; genus Villigracilis. The sequence continues at coordinate 12,952 of CAKKRM010000005.1, read as the reverse complement.
GCCCAAGCAACGCATTGAGCAAAGTGGACTTGCCCACATTGGGGCGGCCTATGATGGCGATAAAACCAGAACGATGTTCACTCATGATGTTTTCGGTTTTAAGTTTACTACGAACAAGCTGGCAATGATCAGCGCCGAACCTGCCAGTAATTGCCACGAAAGTTGTTCATCGAGGAAGAGCACGCCGAGGATCACGCCGCCGATGGGGAAAAGATAGGTGACGAGGGATGTGCGGGTCGGCCCGATTTCATGGATCAGATAATAAAGCATGATCATCGCCAACCCTGAACCGAGGATGCCCAGCCAGAGCGCGGAAATCCATGTGATCGAAAGGGTTGGGAATTCAAATGGTTTTTCGGCAATGGGGCCGAGGACCCACATGAAAATTGTGGAGGTAACCAGAAAGCCGACGCTGCGCATCACGTTATTGATGTGCTGGGTGTATTTTCGGATGCCGACCGCGCTTGCCGCGTAAAACAGCGAGGCGAGGATAACGGCCGCCTGCCCAAGAATGGAGACGTGTTCGCTGGCGAGCAGGTCCTTGCTCATGAGCGCTAAAACACCGGCAAACCCGACCAGCAAACCAAGCGTTTTTTGGAGGGTGATTTTGTCGTCGTGCAGCCAGAAGTGCGCGATGATGAGCGTGAAGAGCGGGACGGTTGCGTTGAGAATGGACGCCACAGCGGAGTCAATCGTCTGCTCTCCCCATGAGATGAAGAAGATGGGAATGGCAAGGCTGGCGGGACCGAAAAGGGCAAAGATGCCCCAATCTTTCCAATCACGCGTGAATGGGATGCGCTGATAGTATGCAATCGCGATTGCCGTCAATGCGCCGAACAACATGCGAAAGGCGACCAGCGCCATGGGGCCAATTTCCTGCACGCCAATTTTGATCCAGAGGAAGGATGAACTCCAGATGAGGCCGAGGGTGATGAAGGCGATCCAATGTTTTGTTTTCAATTTGCTCCTATTTCAAAGACAGACCGCAGACCGTGGACGATAGACGGTGGTCTACGGTCTGCGGCCTATGGTCCATTAAATCTTCTTTACCAGATAATATTCGCCGCGTTCGAAGCCGCGATCTAAATAGTAATGGCGTGTGCCAACGGCGGCGATGACCGCCAGTTTTTTGTATCCATTTTCAACCGCCACCTTTTCCGCCTCTTCCAGCAGACGTGTGCCCAGCCCAACATGCTGGGCAGAACCTGTTTGTTCCGCGCCGACTGCGAGGGATTGCCCGTACACATGTACTTCGCGGATTAATGCCGCGCCATCGTCCAGCTCGGAGATGCCTGTAGCTGGCGAGCCTGCCTTCGGGAGAGAGAGGCGGATGAATCCTGCCAGCCCGTCTTCGGGGGTGATGAACGAGATGAAATGTTCCTCGGCGAATCCCGCTTTGTAGATGTGGTCATCGAGGCGCAGGGTGGATGAGTCTACGCTTTTGCCGCGTACTTCACGACAGCGAATGCACTGACAGATCGTGCCGCGTTTTTTCATGATGGCCTGAATATCCTGCCGCAGGCTGGTGCGCGTGTTTCCTTCGACGACATTGTTTCCAGGAATATCGCGGATGACGCGGTTGACGCGGCAGTAGCGCGGGATGCTGGGCTTGATATCCACGAGCAATTCAACGAGGTCTTCCATGCTGTAGGGATGGAACTCGCCGCGCTGCCAATATTCGTATAACTCGGCGTTTGCGAGCAACTGATTCGGGTAGATTTTTATTTCATCGGGGCAGAAGTCTTCCCATAATTTTGCAAAGTCGTCGCGGTCACTTTGCGGAGTTGCGCCCAAAAGATTCGGCATCCAATGCAGGACGATTTTGAATCCAGCCGCGCGCAACAGGGCAGTGGCCTTGCGCGTGGACTCGACATCGTGCCCGCGTTTGTTGACCTCCAAAATGTGGTCGTCAAAACTTTGCGCGCCCATTTGCACTTTGGTCACGCCCAAGTGACGCAGCCATTTGATCTCATCGGGATTGATCTCATCGGGGCGGGTTTCGATTACCAGCCCGACATTGCGGTGAATTGCGGTTTCGTTTTGCGAATGGACTTCGGGAAGATTTACCCCGCTCCCCTCCATCCCCCCATTTTGCGGAGCAAAATGGGGGGATGCCGAAGGCAGGGGGGTATTCATTGCATCGAAGCAACGACCAACGAACCATTCCTGATAATCACGCCGATAGGATGACCACGTTCCGCCGAGGATGAGCAGTTCGATCTTGTCTGTGGGATGGCCGAGGTTGGTCAACGCACGGATGCGGGCTTTGACCTGCTCGTACGGGTCAAATTGATGCTCGAGCGCGCGCATTGCGCCAGGCTCATCGGGCAGGTAGCTCTTTGGCATCCGCACATCGGTGGGGCAAAAAATACATTTCCCCGGGCAGGGATAGGGCTTGGTTAACACGGTGACGGTGGTGACGCCCGAAAGAGTCCGCATGGGTTTCATGCGGATGCGTTCGAGCAAAACCCTGTCAGGCTGAATGGCGCCCGCTTCCACCATTTGGTTGTACGCGGCAACCAGCGCGGCTTTGGTAAGGTAACCGTCTTCCAATGGGTGAGCGCGCAAAGCCTTCATCACATCGCTGCCTTCGCGGATCTCATCCAAAACGTGATGAGCCAGCGCAAGTTTTTGCGGCGTGAGGGTGTTTATTTTTTTCCAGAGTTGTCGTTTTTCAGAAAAGTTCATAATATTTTTGAGCGTTTAGCGTTTAGCGTTCAGCGTTCAGCTTTCAGCATTCAGCATTCGGCTATCAGTAATCCGCCTTCTGCCATCCGCCTACTCTACCTTCATTACATCCATTTGAAATTCATTCTGCACATCCGCAATATCTTTTTTGCGGAACATATCCGTGTGCAAGCCGCATTCCACTTTTCCACGCCCAGCCCAGCGGCCTGCGCGTTCATCGTCATGGACGCCGATGGCAATCGTGCAGGGCGCGCAGCCCACACTTTTATATCCTTTTTCGTAAAGCGGGTGCGCGGGCAGGTTGTATTCTTCCACGTAGCTTTGAATATCCGCTTTCTTCCAATTCAACAGCGGGTTGATCTTCAACAAGCCATTGCCCTGCAATTCCAAAATCTTCGCATTCGCACGCATCGAAGTCTGGTCGCGGCGGATTCCGCTGATCCATGCCTTCACATCTTTCAACGCCTTTTGCATTGGCTGTACCTTGTGCAAATAACAGCACAGGTTTGGGTCATCCAGCGGCAGGCTGCGGACATTCTGCCTTGCAAACACATCCCAGCGCGTATCGCGATATAAATCGATCACGTTGATCTTCCACTCGGATGCGATCTTTTCGCGGAACATCAGCGTCTCCCAAAAATGATAGCCCGTATCGAGGAAGAAAATGGGCAGGTCATGTTTAATATGAGTCACCATGCGCAGCAGCGGCATGGACTGGGTTTGAAAAGACGAACTCATGGCGATCTCAGGCCAGAACGTATCCACCGCCCATTGGATGATCTCTTGCGGGGTCTTCGTTTCAAACTCTTCTGAAAATTTCTCGATCTCTTGCACCGCTAACATGCCGAGATTATACCGTTTATAATGCCGTTATGAATTCCGCCACCGCCCAACGCCTTATTCAACTCAACCGCGAATTTTACAACCGCTTCGGCGGTTCGTTTTCAGCCACACGTCAGCGCTTGCAGCCCGGCGTAAAAAAAATTCTTGAAACGATTCGGGAGGATGATTCCGTTTTGGATTTGGGATGCGGCAACGGGCATTTCCTGCGCGAGTTGATTCGACGCGGCCACCAAGCCCCGCTTCTCGGCCTGGACTTTAGCCTGCCTCTGCTTCGAGATGCAGAATCCACGCTGGGGGTGGAGTTTCGAGAGGTGGATTTGACGAAGTTATCAGTGGTCAGTGGGCAGTTATCAGTTATCAGTTATCAGTTATCCCCTACGGGGACGATGTCAGTGGTCGGTGATCAGCCACTGATCACTGACCACTGGTCACTGATTACTGCCTTTGCAACTTTACATCACATTCCCTCCAATGAAATTCGTTTGGATATTTTGCGGACGGTGAAGAAGTTGTTGAAGCCGAACGGGAAATTCATCCTGTCTAATTGGCAGTTTTTGAACAGCGAAAAATTGAAAGCCAGAATCCAGCCGTGGAGCAGGGTGGGGCTTGCGGAGGCCGATGTGGATGAAGGGGATTATTTGCTGGACTGGCGCAACGGGGGCGAGGGCTTGCGGTACGCGCATCATTTTTCAGCGGAGGAACTGCCTGGGTTGGCCGGGCAGGCCGAAATGAGTCTGAGCGAAAGCTTTTTATCCGATGGGGAAAATGGCAGGTTGGGTTTGTATCAGGTTTGGAAATCTGAAATGAGGTGATCGTCAATAATCGGATGCGATCTGGTTGCGTCCCCTGTGCTTTGCGGTATACATGGCCTGGTCGGCGCGCGCGATGAGCATTTCCAAACTGGTTATATTTTCATCCTTGCAGGTCACCCCGAGGCTTGCGGTTATATTTAATTCCTGTCCCTCGCTCAGGCGGATGGGCGCATTTGCGATTGCCACGCGCAGGCGTTCAGCCACAGCCAGGCTTGCATTCAGGCTTGTATCCGGGAGCAGAATAACGATTTCTTCGCCGCCGTAACGGCCTATATAATCTATTTCGCGAACGCAGTTTTTACAGCGATTTGCATACTCGCACAGAACCTGGTCGCCGGCGGCATGGCCGTATGCGTCGTTTACCCTTTTGAAATGATCGAGGTCGATCATGATTGCTGAAAGCGGGTTGTTCATGCGAACCGACCTTGCAAACTCAACCTTGCCCAGTTCCGATAATCCCCGTCGGTTATACAGGCCTGTCAAGGGGTCGGTAATGGCCTGGTTTTGAGTCTCTTCGAAAATGCGCGCGTTTTCAAGCGCCACCGCCACCTGGTTTGCAAATTCTGAGGCAATGTTGATGTCTTCCTCGGTGAAATGATTTGCCTCGGAGCTGTCGATGGCAAGCAGGCCGATGATTTTATCCTGGGCAATGAGCGGTACGCCCAGCCATGAGCGAATGTGATCGTGCGGGGCTTCCTGGAAGGCTTTAAATACTTTCCAGGTTTCAGGGAGGTGATAGGGTTTTCCAGTTTCGATGACAACGCTGTTGGGGTTGTCGCCGGGGATGCGGAATCGAATGCCGATCACCACCTCGGGGTTTTCCCAGCCGCGCCCGCCGACGATCTCTAATTCGTTATTGTCCAATAATTGAACGGAGGCGCTGTCGTAGGGCACGACCTGGTTTAATTGATCCAGAATTTGGTTGATGGCGTTATCGAGTTCGAGCATTTTAGTGACTGCCGCGCCGGCTTTTCGCAGGGTTTCCGAAGTGTCTGCCCGCCGCTGGGCCTGCTCGACTGCTTTGAATTTTTCCATGGCTAGCGCGATCAAGGCGGCGGCCTGTTCGCTGACCATGATCTCTTCGGGTTGGAAAATGTGGCGGTTATCAAAAGCCAGGATGATACTCCCCAGCTTTTGTTTCATGGCGATCAAGGGCAGCACCAGCACGGAGTGGGAGGGGAAATTTTTGATGTGTTCGTCGGCATGGGGTGTATTTTTGGTGTCTTCCACCACAAGGGTGACGCCCATTTTTAAGGCCGATTCGGTAAGGGTGCGCGCGCCGGGTTTTACTTCAACATTGGAGTAGATTTCTGCAAAGGGGCCGTAGGCAGCCAGGGGAATGGTGTGATTGCTGGCATCGTCCCATAAGGTGAGAAAACAGCCGTCGGCGTGGATCAATTCACCAAGCCGACGCACGATGGTTTGCGACATGTCTTTTATATCTCTGGATTGCAGGGAGATGCTCACCAGTTCATGTAACAGGTTCAGGGTGTGCTGGCGGCGGAGAAGTTTTTGCTCGGTTCGGGCGCGTGATTCTGCTGAACCGAAAATATTTGCGGCGATGTAAAGCGCCTCCAGTTCGGTGCCTGTCCAACTGCGTTCGTTGAGGCATTCATCGAACATGATGAAGCCCCACCATTGCGAATCCACAAAGATGGGCATGGCGGCGATGGAGAGGCTTCCCAGCGCCCGTAAAAAACCCTGCTCTTCCAGCGGGAATTCGCTGACCTTTCCGTAGATGGGCAGGCCTCTCGAGAGGTAGCTTTCCCATCTGCCAAAGCCTGTCGCACGCAGTGGGACTTGTTTTAATGCCGGGTTATTGATCTGGGAGGCCACCCTGGGGTCTGCCCATTCGTAGCATAAACTGGAACGAATAATCCCATCGGCATCGGTGTCGTTGGTAATGATATAGATGCGGCTGACGTTTGCCGCCTGCCCGATATGCGCCAGGATTCCCGGCACATTATGCTCCCATGCCGATTCTTTCAGGAATTGCTCCGCCGCCATGCTGATGGCAGACATGATCGACTCGCGGCGCGCCAATGCCAGTTCCGTCTCTTTGCGCTCCGTAATATCGTGCAGGATGATTATGCTATCGGGGTGGATTTGATTCTGTGAATGAGGCAGGGAGGAGACCGGGGAGACGTTCAATTCAAAGAATTTTTCCTGCCGTCCCTCGCGGATCAGCATCTCGGCGCGGTGTTCCCCGCCGGCTAAATAAGGCTTTAGTTTTTCAGCGTATTGCTCTGAAAGCTGGGAAAGCGGCTGGCCGATTACATCGTTTTCCGTGCGGTTGATTAATTTTTCCATGATCGGGTTGATGTATAAAACCCGTCCCTGCGGATTCAATACGATCACGCCGTCTTTCATGGTCTCCAGTACGGTCAGGTGTTCGGGGGGCAGTATTTCAAGCAGGCGGTATTTGGTGATTGCCCATGAAAGCCCAAGCGCCGCCGGTAAAAAGAACAGGGGCGTGACATCCAGGTCTTTTATCGGATTAACCCTGCTGATGAAGATCAAACTGCCGAACACCGGGATGAGAATACCCAGCACCACAAAACTTATTTGAATGCGGTAAATTCTCGGCCTTTGGATCAACTCGATGATCAACAGGATGTTTGTGTACGCCAGCAGGATATAGGAATATAAGGCATGGATCCCAAAAAAGAATCCAAAACGGATGCTCAACAGCTGGATTCCGCGGGTGATGGAAATGGTCTCCATATCCCACATCAAATGATGGTACTCGTTCGTCCAGACGAGGATCAGGGTTAGGATGGGAATCCCCCAAACCATAAACCTTGTGCGCAGGGTAAGCAGGTGGCTTTTGCCTGTAAATTCGAGGGCGAAAAAAAGCAGGAAAACAGGAATAGAGGTGATGCCAAGATATTCGAGCTTGACGATGAATATTTTTGTGGGCAAGGTGGGAAGGAATATCTCGAGGCTGTACATGAACGCCCAGGTGGACATGGCAAGCATGGCCCACGCGAACGGGGTCACCGCCACTGCGGGTCTCTTACGCCAGGCGTATAGCCCCAGCCAGGCGTAGGGTATCGCGGCGATCAGGTATATCAAGGCGATGTACAGGTTGAGCTGATTGATCATGACTGCTGTTAATATTTTATGTCTGATTTATTTCGTTTTCCGTTGCAAATAGGTCGTAATCATCCCTTTATTTCATTTTTGTTAGTTACATCAATAACCCACCTTACCACCCTGGAAATTTGCCACAGAGTTCACAGAGAAAAGCTTGAGAAAAACTCAGAGAACTCTGTGGCTAACTGCGTATGGTCATTTATTAACTCACCTTACGCGGAACGTCCCGAAGGTTCTCGTAAAATACGCCTGTTTGTAGTTTAAACCTTCGGGACGGTGTGTAACATCAGTTATTAAAAAACTTCGCGCCAAATACTGGCGCGAAGAAAAAGTACTCGGTTAGACAATCACCTTTTGTGGCGCGGCAACGTACTGCCACCAGTTGTTGTGTATCCCATTTTTGCGCCCCGCTACACGCGGGAAGTGGTTGAACCACCATTTGTGATGTGCGCGGATATCGCCATTGCCCCATTCGGTGGCGTTGACGATTCGCGCGTCGCCTTTGAAGTTCGGGAAATTCAATTGCCAGTCGTAACATTCGCTTTTTACGGGGGCTGCGTTGTTCCAGTCATAGTCCTGCTGGCTGTTGGGCGCAAAGTGGATGTTGCCGCAGGCCGCCCTGCCTGGCGCGGCCTTCTCGTATTGTGTGAAGCGTTTCCATAAATTTGCATCGCCCGATAATTTGCTGAAGGTTTTTTCCATGATCGATTCCGCGCGGTGACCATACGCCTCCTGCATTTCGCCGATAAATCTTTCGTAGGAAAAACCCATCAGCACAAAACGGCGTTTGCTGGCAGATGTGTTTTTCAACGGAGGCGCATTGCACCAGAACGCGCCCGGCCCGCCCATGGTGGATTCGTAAAAGCCTGCATGGGGAAAGCCAAAAACCCAAACCTCGTCAATTTCATTTCTTGCCACGCGCTGAAGGATGTTGTACTTGCTGAGGATGGCGTTGTAATCCACCTCCTGCGGCGTGTGAGGCGCGGCTTTGCGCTGGAGAACATCCATATATGTCTGCGGGGTGTAGCGGAATCCGTCCGTCTTGGCTGGGAATTCATCCACATCCACGCGTTCCACGATCTGATAGCGAACCAGCCCGGCAGTCACCTCGAGCATATCGGCCATGAAACCCGTCACCAGGTCGGAAACGTTGAACCATTTTTGCTGCTGTGAAAGGGTTGTGCCGCTTGTTTTATCCATGATGGGATCGTACACGATCAGGAGCGTTTTGCTTTGCGTGATCTGGGCGGGTTCGGTTGGGCTGTCTGCTGGGAATTTCGACGCAGCAGCGGGTGACTTGAACAGGTCAAAAAAAGCGCTGAGAAAATTGGACATAAACTCCTCCTTGGGTTACGGCATGTTCGTGGCGAAATAGATCTGCCCATCCACGGCCAGGTATAACACATGGTTCGGGCTGACCGTTAGCGCGCCCGCCGGCCCGGAAGGGATCGGGTTGGCGGCCCCTGTGGCTGGGCGGAACTGGCTTTTCAATTCGAGCGAACGCGGCGAAAAACTCATTACGCCCTGCGTGTCCGCATCCAACAGCAGAATGGCTTGATCCGGGGGGGCGGCAAAAAGCAATTGAGTGAAATGCGCCGTGCCGAACAGGTCGCTGCCCTGGTAGGCGCTGAACGGATTTACCAATGGCAGCGGATCCTGGCATTGCGATGTGCTTGATTCAACAATAGTGTACGAGCAGATCGAAAGATGTCCGTCGGCATGGAGCATGTACAAATCGTCGCCAGAGATGATGAAGTCGATCACATCCTGGGTTGGGGTCTGCTTGCCAAAGAAAAAATATGGGCGGTCTACGAATGTCCCATCTTTTCCGTTGTAGACCCAAACAGCGCGCGCGGGCGCATCCAGCACATACAGGTTGCCATTGTCCAGAGTAAAGGCCGTCACACGTCCCCAGTTTGTGTCCGGCGTGGGCAGGGGAATGGGTTGTGCCACCATGCCCGGCGCGCAATAGAGCAGGTTGCCGCTTGCATCGATGCCAAGCATGGTGGCGTTGATGGCGTTCAACCCCGGCACTGCCAGAATATCCACAAGCGGGCCGACGGTGTAATTGCCATACACGCCCGGGCGGCAGTTGAAGGTTGTATCCAGTTGCAAGCCTCGCCCGCCCGCGGCAGAGAAGGCGCGCAATGCCTCGCCGTTTGCCGCGTTGAGCAGGAAGAGTTCTGTTTCATTGGCCGCCATGCGGCTGACATCGATATTTGGTTTGCTGCTGAATGCCGCGTTGAATTGCAGGCGGGTGATGCCAAGCAATGTATCGAGGTTTTCCTCCGCTTCCTTGCGGAGCGTGATCGTCTCTGAAGTTTCGCGGTGCGACTCGGCGATCTCCACATTGAGCAGTACGTTTTCCCAGGCAACGCGCTGTTCCACAGGGGTGCCCAGAGTCAGCGCCTGCGCCCGGTTCTCCTGCGCCTGCCGCAGATAGGTATCGTATTGTTCACTGCGCCCATACCGCCAGTAAACGACAAACATCAGAGTAACCACAATCAGCGGAATCAGGATCGCCATGAATCCCATCAACGTGGTCGAAGGCATGGGGCTTTCAGCCGCTTCGGGATTTGGCAGCAGACGCGGCAGAAAGTTGCGGAATTTTTCGCCCAAACTTCCGCTCATTCTTCGGGTGGCCTGAATGCCGCTTGCTAGCATTTTTGCCGTCTGACGGGTTCTCGCAGAAGGGTCGCGCCGCGCTTCGGCTTCGGTCTTTTTTGGGGGAAGGACGATCTCTTTTTCGGCCTGTTCCTCTTTTTCTTCAACCTCCAATCCAGTTGTCTCAACGGGCGTGCCTGAAGACTGCGGCTTGGATTGCGCGCGTGGAATGGATGAAGGAAACTCTCGCGGCATGGAATTGCGCGGCAGACTGGCTAACGGGCTTGCTTGTGCCTGTTCCTGTTCCTTCGGAAGCGGTTCCTCATGCTGTGGGGGAATGGCATACGCCGAAGGTTGAACATAATGCGCCGATGCTTCTGAAATAGATTCAGGTTCTTCGGCGGCAGAGTCAAAATGCCCGGGCGTGGATTCTGCTTCGGGTTGTTGAGGCAGGCTGGAGATTAAGTCGGGAGGCGCAGGTGTTTCCTCCTTAACTTCTTTAATTTCGGCAATCCCTTTTAAGAGATGCAATCCGCCCATGCCGTCTGTGGCTTGAATCAAAACCGAATTTAAATCATCCCGCGTGAGCGTGGAAAGGCGGCGGCGCATCGCATCCAGCGAAGAAGGGCGCGGATCGTTGAGCGAGCTTTCCCATGCGGCTGGCGCTCTGCCAACCAACAGCATTCGGTCACCAGCGCTTAACCCCACCTGACCATAATAAATACTTGTGCTCTGGCTGATGCCCAGGCCCTTGCCCGATGTGCCAGGCTCGTGGATGTGACGGGTTTCATTCTGCCCGAACCAATACACGTGCATTGGGCCGCTGACCGAAAGCGTGCATTGCGCATCGCGCAGGGCGGCCAGCGTGAGCCAGCCGTTTGCATATTGCCCGCGCCCACTGCTGGACATGTTGCGCTCGAGCAGGGTCTTGTTTACATTTTCTGTTGCGGCGCGTAATGCGCTGGTGGTTGAGCCTGAGATCTGGTAAAAAATATTTGCGGCATTCTGCGCCACTTGCAAGTATTCAGATGACGAGAAAACAGCATTGCCTGTCAGAAGCAAATACACCAGCAAACGATCCTGTGTGCGGATGCGCGCCGTGTTGGATGGCGGTGTTAAAGCAAGCAGACCCGGCAGGCTGGCAATTTCCTGTCCATTGATTCGGTAAAGCGGGGCGAGAGTGAGATCGAGAGCCATGTAAGAATAAGCCTCAAGCGCCTATCAAAGAATGCGTTTCACGAAAACCTCTGGAATCGGGCAGCTCGCTGCCCGAAATTTCCATCAGCAAGCTGATGGAATCCAGAATCGTACTCTATTTATTATAACTGGTAAAATTCGGCGGCTATGGAATATACACTTCACAAAGATTTCTCTGAACTAAACGCACAGGAGTGGAACGACCTGTTGAAAGACTCGGTCAGCGACACTCCCTTTTTGCGCCACGAATACCAGCGCATCTGGTGGGAACGTCGCGGCGGCGGCGAGTGGCAGAACGCCCAACTCGTTCTCGTCTCTGCGCGCGAGGATGGCAGGCTCGTCGGCATTGCTCCGCTCTTCATTGCGGAATACGAAAGCAAGCCCGCGCTTCTTTTAATTGGCAGCATCGAAATCTCTGACTATCTGGATTTGATCGTGCGAATGGAAAACCACTCGCGCTTCCTCACTGGGTTATTAGACTTCCTCGCCGCTTCTTTTGCCGATAGTTGGTCTGCCATCGATTGGTACAACCTCCCCGATTCATCCCCCACCCTTGCCGCGCTCAAAACAGAATCTGAAACACGCGGCTGGACTCATCTCGAAGAGATATATCGTCCCACCCCGCGCATCGCCTTGAATGGTGATTTTGAAGAATATCTCTCCCGCGTGGAAAAGAAACAGCGCCACGAAATTCGCCGCAAAATGCGCCGCGCCATCGAAAGCGAACGCGGCGTGCGCTGGTTCATCTCCGACATGGCCGACCCCGAAGCAGAGATCGATGCCTTCCTGAAATTGATGGAGCAGGACTCGAACAAAGCGGGCTTTTTACGAGAACCCATGCGCACACAAATGCGGGAGATCATCTGCGCCGCGCATGAAAATGGCTGGCTCTGGCTGGCCTTCCTCGAAGCAGATGGTCAACGCATTGCGGCGGCGCTCAACTTTGATTACGGCAATAAACTCTGGGGCTACAACGCCGGTGTCAACCGCGATTTTATGGACCTTTCCCCCGGCTGGGTGCTGCTGGCTCACATTCTACAATGGTGCTGTGAAAACAAACGCCACGAATTCGATTTCATGCGCGGCGACGAGGAATATAAATACCGCTTCGGCGGGGTGAATAAGTATGTGATGCGGGTAAAAGTGACAAGGCCAATCAATTAAAACCGCGTTAATCAAAAACATGCCCCGCGCTGCGTTCGTTGCAGTGAAGGTGAGCCAGTGGAAGAGCAGGGGTGTAGCTCAATGCGGTCTATCCCTTCACGTAGGACAACTTTTCGCAGATGAAACCGCCCTTCACCTGGAATATATCGACTCCCCGCACATGTCCCTTTTTCCCTGCCATATCCACCCAACTGTATTTCCAGCGCATAATGCATCGCATCCCAAAGCCGAAAATCTCCTCGACTTCGATATGGGCATGAGGCGACTCGCGGAAGAAATCCTGCCAAAACTGAGTGACAGATTCCTTCCCCGAGTACACAGCGCCGTCGGGGGCTGGGTCAGTATTTTCGAAGACACAATCGTCGCTCATAAACTGCATCATCCCTGTGGCATCATGACGATTGAAGGCCTCATTGAACTCAAGGACAACGCGAATCGCCGACTCTACCCGTGACATGCGTATTGGATTCATCTTGATACCATCTCCTTTACACAGAATGTCTCGAAGGTTTCCTTGAACCAACCAAACCTTCGAGACATTCTGCGCT
>CAKKRM010000004.1 GCA_919902735.1 Anaerolineales bacterium | reverse complement strand
TTTCAACCGCTTCAAAGACTGGTTCTGGTTTCATCACCATGCCGCCGCCGCCGCCGTAGGGCGTGTCGTCGGTGACGTGGTGTTTATCGTGGGTGTAATCGCGGATGTTGTACACATCTACTTTGATCAATCCCCGTTCGCGAGCGCGTTTGATTATGCTGGTTTCAAGATAGGAGGGGAATACTTCGGGCAGGAGGGTGAAGACCTCGAATTGCATAATCGGATTTTAGCATAATAAGAAGCAAATTAGAGATTAAACCCCCGCTTGACTATGCTTTCCTGCGGATGGTAATATAAATTTATGTATCTAAAAGGAAGTAAATGGAGTATGAACCGCAGGCGGAGCAGGCCAAACTGGTTCCGCATTATTTTGTTGTGCCTGTTGATCTTGGCGGGCGCGTATGTGAACCGTTATATCGTCGCCGATATCCAACCGATTGGCGTGCCCACCTCTACGCCCACGATTGCGCCTGAATCGTTGATCGCCGAAGCCGAGGGAGAATTCAAGGATGGCAAGCTCATCCCCGCCATTGACACATACAAGCAGGCGATTGCATCCAACCCCAGCGATCCTGCCGTTTATATCAAGCTGGCACAGACTCAGGTCTTTGCAGGGAAATATAAGGATGCCCAAACCAGCGCCGAGGATGCCTTGCTGCTCAACCCAACCAATTCGATGGCCTTTGCCGTCCGCGCCTGGGCGCTTGGTTTTCAAAAGGAGTATATTCAGGCCGAGAACGATATTGCGCGCGCGCTTGAACTTGACCCCAATAACGCGCTGGCTCATGCCTATTATGTCGAGATTCTCCTGGATTCTTATAATGACGGCGTGAATTCCTTCGATGTGGTTGAAAAAGCCATTTCCGAATCACAGGTCGCCCTTGCGCTCGCCCCAAACACCCTCGAGACTCATCGCGCGCGTGGTTATGTCCTTGAAACCACTGGAAATTACGAAGAAGCCATCCGCGAGTATGAAGCCGCGATTGCCATCAACCCCAATATCGCGGACTTGTATCTTTCCATTGGGCGTAACTATCGTACGCTTGGAATTTACGAGGATGCGATCACGGCCTTTACCCGCGCCAACGCGCTGAACCCCGAAGACTCAACGCCGGACTTGTTCATGTCCCGCACCTATGCCACTCGCGGCGAATTCGGCAAAGCCATGCAATATGCAGAGTCCGCTGTGGCGGATAACCCCGCCGATGCCAACCTGCGCGGCAACCTCGGCGTGATGTACTATCGCAACTCGTATTGGAATGAAGCCGTGAAAGAACTTCAGTATGTCGTCAAAGGCGGGCTTACAGAGAACGGCTTTCCTATGGAAGTCATCGAACTTGTGCCGAATTCCCAGCGCATTGCGGAATATTATTTCACCTACGGCCTGGCCCTCTCGCGCCTCAACCAGTGCGGCGAAGCGTTGCAAATCGCGCAGTTGATCATTTCCCGCGTTCCAGCGGATGAACTGGCCGTGGAGAATTCCAATGCGATTATCAGTCGCTGCCAGGAAAATTTAGCGCAGACGCCAATCCCGCCTCTTTCCGCGCCGACAACTGATTCTGCTGCGACGGCTGAGCCTACCCCCACGCCATGAATATTTATCAAAAACGCGACATCTTCCGCCGGCGCAATGAATCCAGCGTGTACCGCATGTTCCTGTGGGTCGTGTTGATTCTCGGAGGAGTTTGGCTGATCCGCTCTGTGCAAGTGGGAGACGTGAAACCGCTCTTCCTGCCCACGCCTACGCCCACGCGCTTCGCCCAATCCTACGCCAATGAAGGCGATGCATTATTTAAAGCGGGCAAGTTGAAAAATTCCGAAAATGCAGACGGCACGATCAGCCCAGGCGCCATAACAGCCTACCAGGAAGCGACAAAAGTAGACCCGAACAACGCCAAAGTCTGGGCAGACCTTTCGCGCATCCAAACCTATTCCACCGCGCTGCTGGTTAAACAGGATGAAATTCTCACCCGCATGGATGAAGCCGTTGCCTCCGCTAAAAAAGCTGTGGAAATTAATCCCGATGACAGCTATGCTCATGCCGTGCATGCCTTCGCGTTGAATTGGAAGGCATCGTATATATCGGATGACCGCGAAAGACAGGAACTGCTTAGGCAATCGGAAGATGAAGCGGTACGCGCCATCACCCTGGATAATGCCAGCGCGCTCGCGCTCACTTTTTACGCCGAGGTGCTGGTGGATCAGCAAAAGTGGACGCAAGCCCAGCAAAATATAGACCAGGCGCTGCTGCTTGATTCCACGCTGATGGATGTGCATCGTGTTCATGCCTATGTGCTTGAGTCGCTGGGCGAGTATGCGCTTGCCATCGAAGCCTATGACCGCGCCATCGCCATCACGCCGAATCTGACGTTTTTGTATCTGCGGGCAGGTGCGGGCTATCGCCGCCTTGCATTTGAAAGCCCCAACGAGGAAAATCAACGCCAGCTTTATGAAACGTCGCTTGAATATTTTGCGCAAACCGCGCGCATCAATGAGCAATTGGGCGTGCAGGATCCGGCGCCGTATCTTTCCATCGGGAGAACGTACTCGCAGATGGGTGAGTTCTTTATTGCCATCCGCAATGTGCAAAAGACAATTGAATTTCAACCCGCGAATGCGGTTTATTACGGCGAGCTGGGCGTGTTGTATCACAAGAACCGCAATTATGAGACGGGCATCCTTGCGCTGAAATGCGCCGTGCGCGGCTGCAACGAGGATGAATCCTGTGAAGGCCGCGGCGGCTGCGGGTCCAAAGACACCCCGTCCGTTGTGGAGGGTCTGCCAATTTCAGCCAGCACAGTCTATTACTACGATGTGTATGCCTCTGAGCTGGCGGCCTTGAGCACCGAAAAAAATAACCATTGCGGCGAAGCGCTGGCAGTGGCAGACATCATCGCAGACTCGGAATATGACGCCGACCCCAACATTGCCGCAGATATCGTGGTGGTGCGGAATATTTGCAACAGCCTGCTCACCGGCGTTAACCTGAATGCAACCGCCATGCCAACGGCGACGCCGTAATTCTGGAGTCCATCAGCAAGCTGATGGACTCCAGAGTCTCGTCAGCGGGGGGTGTTTATAGAAACTGAATCAACTCACAGGGGGGAAAGAGGCGGAATTCCGTCAGAGTTTTGTAAGAGTTTATACAATCCCCTTGACTTGACTTATTTAAATGGGTAATATTGAAATTAGCACTCGATCCTTATGAGTGCTAATTGTGCGCTTATTGCAAAAAAATCCAAAATCCTAACAGGAGAAAAAAGAAATGGCAAAAATCTCATTTAAACCCTTGGGTAACCGCGTATTGGTTGAACCCATTGAACAAGAAGAATTAACCGCTGGCGGTATCATTCTTCCTGAAACTGCGAAGGAAAAGCCTCAACAAGGCAAGGTGTTGGCTACTGGCCTTGGTGACCGAAACGATAAGGGCGAACGTATTGTCATGGATGTAAAGGTCGGAGACGTGGTGCTATTTGCCAGATATTCCGGCACAGAGCACAAATTCGAAGGCAAGAAATTGCTCATCATGCGCGAGAGCGATATTCTCGGTATTGTCGGCTAATTAATGTCGCTCTTGGCGCCGTCCCCGGCGCCGAGGACGGCGCCTAAAGCAAAAATATAAAGGAAGTAATACCATGGCTGCTAAACAAATTGTATTTTCAGAAGAAGCCCGCCGCAAGCTTAAGAACGGCATGACTGTTGTTGCGAACGCTGTTTCCGCAACCCTCGGCCCCAAAGGCCGCAATGTGGCAATCGACCGCAAATTCGGTTCCCCCACCATCACGCATGACGGCGTATCCGTTGCCAAAGAAATCGAACTCGATGATCCTTTCGAAAACATGGGCGCCCAGCTCCTCAAGGAAGCCGCCCAGAAGACCAATGACATCGCTGGTGACGGTACAACCACCTCCACCGTTTTGGCTTACGCCATCGTGACCGAAGGCCTCAAGGCTCTCGAAGCTGGTTACAACCCGATGCTGCTCAAGAAGGGCATTGAACTCGCCACCGAGAC
>CAKKRM010000003.1 GCA_919902735.1 Anaerolineales bacterium | reverse complement strand
TATGCGGTCAAACCAACTTCCACCGTAGTCGCGGAAGCGATTGGCGCAGTCCCCAACACGCAAGGCGCGGATTTTGAATTCGCTTGTAAAGCCGGCACCGAAGCCCTCGTCGCCGCAATGGGAATTGTCGGCTCAGGCATGGGACACTACGCCATGGCCATCGGCATGGACACCGCGCAAGGCAAGCCCGGCGACGCGCTCGAATACACCGCAGGCGCGGGCGGCGGCGCGTACATCGTCGGCCCCGCCGAAGAGTCGCTGGCGATCATCAACGCCTCGTATTCCTACGTCACCGACACGCCCGATTTCTGGCGGCGCGAATATCAAAAATACCCCGAGCACGGAATGCGCTTCACGGGCGAACCCGCCTACTTCAAGCACATCACCGAAGCCGCCACCCATCTCATGGAAGCCAGCGGCACCACCGCCAAAGATTACAAATGGGCGATCTTCCACCAACCCAACACAAAATTCCCGCAGCGTGTCGCAGGTCAACTTGGATTTTCTGCACAACAAATAGAACCTGGGCTTTTAGTCCACACGATTGGGAATACCTATGCCGGCGCAGCCATGATCGGCCTGACAGCGACTCTCGACATCGCCCAACCCGGTGACAGAATCCTCGTCGTCTCTTTCGGCTCTGGCGCAGGGTCAGACGCCTTCGACATCACCGTCACTGACAAAGTGACCGCGCGCCAGGGTCTCGCCACAAAGACACAAGCATACATCGCCCGCAGAAGTGAAATTGATTACGCAACCTATGTGCGCTTCCGCGGCAAGCTGGCGATGAAATAAATTATCCCGTCATTGCGAGGAGGGCTTCAGCCCGAAGCAATCCCCAACGCGTTGAGGGAGATTGCTTCGGGCGGAAGAACATCGCCCTCGCAACACTTGCACCAGCACGCAAGTGCAGGTGTGACGAACAAGGACAACACATGACAGAAGTTGTAATCGCAGGTATCGGACAAACAGAAGTCGGCGAGCATTGGGAAATCGGTTTGCGCGATCTCGCCTATGACGCCGTTCAAGCCGCGCTCAAAGATGCAAGCGGACTCAGACCGCAAGCATTATTCGTCGGCAACATGCTCGCGCCGAATCTTTCGCGGCAGGCGCATCTCGGCGCGCTCATCGCGGATTATGCCGGCCTCACAGGCATCGAAGCCGTCACCGTCGAAGCCGCAGGCGCATCGGGCGGAGCGGCGCTGCGGCAGGGTTATCTCGCCATCGCCAGCGGCATGGTGGATGTCGCGCTCGTGGTCGGCGTGGAAAAATTTACAGACAAGATCGGCGCGGGCGTGGACGAGGCTCTGGCAACAACTTCCGATTCCGATTTTGAAGCCGTGCAAGGCCTGACCCCCACTTCACAAGCTGCGCTTTTGATGAAGCGTTACATGCACGAATATAATGTTCCTGCACACGGTTTCGCGGGGTTCGCAATAACCGCCCACGCCAACGGAACACACAACAAATATGCCATGTTCAGAAAAGCAATTAAACCTGAAACCTATTCAAAAGCGGATATGGTCAGCGACCCGCTCAACATGTTTGATGCAGCCCCCAACGCGGATGGCGCTGCCGCGCTCGTTCTGACTCGCCGTGACCTGCTCCCGTCCAATTGGCAGAGTCCACTCGTGAAGATCGCTGGCTCCGCCGCCTCGTCTGATACGCTGGCGTTACATGACCGCAAAGACATTTTATATTTTGACACCGCGCAAATTTCCGCGGGCAAAGCCATGAAACAGGCGGGTGTCATTTTGGATCAAATTAATTTCTTTGAATATCACGACGCGTTCAGCATCTATGCCGCGTTGCAGTTGGAAGCCGTTGGATTTGCAATCAAGGGAAAAGGTTGGCGTCTCGCCGAGGACGGCGCGATAAGCAGGACAGGAAAAATCCCCTGCGCCACGATGGGCGGCATGAAAGCCCGCGGATTCCCCGGCGGCGCTGCGGGCGTGTATCAAGCCGTCGAAGCAGTCACCCAGCTAACAGGGCGGGCGGAAGCGAACCAGATCGCGGGCGCAAAAACTGCGCTCATCCAATCCCTCGGCGGGCCAGCCTCCACGGCGGTCAGTCATATCCTGCAAAGATTGGATTAAATAACTGACCTTACGCACCGCCCATGATTCCCTCCCGAAGGACATCGGGACGATGT
>CAKKRM010000002.1 GCA_919902735.1 Anaerolineales bacterium | reverse complement strand
TCCATCGCCTCTCCAATGACTTCCGCCAACATTTTGCCTATTTCGTTTATCTTTTGTAACAGTTCACGACTTTAATAGGAAAACGGTGTTGTAAGAGGCATGATACCAGAAACGGCGAAGTTGAAAGCAGATGAATTATCACGCGAAGAACTGATTGCGCTGGTATATGAAATGGCGAAAGAGATCAAAGAGTTGAAAGCAGAAATAGCGCGTTTGAAACTACCGCCGACCACATCAAAGAATTCATCTCAGCCGCCTTCGCGTGATTTCAAGGGTGAGAAAAAGAAACGCAAGCGCAGCAAGAAAAAAGGGGCACAAGCTGGGCACGAAAAGCAGGAACGCCAATGGGTAGAAAAGCCAAACAAAGTAATCAATGTGTATGTGGATACGTGCAAGAATTGCAGCCAGAATTTGTTGGATCAAGTTCCAGTAAAGGTAGTACGCCGCCAGGTAACAGAAATACCAGAGATCAAACCTGTGGTCATTGAGACCCGACAATTTGTAGTGGAGTGCCCCTGTTGCGGCGAACGACAACAAGGTAAATTACCGGAAGGACTGGAAGCGGGACGCTGCTTTGGACCACGACTGGAAGCGATCGTGACCAACCTGCATCATGAACATCATGTTGGATATAAGCGCTTGCGTCAGATGTGTAGCGAGTTACTGGGCTTAGAGTTGAGCGCAGGCGGAGCGGTGTCGATTGTAGAGCGAGCAGGTCAGGCAGCCCTAGAAGAAGCAGAAGTCATTGGAGAGCAAGTACGCCAAAGTCGGGTAATTGGCAGTGACGAAACCAGTGCGCGGGTACATGGCAAGAATTGGTGGCAATGGGTCTTTGTCGGCGAGCATTGCGAATACCATGTCATTGTGCCAAGCCGCGGATATGATGTCATTGAGAATTTCATGCAGGAGTGCGAAGCAGAAATCTGGGTTTGCGATTGTTGGAAGGCTCAGTTGAACGCGCCTGCAAAAATGTGCCAGATTTGTTTAGCTCATCAGATCCGAAACTTGCAAGGACTCATTGACAAACCTCCGCACTTGGCTTGGGCAAGAGAAATACAAGCTCTGTTTCGCAAAGCTATTCATCTCAGAAATCAGCAGGAGAAAATGACAGAAAGAGGTTACAAAAGGCAAGTGCAGATGATCGAGAAGCGATTGGAGCAACTGCTCAAACGAACCTTCAAAGGTCTGGGCAGAAACCTATTGGAGCGCTATCGAAAATATCGCAATTCGCTCTTCATCTTTTTGCATCGCACGGATGTGCCTGCTCACAATAATGCTTGTGAACGCGCTTTGCGCCCATCGGTGATTCATCGGAAAGTCCTGGGGAGTTTTCGCTCTGATTGGGGTGCGCAGGGCTATGCAGCCTTGACAACCGTTTTGAATACTGCCAAACGTAATGGGCAAAGTGCTTTCCAAAAATTAGTTCTGCTGATGGGTGCTCCCGTTTTACCTTTCTTGTCACAGGCTTCTTGCCTGTGAACTGTTACTATCTTTTCAATGTTATATTCCATTTCGAACCTCGGGTAGTTTGGTTTGGTTGAGCCTGAACTATCCTACCTGAGGTCCTCCCTACCTGACAACCTTTGCTTGCACACGCAGATTCTCGCCTTTACCATAATTGCGAGTGACCAAACGAGTACGAGCGCCTTCTTTACCACAAATGTCGCAAATCATAGTTTTCACCTTTACTTGCTATAAACGATATACGGTTATAAAGACCAGTTTTCCAGTAGGGCTTATTTTGAGAACAACAATAAGGGCACATCTTCAAACGTTGGTCGTATCCTTTCCTGAAACACTAACCGACATCCATTCCCCATATCTGTCGGCTTCCACACATTTTTTGTCAGCACTTATCTGGCGGTACTTCTGGGCTTTTTTGTGTCAAGGATGTGCTGTCGGTTCGCAGCCAATAAAATGAACTTTGGTAAACCAACCTAAAAAACTTAAGCAAAACCTTTGCCAAGAAAATTGAGCCGATTAAGAGAACTTATAAAAACCAACCACGAACAAAGCCGAAGAAAAGAACTTGTGCCAAAGTGACCTGACCAAAAGACTCGCCCAATAACTACAAGCCAAGATTAACCAAAACTTTGACCAACGGCGAAAATGAGAATTGAAAAGACAAAACTAAATTTGGGAAACCGATAAATTGAAAACCAGAACCGAAGTGAACGAAAAAGACAAACTTGCTAAAACCACCGCTAAAAAAGACTTTCGCCAACTTGATAAACTTCAATTTTTGCAAAACCTGATTTGTCTTTGCTCTTGGTTTTGCTTTTCAGCGAAGCACCTAACGGTTGGCGTTACCTGCGCTGGGGCGGGGACGGCGAAGCCGTCCAACCAGAAAAATGATAAGGCGTGTAAAACTGCTTGAGATTGCCGCAGAATCCCCAGCGTCAGGTAGTATCATGAAAAGCGGACATGGCAGATCGA
>CAKKRM010000001.1 GCA_919902735.1 Anaerolineales bacterium | reverse complement strand
TGTGGTCCGGAAGCATAAAGTGGCCAAAGCGGCCACTTTATGGGTTTAGTTACATAGACAAAACAGCCGCCTTGCGGCGGCTGTTGCAGGGTGAGGGGGGCACCCTGCAACCAACATTATAGCAATGAACAGCCATCCGTCAAGGATGGCTGTCGCTTATTTTATACCGACACGTCCCACATACCCGCATATTAATCCCTATATGATGAACAACCGATGATCTGGTTGTTCATTTACGTTATTGCCATCAGCTTGTACGACCTGCGTACCCGGCGTATTCCGAACTGGTATACGTTTCCGTTGCTCATCGCGGGAATGGTTGCGCACTTCCCAGGCCATTTGGATGTATGGCTTGCCAGTTTTGCTTTGTTATCGGCCTGGGCAAGTGATTGGATGGGAGCAGGCGATGCCAAACTATGGATTGCATTGTTATGGGCTTTGCCTGTTGAGTTTTCATCACAGGTTCTTTTAATTATGTTTGTGTCATTCTTTATCACCGGTCTTGCTCAAATCCTCTGGCGAATGGCAGGAAAACAATCACCTACCAAATCTTTGACTCCCGGTGCATGGCGAACCATCCCCTTTATTCTATTGTGCTGGTATGTACACTGATCTTTTTTATGCCCTTCTCAATCGTGGAAACGCACGCGGACATCCGATCCTGTCAGCGATGCTGTACTCCTTCTGCCCTTCTGCGGCGCGCTGGTGGCTAGCGGGCGCAGACCCAACTCCGGCTTTCGATCCGGTTTGGAAATCGATGCAAGATTTGGCATCCGGAAAAACACTGTTGGAGTACCTCGTGGAATACGGCTTTGATGGGCTTGTGGATGAAATCCGAAATTACATTCGAGAAGTGGAGGAATACCGTTCCCATCATCCCATGCAGGCTCCGGAACTCATGCCATTATTTCGCGGCGGAAAGATACCCGCTGGTCGCCGCTTTGGTTCCCAGAATGCGATCAACCATCTTGGCGGAGATTGGCGAAACCTGTTCATCTATATCCGCACTTGGGCATTCCTTTCACAGGATTGGAGAATTGGAATGAGGATCGAGCGTGATGCAGGTTACATCCTTTCGGGTGAAAAGCTCCTTTTGACCCTGCCATTCACAAGATTACCCGTCCAATTCGATGCCTGGGTTTGGAAGGTCCCGGTAGGTCATGTTATGGAAACCAAAATAGGGTTGATGGTCTCCAGCATGGAACAGGATCAATTGCGCTTCTCCCTAATGAAACGCTGCAGTTCATCCGACAATCGACCCTGGCAAAATACTCCAACGGTCTTTGCCCTCGATCGTGAAACTGGTGAAACAAACCATTTCGACCAGACTCTTTCGGATAAGGATTTGGAACGCGTGGTTCAGTCTCTATCTAATCTGGCAAAGAATGGACCGCATCCTCCGCTAAATGCCATACGTCAGCCCTCAATATGCAAGAAATGTGGATACCAACATCTGTGCTTCGAAAAGAATTTCATCTCACCATACGCCCTATCAACTCTATGAAAAAAGCCCGTCCGTTCATCGTGCTTGCCTTGTTTCTTGCTCTGATGTCGTTGAGCAGCCTGGCAATGGCCGCTGTACCGGTTCAGAATCAAAATCTGGCTTATACCATTACACCGACACCCACTGCTACCGTGACGCCCACACCCACTCCTCCCGATGGTGGCGGTTCAACCATTACCAACATTTCACAGATCTTTCATCATTTGGTTTTTCCTGCTGAAACAATATCAGAAGCATTGGCTGGTATCTTCGACAAAGCTGCCGACAAAGAAGTTCGTGCGATGAGTGAAGAAGTGGCAAGTTGGACTCTGGTGATCGGCGAAATCGTGCAAGCCCCAAGCCAGGGCGATTACAGCAAAGTTGCACAAGCGAGTCTGCCAGTTGCTGCCGCACTCGCTCCAGCGTTGTTTCTTTTGCGTCTGGCTTTATATCATTGGGGAAGATTGCTCGGTGATGATGACAGCGGTCTGCGCGTTGTAGGCGATTGGGTCACAGCGGGTGTACTGGCAGTTGTATCTGGGCCGTTCCTTGATCTAATCGTCCGCCTAGGCTGGTGGATGGTTGGAAAAGTAATTGGCGAAGCAGGTGGACTGGCGATGAACTTTGTCAGTTCAACCACGGCGACATCCGTCGTCCTTGGGCTTTCCAACTTGAGCTTCCTTGGCGGCTTGATCTCCATCGGTCTTTCCATTGGTTCATTACTTGCAATTGGCGGGATGTTATTTGCTTTTGCTTCCGCCAATGCAGTCTTATTCATCCTCGCTGTTCTCGCTCCACCTCTTGCGATTGCCAGTGTTCTCCCGCAGGCAAGTTGGTTGCGTTCGTTATGGATGAAGGCTGTCATCCTGATTGCATTGCTCCCCATCGTCGCAGGCGGCGTCTTCAAAGCTGGACTTGCGGCGAGTTATCTGTTCGATAAGCAAGGGCTCTTATCCGCCATCATCCGTGTGATCTGGTTATGGGGCGCGACGGGACTGCTTCTATCTCTTGCAGGCATTCTCGGCAAGATGACCATCTCCACAACTGCCGACGCCTTCGGGCAGATGATCAAGGCTGTTCAGCAAATCGTCTCAATTGGCGCTTTGGCCGCCAGTGGTGTTGGAGCTGCGGGCGCAGGAGCGGTAGGCGCAGCGGGTGCGGCGGGCACTGGTGCAGGCGCAGCAGGAACTGCGGCAACCGCAGGTGGTTTAAGCGGCGGAGAAGCCGCCATGAGTCATTTGAACGCGGCACAGCAACTAACCCAACGCGCGGGGAATATGGAAGCAATGGGACTTCATGCCCCTGCAGCATACAACCGTTCGCTTGCACATGGCCATGAACTGGCTGCAAGACAGGCTGAATTGGGAGAACGCATGCAGCGTTTTGATGGAGCCCAACCAACTTCAACCTCACAGGACTATGGGTTTTCCCAATCTGTGAATTCCTCAATTCAATCCAACTTCAATGGATCACCGCAGGAATTCCAACAAGGCTTTCAAGCCCTGTCACCTCACATCTCCCAACATGGTCTTGATCCAAACGTACTCGCCGCCCAATATCCCCAAGATACCGCCCACATGGTGCAGGCTTATTTGAATCATTCGGATGAGATCAGTCAGGCGCGTGATCCGCTCTATCGCGCCTCAGAACTCGGCAATGCCAATCAGGTGCAGAGCATGATCACCTTTATGCCGATCAATAAAAAAGACGAAGATAACAAGGCATGACTTTAACAGAATCATTCGCTCTGGTTTCATTTACGTTATTCAGTTTCGCTGATCTGCGCTATCGCCTTGTTCCAGGAATAGAACTCTTTCTTCTTGGAACAATTCTTTTGACGTTTCCAATAAATCCGATTCAAACAGGCATTATTTTGCTGGCTTGTGCCTGGGGATTATTCCGAAACATTTCAGGCTGGTTCGCCCTGCCACTTTTATTTTTTCCACCCGCCTGGCCGGTGCTGCTCACCGCATATGGTTATAGACGTGGACTCATTGGCAGGGCCGATTTACTTGCAATCAGCGGACTGGCTTGTCTCTTCCCTCTGCCTGCTGTTCTGCTTTCCCTGCTTGGTTTGGAAATCTGGCGCAGAATTTGGATTCGCAGACAGACAGGTTCGATCCCAGCCTTACCGGGACTGCTGCTAGGATTGCTTGCGTTTCTTTTATTCCGTTTGTTATTTCAAATTCCATAGCGACACAAGCCCTTATCCCCCATCATCAATTGAATATGATAACGATATGCCGCGCTCTGGAACCCTTGGCAATCCCCAACCATACACTCCCTTTGGCGTCTTTGCTGGCCTGCCTTTCTGGGGTGGCGGCTTGACCCTACTCGCCGCAGCGCCAGGTATCGGTAAGACATCCTGGCTGCTGCGGATGATCTTCGAGTCTTCATCCATGCACATTCCCTCCGCGATTGGATGTTATGAGCACACGCCGGAAGAATTAAGGTATCGCCTTTTTCTACAAACGGAAGCGATGACCAGTGGTCCGCATATACAGGCCCCACAGGAAAAAGTCGAGATGGCATTAGCGAGTGCAAGCGAAGCCGTCCTGCTTTCATTGAGTTCACGCGAAGATACTGTACGCGCCCTGGAAGATATGCTCATTCATGATTACGCCTTTCCAGTCAAAGGATCTGCACTGATCGCGGTGGATTATCTCAATCGCGTTCCAGTGGTTGGCTTGACTGGCATGATGAATGAAGAAGGTCGCAGTGGAGAAGCCTCAGCCGCTTTGCGCGAGATGGCGCGGCATCATGGCTGGGCGATCATCGCCGCCGCAGCGTTGAAGTCTGAAAACTTTAATGATGGCGATGATCTATCTGCCTTGTTGGGCGATGAACGGGTTCCCTATGAAGCCGACCGTGTGCTGGTTGTCCAACGAAAGGGGGAAGTACGCGAATGTGGATGTGCTCCACTGGAAGTCATTACTTTGAAGGATCGCACCGGTCCCCCGCGTCGCTTCCCGATGCAATTCTGGGGTGAAAGTTTTTATCCCGCCCTCGAAGCTGAATTTCACAAGCATAACCCAATGGCACTCTCATGAGCGATGCAACCTCCTTATTACTGACATTCCTGCGCGAAGCCTGGGTGGCTCTTGCGGGTGCATTTCTTGCTTTTGCTCTTTTAGCGGGCATTGCACAGGTGTTGCGTGTGAGTTCTGCAAGTGTATTGGGTGTGAACCTATGGGTATGGGAATCTGTTTCCGCCTTGATGTCCATTGTGGTGCTCGGGTTGTTTGCCTTTTTGGGAATACCGCAAATCGTGAATGCTTTGCAATCTTCGTTGCCAGGTGCAGGTGGATGCGGACCCATTAGTGAACTCGGAACCCTTGCATCCGGATTGATCGGTGGACTCGCTGCACTGCGAATGCTTAAAGCCGCATTTACTTCCATGTTATCAGCAACGATCGGTGGGGCATCCTCATTTGCAAATGCATTGATCGAATGTGGCGAGGCGTTCTTTGGCATGATCCTTGCCAGCGCAGCCATTCCCCTGGCCGCATGGTTCCTCGGAACCTGTTAAAACTTGAAAGGAGAAATTTTTTTATGTTTGATCCCATCATGGAACAAATTCTTGCCATCGCCCGCGACGCCTGGGCATTTATGGCTGGATTATTAATTGTTGTCGCGCTACTTGGCGGTCTATATTTCATTCTGCAAGGCACGGCTGGGATGGCCTTTGGCGGGAGCCGTATGACTTCGATGGCGATCATTGGCGTGGTTGGTTTGGTCATCATTGTCCTGTTCGCCTTTTTGTTTTTGCCGCAACTGGGCGAGATGTTGAAAAATTTTCAACCCAAGCCGCCGTTTTAGGATAGCCATGTTCAACGACCGCGATCTTGGCATCCTCGGCGCCGGCGCATTGCTGGCAGTCTTATGTTTATTTTTACCCTTCTCTTTTGTGGGGAAAGTAGTTGTTGGTTTTCTAGTGTTGGTTGGGTTTATGGCATTGGCATTATTGCGCCTGGGTCCCGACCGCGTCCCGCCCGAAGTCTGGTTGACGCGTCGCTTTCGTTATTCGATGCAGACTAGGCAGTATGTCAACCAGCAGACTGCGACTCGCAAAACTGAAAGCGTACAAGAATCCCAAAAACAAAAACCTGAACGTCCAACGTTCGAACGCGAACATCATGCTCCATCATTCAATACACCTAATACACAAACCGTCATGCGTCCGGTCGATCTGGCATGGGAGGAAGTTGGAGTCTATCCACTGTTGACTGCCCTGCTCGGTGTCGTGGGTGTGTATTTTGCAGTCTGGCTTGCGAATGGTGGAGCCGAGGAACTAGCTTTATGGTTCAAGTAGGAGAGAAGAAATGATCACTTTAATTTCACTGATTGCTGCATTGGCACTTGCCGCCATCCCCATCTCCATCGGCTGGCGACGTACTGTGGATGAAGCGGGAATGGCACGCGCAATGGGTATTGCGCAACCGAAGAAAAAGTTTGACCCCGAAAAGTTCGCACGCCAGACTGGGACAGGCCTGGCCTTCAACCAGATCGCGTATGGTTTTCTGGCATGGGTTGGAGGCGGGTTGGCAGGTGGAATCTTTCTCGGAGTCTTTCCTGCCATTCTGTTCGCGATTGCAGGCGGCTTGTTATATGCAGGTACGCTGTCTGATAAACGCCAGGAATTTCGTTTGAAGCAAGCCAAGGATATTCTTCGTGGTCTGGGTGTGGTCGAGACTTTGCTTTCACAAGGCAAGCCACTTGGAGACGCCCTCGATGATGCGGCGCAAGCGGTTGGTCCTGATGGGAAGATGGTATTGAGTGATCTGGTGGTACGTCTCCGTACTGCGCCTGCCGATGAAGCCGCACTTGCTGTGCGGGAATGGACGACCGCCTGGGACAATCCCGCAGTGGATATCGTTGCCACTTCATTACTTGCATCCATTGAAGGCCGTATCGAAATTGGACCGTTGGTTGCTTCCTTGCGAAGGACATTGGGAACCGTGGTGGAAGTCTTATCGCGTGCCCGCGCAGCTGCCAAAGGCGTGGAATGGCAGGCGCGATTTCTGGCGCTCTTCCCCCCTGCGGTGTTGGTGGTGATCGCAATCACGACTCCAGAGACAGGCAAATTATATTCCGCTAATCCATTGTTGTTATCTCCTGTGATCATCGGTTCAGGCCTTTCATACTGGCTCTCGATGAGGATGATCCGCAATGGCTTATCCATTGAAGCCTCGATGGGTTTGCAAGCTGGACAACAAGGCGAGATCCGTTTGGATCGTTTGGGACGGGTTTTGTAGTGAAAGGGTTCTTTCGCTTTTCGATGATTATGATGGCCGCCCCGTTATTTTGCGGGGCGGCTTTGGTCATTGGATATGTCATGCTTGTTGTTTTGACCATTCCACAATTACCTGAATGGGCGCAACCGGGTGTCGAACAATGGTTGTTCGATATTCCGCAATATGCTGAAACCAGCGACAACGGTTCCATTGGTGATTCCTCCCCTGCAGGTTTGAGCGCAGTTCCTTGGGATGGATATGTCGGTCCAGAGTCTGATATCTATGGCTTGCCAATGGTTGGACCCATTCAACATTGGAGTACCTGGTATGACAAGCCGCTACTCGGTTGTGTCTTTCACGACCCGCATTACCAGACTCACACTGGCAGTGATTTTCCTGTAAACGAAGGAACACCAATCCATACCACTATAAGTGGCAAGGTGGTTTGGGCCAGCTCGAATGGTCCGTGGGGAAACCTTGTCGTGGTAGAGAACAATGGCTATCAAGTCTGGCTGGCGCACCTGAGCAGTATCCAGGTTGGCGAAGGCGATATTTTAAATTATGGCGATGTGGTTGGCTTGAGTGGAAATACCGGAAACAGCACCGGCGCGCATCTGCATTACGGTATCAAGCAGAAGACAGGCGAGAATACCTATGTCTGGCTCAATCCACAATTATTTTTTACCGATGATGAATTCATCAACATCGGGTGTTCGAGTTAACCCATGACCGTTCGTATCTGTGATATGACTTTTTCAGATTGGGTCAGTCTGCCTTTTCAGTCTGGCTGGTCTGATACTTTTATCTTCCGCATCGACGCCCAGGCTTGTATCCCGCCTTTTGAGTTTGGTCCGCTCCTGAAACGGATGGCTGCTCACACACGCAGTAAACGTTCCAGTGCTTCGATCTGGGTACAAGTGGATGCTCCTGGCGAGTGGTATGCAGCAGAGGTGAGACAGTCTTTGAAAGGATCGGCTCTGCCCTTTGTTGTGACTCGTGTGGGGATTACACCGAACTTTTTGGATTTTTCATTCCGACCCCCGTTAT
Organism: Anaerolineales bacterium; assembly: GCA_919902735.1. Taxonomy (GTDB): domain Bacteria; phylum Chloroflexota; class Anaerolineae; order Anaerolineales; family Villigracilaceae; genus Villigracilis. Next base: position 123,656 of record CAKKRM010000001.1, on the reverse strand, counting down.
TGTATTCACAGTCCCAACCACCGCCTGTTGTGGATGATAAACCGCAATCCGTTTCCCGGGAAGAATTGAGATGCTTGCAAGCATTATCGAGAATGGTAAAGGGAAGTGAGCAGGAAGTTGCATCGTTGGCAGGTTTGCCAGTAGACATAACGGTTGATCTTCTTGAGTCGCTAAAGGCAAAAAAGCTGGCCGTATATAAAATCAGCCCAAAAATAAAACGTGACAAATCCAAGCCTGAACAGATGGATATATTTCCACTTTGGCATCCCGAAAGTAGAGGACTGTCAATTGCATTACGAAGTTGGGGTGTTCCAATTGGGTTGGATTTTAAAAATCGAACAGAGGAAAATCTACAGCAGATTGGAACTCTTCATAGGTATATTTCGCGCAACTGGTCTGAGTGGTTGAAGTCCGCCTGGCCTCACGCCGAGATTTGGACGGGTTGGAGTGAGGTTCGTATTCCTGGTATATTCGTGATTCCCGATGCGCTGGCCTGGGGAAAAATTCAAGGATATGAGACTCTATTTTGGCTGGAGGTGGGAGATGAACATAAGAGAAGGGATAAGATAACTGAAATTACAACAAGAAGGCTGGATCAGGCATGGAAGTTATATGAACGAACAGGGGTACGACTTGTGTACACACAGATAAGTACAAATTGGGTGCATGAGGCAGCAAAGTGGGCCTGTGTGAATTTACCAAAAGATGTGGCTGTGGTGATGGGAAATCAGCGAAGGTTTGGTAAACTTCCTATCGTTGAGTGGGGAGAAACATCAAAATGCTAACTAGAAATACCATCTGGTTTTACGTAAAGTCGCGCTTTATTGTAGAACGAGTAAGTTGCTTAATCAAAACGGAGCTGGCTTGATTTTTGCTGTTGGAGAATCAAATTCACTGACTTGAGAGTTTAGGGATAAGAATGGCGAGGGAAGTGTAGGGAATGAATCAGACAACGTACAACTTTCCTCTTTCCTTGCCCAGAACACAAATTTGTTCTACAATACTTCAATTAATATCACATATCTTAATGCTCATCAAAAATCCCTACCATTAAGGGATTATCGTCATATCAGCCAGTATGGGAATTTCAAATGGCCCAACGGATTTTAGACACACCACAAATTTCTGACCCCGGAACCGAGGGGTTGATAGGATACGATTACCAGCGCGATCTTACTGTCATGCTGTGCATTAGGATGATTGAAAATCATCAAATAGAAAATGTCGTTTGTGAGTTTCATGAGGATATAGTTCAAATTAAGGATCATAATAAATTAGAGTTTGTACAAGTCAAAAAAACGCAAAGCAAAACTTGGACATTGCATAATTTTATCGCTCCGGAAAAACGGCAAAAACTTGGGGTGTTAGGAAAATTATTCACTCCAGTTCAAAACGGAAAAGATGTAGTTAAAATTGCTTTCTGGGGGCATGGTAAATTGGGTTTATCAAAGGATGATGGCGAGCTTTCCTTGGGTAAGTTAGTGGCTCTTCTCAATACTCCAGAAAATAGCAAAGATGAAGATTGGCAATTGCAATTAAATAGATTTACAGAATATTTAACAGAACAGCTTTCGACACAAGGTATAAATGCTGAAACAGTGAAGACGGGATTGTTGTTACTTGACATAGACTTGAGCTATCCCCATCCGTCTGCAATTGAAAACGAAAATTACCATTTACTTCTAAACACTCTCAAAAAAACATGGTCGATTGAATTAACTTTGGAAGAAGCAAAAATTGTGTGTAATGAAATCTACAGTCGAGTCAGACAAATTTCTCATCAGCCGCTTCAACCTTGGACAATAAAATCTATCTCTCGGCTTGAGTTAATCGACATTGTTTTAAAACGTGCAGAGGAATTCTCGCCATCTGCCAATCGCGAAACTACATTAACTACTCAAGAAAAATTGACTCGCGTTGAGCTTGAAACAAAAACAAAATATGCTTTCCAAAAAAGACTCAACACAATGGCGCTTCGTTACGAAACCTCTATCGAATCTGCAGAATGGCAAAGCTACCGAACAGAATTAGACATTGTGTGTCGTAAATTCAGAGTGGAACACCCCTCATTAACAGGTCCTGAATTATGGCAAGGATTGGTTGCAATATTTTTCGACTTGGGCAATAAATGGGGAGAGAAAAAAAACGACATGCGTTTCGGATATGACTTTGCCGAAGGTATATTTTTTGATATGACGGGTATTTGTGAAGTGAAGTGGATGAGAAATAAGAGTAACGGGTTATGAATACCAACTTCGAATTCCTAGCCACAGAGGTACCTAGTGGCTTAGTTATTGACACTAGCGAACCTCACCACTATCCTACTGCAGAAGACAGCTTAGAATTTCACTCCGCACGTCTGTTGTTACTCTTAAGATACGCAGGCGGTAAATACTCAAAGATTTCTGGTCGGCTTAAACTTGCCAAACTTGATTTTTTTGTAAGATATCCATCCTACTTAAAAAAAGCATTAGAAGCCAATGCAACTATTGTTGCGCCTGTAGATCCCGAATCGCCAATGATACGGTACAAATATGGTCCATGGGACAATAAATATTATGATGTTTTTGCTTTTCTTGTTGCAAAGGGATTGGTGTCAATTTCACCCACTAAACGAGGGGATGAGTTTGCTCTGACTGACCGTGGACAAGAAGCTGTAAACGAATTAAAGGGACCCGATTTCGACGAGATAATCAATCGATGCGAACTTGTTAATAAAAGGTTTAAAGATTTTTCTGGCACCCAGCTTAAAGATTATATTTATAATAACTTCCCTGAAATTGTGGCACTACCTTTAAATTCGGAGATAAGCTCATGATTGACACTAAGAGCCAACTTTATCCAAAACTTCATTTGCGTGAGTTTCGCTGGCTCGATACTGAAAACGAGAAATTTACGATCCCGTTTTCATCAGGATTAACAATACTGCATGGACAAACCCAGGCTTATCGAACGACAATTCTTAGACTAATTCGCTACGCAATAGGCGACGATGCAAAAGGCATAGATAAAGATTTTATGGATTCGCTACAAACCGTCGAGTTAGATTTTTATGCAAATGGCGAACCAATAAAAGTGGTTAGGGATTGTCAACATCCTGCAGGAATGTTTGATGTTTATGATTCGGAGCACGGACAACAATTTCTTAAGCGAAACATGTCACAATATTTACTTGAAAAGTTAGATTTACCAAAAATTTTTCTAAAGAATAGAACAGAAGAAGGTGAGGTGCAAAATAATCCTCTTAGCTTTTATGACATTGCAAAGGCAATGTTAATTGACCGTGATATAAGTTATGCGGGGATTTTAAATGAGGTATACGATACCAAACGAAAAGAAACCATAAGAGTTATGATGGGATTAACGACACCTACAATAGCTGAAATCGAGAATAGAGAGCGTGATTTAAGAGCAGATCGACTTAAGCTTATTCAGGAAATTTCAGCGATTCGCACATTTCTAGATGAAATTGACATCCCGTCTTTAGAAGACATCGATAAGAATCGTCAAAAACTTCTTACTGAATTAGCAAATTTGCGAGTTGAAGAAGAACAGATCAGAAAACAAGTTAAAAGTGTTAAGTCAAAAGACACTCAAACGCCTTACGAAGCACTTCGAACTGAATTAGTTGAAAAACGTCGTCAATACGAATCTGCCGAACAAGAAGTTTTAAATCTCCAAAATCAGAAGCAAAGAATGACGGAGTTGCGGGACGTTCTTGATGCTGAAAGTCGTCGCATTAATCGTCATTTTGTTTCGAAACATGTTGTGTCAACTTATACCTTTACTCATTGTCCACGTTGTCTTCAGGAAATCACAGCAGACATGAAAAAACGGGAAGCTGAGAATAACTGTATGGTATGTGGACGCCCCATTATTATTCAGGAATATGATGATGCGGTTTGGCAAAAAGCTCGCCGCGATTCGGTCCAAGCAACAAAAGAAACTATAGAGTTATTAGGGAATTTTGATGAACGCATCAAGAATTTAAATAACCAAAGAAATGAATTGAAAAAAAGAATTGAATGGATACATAAGCAGCTTACGTTAGAAGAGAGTAATTATGTCTCGCCGCTTGTTGAAAATATTACGCTGAATATTGCACAAATTACATCAATTGAAAAAGAATTAAGTCAATTAGATTATCAAAAAAGGCAAAGAGAATATGCAATATTTCTTGAAGAAGAAAAATTGCCTGAGGTAAAACAAAGCCTTGAAAAAGTGACTATGGAGTTAGAGGCTGCAAGGCGAGCGTTAGGCACAACGACAGAAAGGCAAAATTCTTTCCTGACCCATTTTCGAAAATTTATGCGAAAGGTAAAGCTTGAAAAGTCATTTGAGAGTGCTGAGTGGGACGACAAAGAACAACTCCCACGAATTAACGGCCAAGCATACAAGAGTGTTATGTCTGGCCCTGATTTGGCCATTGCCGTATTGGGGTTTTATTATTCTTTGATAGCTATGCCTGTTGCAAATCCACGGGTATTCACAAACCACCCTAAACTACTCATTATTGATGAGCCAGAACAACAAAAGATGGGAAAAGAAAGATATCATCAAGTGCTACAAATGTTAGGGCAACTTGCTCTTGAATATCGCGAAGATATTCAAATAGTAATAGCTACTGCTAGTGAGGATATTCTGCCTGAATTTGAAGAATTTGCGTTCGAAGTTTGAGGCAATATCCTCTCGCGACGAATGTGGATGAAAAGGCTAAAGCATTGCTTTGGTGCAGGTGTAAACTTCTTTTGAGGGACATTAAGTTGTAAAATATCTGAAAGGTAGATCCTAGTTTTCAAAGTCAATAACAATGTCAATATCAAACAAACCCATCCCCGAGCAGGGACAAATTGTATCTGTCCGTCAGCACAGATTTGTGGTGGCTGCTGTACAGTCGAGTGCACTGACTGATCTTTCAGAACAACCACAACACCTTGTCTTGCTGAATTCCATCGAGGATGATGCTCTTGGAGAAAATTTACAGGTAGTATGGGAGATTGAGCCAGATGCGCGAATTGATGAGCGTGTCGGGTTGCCCGAAGCTACAGGTTTTGATTCGCCCAAAAAATTCGATGCTTTTCTAAATGCTGTTCGTTGGGGAGCGATTTCATCGGCAGATGTTCGATTATTACAATCCCCATTCCGAAGTGGAATCACAATTGAGGATTATCAACTTGACCCGTTGGTGCGCGCCGTGCAGATGCCGCGCGCTAATTTGTTGATTGCAGATGATGTTGGGATGGGAAAGACAATCGAGACAGGATTGATCGTGCAGGAATTGCTGCTTCGCAACCGCGCCAGAACAATATTAATTGTTTGTCCTTCATCTCTTCAAATTCAATGGCGGGATCAGATGCGGGATAAATTCGGGTTGGAGTTCCGAATTGTAGATTCGGAGATGATGCGTGGGTTGCGCAGATCGCGCGGATTGCACACCAACCCGTGGTCGCATTTTCCGCGTTTGATTTCTTCTATTGACTTTATCAAACGCGACCGCCCCATGCGATTATTGAAGGAATTGCTACCTGCCGAGGGAGAATCAAAGTATCCACGCAAGTTTGATATTTTGGTTATTGATGAGGCGCACAACTGCGCGCCAGTGGGGGGCGGACGATATGCTACTGACTCTCTTCGCACAGAAGCCATCCGAACGCTTGCTCCTCATTTTGAACATAAATTATTTTTGACTGCTACTCCTCACAACGGATATAGGGAAAGTTTCTCAGCCTTGATGGAACTGCTCGATGATCAGCGCTTTGCGCGCGGAGTGACACCCGACCGCCAACAATTACAGGCGGTCATGGTACGAAGAATGAAATCAGAGTTGCCGCCCATGTTCGATGGCACACCGAGATTCCCGGCACGCGAAATACAAGCAATTGAAGTTCCTTACACAAAGGAAGAACGCGAAGCCCATGCCTGGCTGAGAGAATATTCAGAACTTCGCCAGAAAAACACAAAAGACTCGACTGAACAATACGCGACTGAATTCGTGCTGAAACTTCTCAAGAAGAGATTGTTCTCATCACCAGCCGCTTTTCTAACCACACTACAAAAACATGAAAGTTCGCTGAATGCTGTGCGACAAAAGGAATCCGAAAAGAAGCCAAAAGTAAATTTCGGGATTTTACGCCAACAGTTGGATCAGGCGGAGCAGGATGATTCGGATGATGACGATACTACAAGCGATGCATTATCCACCGCTTCTACAGTGCTGCAAAAATTAAGCACAGAAGAAACAGAACTGTTGAAGAAAATGCGCACCTGGGCGGAAAAAGCGGAACGCCGTGCTGACAGCAAGATGCAGGAGTTGTTGAATTGGCTCAGGCGAAATATCAAAGTAGATGGCAAGTGGACAAATGAGCGGATTGTGATCTTCACCGAATACCGGACCACGTTGAATTGGTTACAACATATTCTGGCAACAGAGGGATTTACCGAAGAAGGCAGGTTGATGACCCTGTATGGCGGTATGGAGAGCGACAAACGTGAAGCCATCAAAGCGGCGTTTCAGACTGCACCAGATAAAAGCGCTGTGCGAATTCTGCTTGCTACGGATGCGGCCTCTGAAGGCATAGACCTGCAAAACCACTGTCATCAGATCTTCCACATGGAAATCCCATGGAATCCGAATCGGTTGGAGCAGCGCAATGGACGTATTGACCGCCATGGACAGAAGAAAAACGTCTTTGTATATCATTTTGTAAGCAAAGGGTATAGTAAACAAACTGAGATCTTGAATTCGTCAAGTACCGATGTGCTGGACGCAGACCTTGAGTTCCTGATGGTGGCAGTCCGAAAGGTAGAACAGATCAGGGAGGATTTGGGCAAGGTTGGACCTGTGATCGCTTTACAAGTAGAAGAAGCCATGCTTGGCAGGCGAAGTCGCTTGCAGACCGAGCAAGCCGAAAAGGACAGTGAACCCGTGCGACATGCTTTGAAATTTGAGCGTGACCTGCGTACTCAGATCGCCCGCCATATGGAGCAACTGCAAGAGACCCGCCATGATCTAAATTTCTCATCGGAGAATATTGTTTCAGTGGTGCAAACCGCATTGGAACTTGCCGAACAAAGACCGTTGATCGAGAAAGAGATAGAAGGCTTGTGGACTCGAAAAGCCAATCGCAACATGCCCTGTCCTGTTTTTGATGTGCCAGCCTTGAACAATGCCTGGGCAACCTGCCTGGATGGATTAATACATCCACATACACAAGAAACGCGGCCGATTGTCTTTGACCAAAACCTGATAAAGGACCGGGATGATATTGTGCTGGCTCATCTCAACCACAAACTGGTGCAGATGTCCTTGCGTTTGCTACGAGCGGAGATTTGGTCGCCGAGAAGTAAAAAAGGGTTGCACAGAATTACTGCACGACTCGTGCCTGATACGGTTTTGGACTCCCCTGCTGTGATTGCCCACGCACGATTGGTTGTAATCGGCGGAGACCAGTATCGCCTGCATGAAGAGATCATCACGGCGGGCGGATTTTTGCGCGAGGGTCGTTTTGCAAGAATGAACGTCGGGCAGATTTCCAAAGCGCTTGAGAATGCTTTGGAGAACGAACCATCCAAAGAAATGAATGAACGCCTGTTGGCGTTGTACGAAAAGATCATGCTTCAATTGATGCTGTCGTTGGAGGCGCGCAGAACGGATAGAATGGAAGGTGTATTAAAATTGCTTGAGGAACGCAGAGATTTGGAAGCGGCAAATATCGAATCAATCCTCAATGAATTGCTTCGATCCATTGAAAAAGAATTAGATGAGCCAGAAGTATGGCAAATGGAGTTGCCTACACTAGAGGAAAATACTCAACGAAGCAGAGATTTTGACGCCTTGCGTCGCAGACTGCAAGAGATCCCGAATGAAATCAATGCGGAAAAGGAACAAATCCGCAAACGTTTTGCCGACCCACAGCCGAGAATGTTCCCGGTGGCTGTGACGTTCCTTGTCCCTGAAAAGTTGGCGAAATAATTATGTCCATCGCAAAACATCACAACGAATGGTTATCCCTGCTCGACATCTCAGGTCCCTTCTTGAGTCTGCCTGTATTGTTGCGCGTGTACCCGCAAGGGTTGGAGGCGCATGATGCGGAGGCGAGTCGCGAGGCGCGGCTTGCACATGAGGAGTGGCTTGATAATCAACAAGGATTACGCCCTGAGAATGCGATGCACACGCTTTGGGTGCGATATGTGTTCGAGCGTTTATTGGGGTTTTCAAATGAGACGATTGCTGAGAGTGTAGCGATTTCGCCCACGCTTCGTGTGACGTTTGCCGAGCATGGGGAAACACTACAGCCTGATTTAGTTTTGCATCAGCCTAATGATCCAACCAAGCCGCATGTGTTGGTGGAGGTATATCCCGTCGGCCAAAATTTAGATAAGACGGTGGCAGAAAAACGTTGGAAGACATCGCCTGCGATGCGGATGATGGAACTGCTTAGAGCAACGGGGGTTCGCCTAGGATTGGTGACTAATGGCGAGGAGTGGATGCTGGTGGATGCACCGCGTGGCGAGACATCCGCATTTGTATCGTGGTATGCGAGTCTGTGGTTTGAAGAGCCATTGACGTTGCGCTCGTTCAGAAGTTTGTTGAGTGCGCAACGGTTTTTCTCGGTGCAGGATAAAGAGACGCTTGAAGGCATGCTTGCTGATAGTGTCAATGAACAGCAGGAAGTCACTGAACAGTTAGGGTATCAGGTGCGGCGAGCAGTGGAAGTGTTGATCCGTTCGATTGACCGCGCGGATCGGGATCGTGAGCGCAAGTTATTGCAGGGGATCAAGGAATCGGAATTGTATGAAGCCGCGTTGACAGTGATGATGCGATTGGTCTTCCTATTTTCGGCAGAAGAGCGTGGGTTGCTTTTGCTTGGCGATCCGTTGTATGACCAGCATTATGCTATTTCGACGTTACGAGCGCAGTTGCGTGAAATTGCTGATCAACATGGCGAGGAAGTGTTGGAGCGTCGTTTTGATGCGTGGTGTCGATTATTGGCAACTTTCCGCGCAGTGTATGGCGGAATTCAGCATGATCGTTTGCGGTTGCCCGCTTACGGTGGTAGTTTATTCGACCCTGAAAGATTCCCGTTTCTGGAAGGTCGCTTACGTGATGTTCCCGTGAATGATGATGACCATCCACTCCCAATCAATAATCGGACGGTGTTGCATTTGTTGGAGGCGTTGCAAATTTTGCGGATGCCAGTGCCTGGCGGAGGAAAGGAACCACGGCGTTTGAGTTTCCGTTCGCTGGATGTGGAACAGATTGGGCATGTATATGAAGGTCTGCTTGATCATACGGCGGTGCGGGCGACGGAAATCGTGTTGGGGCTAGCGGGTTCGCGCGATAAAGAGCCCGAGGTGGGACTCTCTTCGTTGATCGCCGAGCAGGCTAAGGGTCAGGAAAGATTCGCGAAATATTTAGCAGAGAATACTGGTCGCACGGAAAATGCGATCAGGAAGAATCTATCTGCGGAGTTGGATTCATTTCAAATCCAGCGATTGAAAAGTGCGTGTGGAAATGATCCGCAAATCTTTCAAAAGGTGCAGCCGTTTGCTGGGATGATTCGCGAGGATGGTTTTGAGATGCCGATGGTCATCCTGTCTGGGAATGTGTATGTGACTGCGGGAGTGACGCGGCGCGCGACAGGGACACATTACACACCGCGCAGTTTGACTGAGCCTGTTGTGCAGCACACGCTGGAGCCGCTGGTCTATATCGGGGTGGCAGAGGGATTGCCGCGCGAAGAGTGGAAACTGCGCTCACCCGCAGAAATTCTCGCGCTGAAGGTTTGCGATATGGCGATGGGCTCGGCGGGGTTTCTGGTGCAGGCTGACCGTTACCTTGCGGAGCGTCTAATGGAAGCGTGGGCGATTGCCAGCGAGGGCGGGATTCAAATCACGCCCGATGGAATACCTTCGAAGGGTTTGCCAGGTGAGACACTGCTTCCAAAAGATGAGGACGAACGGATGATTTTAGCGCGGCGGCTGGTGGCGGATCGCTGTCTGTATGGCGTGGATAAGAACCCACTGGCAGTGGAGATTGCCAAACTTTCGCTGTGGCTGACGACGATGGCGAAGGGTCGCCCGTTCACTTTCCTTAACCATGCCTTGAAGTGCGGGGACGCGTTGGTGGGCGCGAGTGCGGATGATTTCCTGCGCTGGGCGCATGGATACCAGAACTCGGCGATGACCTTGTTCGATGAGCAGTTACACCTACAATTGGAGATCGCCAGCCAGAAACGGCGTGAACTGGAAGCCTTTGAAGTGAAGGATGTGCGCGACTCGGCATTGAAAGCCGACCTGCTCAAAGAAGCCGACGCCGCCATGAATCACATCAAACGAGGCTGTGACCTTCTGACGGGAGCGCGCATGTTGGGTTTGAGCGACCGAGAGATTGAAGAACTGCAAATGGGTTTGTTGTTCCCCTACATGGCAGGTGATTTAGATGGTGAAATTGACGCGGGCAAACATCCAGAAGCTGCTCGTGCTTTGAATATTGCAAAAAAGGATCTTGTCTTTCATTGGGAATCTGAATTCCCCGAAGTGTTTGAACACGGTGGTTTTAGCGCATTTGTGGGAAATCCGCCATTTTTGGGAGGTAAAAGGATTGTTAGAACATTAGGAAGTGATTATCAACAGACGTTACGAGTTATTTACCCAAGCATTAACAAAAATGCAGATATATGTGTTTATTTTTTTCATCAAGCATTTCGTTTCCTTTTTCAAAATGGTTATTGGGGGTTTATTTCAACCAAAACAATTGCCGAAGGTGATGTCAGAGAAGCGGGGTTAGATTTATTGACAAAGGCAGGAGCAAGAATAATTGTTGCTGATACTGACAAAAACTGGCCAGGCAGCGCAAGTGTTTTAATTACTGTTGTTTGCATGACAAAAACAAAATGGAATTCATTTTGTATTCTTAATGGCAAAACCGTAAAAAATATTTCATCCTATTTAGTTGACGAGAGTAGTACAGGCGAGACACATACTCTAAAAATTAGAAACGGGCAGGTATTCACGGGGTCAGCAGTATATGGTGACGGCTTTATGATTTCCGAACTTGAGGCAGAGCAATTATTAAGTAATTTTAAAAATAACAGTGATGTTGTTCGAAAGTATATAACTGGAAAGACCTTCACATCAGAACCATATCCGAATTACAGCGGCTGGATTATTTATTTTGGTGAAAAATCTGAAGACGAATCGAGACTATATAACGCTACTTGGCAAATAATAGAAGAACGTGTTAAGCCCTTTCGCATGAATGCAAGACCTGGTCCATTGCGGACGTATTATTGGCAATATGAACGCCCAAGAATTGAATTATACAAATCGATTTCCACTCTCGCGCGCGTGCTGGTAAATGCACGTGTTGCGAAGTACATCGCCTTTGACTTTTTGCCTTCAGATTATGTGTTTCTCAATACACTTCAGGTATTTCCTTTTGAAGATTATTCCCATTTTTGTGTATTGCAATCTGACTTTCATGCTAGTTGGGCTTCTCACAGGTCGTCTTCAGTTGGAATTACAGCCCAATACACTCCATCAGATTGTTTCTTAACTTTTCCGTTTCCATTAAGTATTGAAGTTGGAAAAGATAATGCGCTAGAATTAATAGGCGAAAAATATTATTTACAAAGAACTGATTTATTATCCAAGAATCGATTAAGTTTGACGGATATTTACAATCGCTTCCACAACCCGAAAGAAAGCGCCGAAGACATTGTCCGCTTGCGAGAGTTTCACGTCGAGATGGACAATGCTGTCGCTGGCGCGTATGGCTGGGGTGATCTAGAACTGGGTCACAGCTTCCACGAGACGGCACAGGGAATCCGCTATACAATATCAGAGTCCGCACGGCGGGAGGTGTTGTCACGGCTGTTGGGGTTGAATCATGAGCGGCATGAGGAAGAACAGAAACAGTCCGCGCTGGAGGGCGAGAAGCCCAAGTCAAAGGGCGGAAAAAAGGGGAAGAAGAGCAAGACTAGTGATGAGCAGATGGGGTTGCTGTAGCAGAGAAAATTATGGATGCCTTAATTGATACTCACCTACGTGAAATTATCTCTGCCCAAGAATTCCAGGAAGCTTGGATTTGGCTACTTGATCATATTTCTATAGATCAATCCCTTGTTGAAGAACATGGGTACTATTTTGACCATAAGCATTGGAAATATCCTGACTACATAAAATGTATTGATGAATGTGATGATGCAGATATTTATCTGGCGAGACTTTATTTGGTGAGTCAACTAGCTTCTGTGTCAGACTATCTGCCCAATTTAAAAAAGCATATTTTTAATTTTGAGTTGAGATATTCCAACAATCAATTAGATGGTGATGTAGCGAGAGTTATTAACGCCGAAGAAACTGCAATACACCTAAATGCATTTCGGAATTCTCTCTCGGAGCATTTAGCATTTTGGGCTATGCTGGCTTCCATAATAAAAGTGGCAAATCATCAGGATTTCTCAATCTCGAAACCCAATCTTCAGCCCGAAGATAAAGGCCCAGATGGATTAGCTTGTATTGTAGGCAATGATTTTTCAATTATTAAGATAATTTCTGTTAAGAATTCTATAATTTCGCCCCAAGACTTAATTTCATCGGCAAGTTTTCGTGGCAGTTCCAAGATTGTATTGAATGAAAAAAAGATTTTTGATGAATTTTACGCCTTTCTAAATCGCAATCGTGGATTTCAAAGGCTCGACGATAAATTAAACACGCTCCTTCAGGAATTACACCAAGATGAAGAGAATCTGATAAGACATGTTTTGTTAAGTAAACATAGTCAATTTAATGCGATGGTGGTTGCTGATGAACAATACGCAGCTAACAACCTTTTCACAGGGTTTAATAAAGTCGCAGATGAACCTCTTCGATGTATTGGAATATATGTCGGTTCGGGAAATTGGAAGGATTTAGCTGATAGTGTTCAAACCAAGGTAAAAGAAATTCTCACTACGAAAAGGATTGCATTCTAATGTATTCGCAATCACTTAAAGAAATTGTCGATTCAATCTCCGAGATTTCGAACCCAGGAGAAGTTTATGATTTGATTGATCGCGGCATGCGTTGTTATTTAGACTCCATTGCCGACCAAATTAACGGCACATTATCCCCATCTGTAAACCGTTCGGATACCTTAATTCAAGCCTCTCTTCTCAGTTCGACCATTGCTAACAACCCTCAATTACTTCACATAGAAAAGCTTCATTATTTGGTTGGAATGATTCTGGAACAGCAAGGCGGATTGATTGCGCGCAGCTACATGGCTACCCAGATGAATGTCTCACCAGAGGAAAATGATTATTGGTATCATCTAACATTGGCTTTCTTGCATTACCTTGCGGGAGGATATAGGATTCAGGCAAAGACAATTGTCAACAACCTTGGTTTCACATTAAGTCAAACACAAGATGAGCAATATAAAAAAGCTTTCAACGATATCAAGAAACTCTTTTCAGATCAATTCGATTATGAACGGGAATTGTTTTTTATTCAAAAAGAAAAGATAACGAATCTCATCAATCAAATTCAATCAAACCGAGTTGCAAACCTGACAGACCTTGGACTCAATGTTGAATCTGAATGGTTGATGAAAAGGGGAATTAATACCCCGGAAGCAATTACTTTTTGGAATCGATATTTACAAGAATTAACTCTTCGAGGTATCACCACATTCACAAAAGAACAGATTAACAATGACTTTGATTCTTGGCTAAGGATTGATAATGATCTATTGGTTGTTCTACCAACTGGCTCAGGAAAAACTATCTTTGGAGAATTGAAAACAGCTCTTACTCTTGCAAATGGGAAGCAAGTAGTTTGGTTATTACCAATGCGCTCATTGGTTCGGCAAACCCAAATAGAAATGAGCAAAGCCTTTAATTCACTAAACATTACTGTCCAAGAATTGCCAACTACAGACGATTATATTCCCTGGGTCTCAGAAATAAACTATACCGAACCAATGGTAGCTATTACAACACCAGAGAAATTTTTGGCATTAATCCGCATTAATGAGGATGCGTTAAAGAATATTGGCTTGGTAGTTGTTGATGAGGCTCAAAATTTGTTCGAGAATCGCGGGTTTGCTATTGAATCAAACCTTTTTCAAATAACAACCAAAAACCCGGAATGTAAAATTGTGTTCTTAAGTGCTATGGCAGATAAAGCGCCAAAGTTAATCGAATTTTATAATCGTCTTAGACCAGGTAAAGAATTAACGCAAATCATTTCCTCGAACCGACCAACGCGGTGCTCCTATGGAATTCTTACGAGCTTTCAAGATCAAACTCAATCTCCTGCTTTAGTTTGTTACTCCGCGCTGGAAAGTGATACGCAAAATTTACAGCAGCCTCGGACAATATTTTTACCGAAGACGAGAGGGAAGAACTGGCTAGATACTTCAACACTTATAAAGAATTTTATAAAAAATTCCCAAAGGTCTAGCTTAAGATCAATTATCTTTGTTAATAGAAGAGACTCGACTGAAACGAGGGCAAGAGAGTTTTCAAAAGATTTAGAAGAAATTGCTTATCCGGAAGAAGCTCTTTTCGATTTGGCTCGCATCAAAATTGAACGTGGCGAATCCTCACCTTTTGAAGATTCATTCAAACATGAAATTGCTCCGCACCATGGATCGTTACCCAAAATCGAACAAATTTTTATCGAAAAGTGGATCCGTAAGGGTTTCATTAAACATGTTATAGCAACCCCAACTCTCGCTCAGGGAGTAAATTTGCCATTTGATATAAGTATCATCACATTCTTAACTAGATATGTAAATGGTGCAAGTAAAGAATTATCCCAAGCAGAAGTAATGAATATGTTAGGGCGAGCTGGGCGAGCCGGGATGGTTTCAGACGGGTTAGCATTAATCGCCCAAAAAAATTATCGAAGCGATAATGATGCTCGAGCAATTTTAAATCATTACCGACAATGGTTTTTTCACAATGAATCTACTTCCGAGAGGTTTATTGGATTATCCAGAATCTTAGTAAATCTACTAAAAGATGATTTTGATCCCCAAAATTGGATAGAAGAATTGTCTGGATTTGATTTTAGTGAAGCAATGTCATTGAACATTCTGCTAGCAAAGGTGTGCGCAGAAAATTCTGAAGGAAATTTGGAACACAAGCTCAAGGACGAAATTGGAAAATATCCATCTATAAATGACCTGCAAAATAGTGTAGGCCCAGATCAAGATATATCAGCTTTTTTTGCTGGAATATTGGCACCAATTATCACGGAATTATCAACTCGTTCGCCAGAAATATTACAGACAATGGCTTTTACTGGTTTACCAGCGGAATTTATAACTTCATTGATAGAGAAACTCCATGAAGTAGACTTCAATGAAATTGATGATCCATTAAGTTTTGGAAATGAAATTATTCAACAAAGTTTAATAACGTGCAGTGCTCGAAACTGGTATATAAGCTTTAGTAAATTAACGCCGACTAAATCTTTTGATTTTAATGAAGGTTTTACTGCTGTCAAAGGATGGCTAATAGGAAATACATGGAACGAAATAGCTATAGGATTTATTAACAGTTTTCAAAATGATCTTATTTCAACAGGCAGTTTTCTGAATAACAAACTGCCCCAATTCGCTCAGTTTTGGGGATGTTTGGCTGTTTGTGAAAAAATCCTTTTTGGTTTAGAAAGTCATCAATTTGATTTGCTTCAGCCTTTTATTCGAAATGGAGTAAATTCAAAACAGAAGTTAATTGTATTAAAAGAAATTGGTAATAATGATCGCGTATTTGCTCATAAGATAACTCCTTATTTCGATTTGAATGATGAAGATAATATTGCTGATATTCAGAAAAGTGTTCAACAACAATTGAAAATATGGAAATTAAACACTGAAATCATTCCTCCCGGATTAGGCTTGGATGAGGTTATGGCGTTAAAATCAATATTAAATGATTTATACATTCCATAGCTTATGATATGAACGAAAAAGTTTGGACTTTTATTTAGGTGAAAAACAATAAAGGAAAACATGCCAGAATTCTTAAAACCACTTTCTGCTAACCAAATTCGTCTGGAACTACAAAACCTCGTCCTGAGCGATCTTCTTGGTCCCGCAAATGGCTCAGAAGAAATTATTACTGAACAAACCGTGCGAGACCGCTACATATTGGGGTTGCTTGCTCCCAAAGGTCAAACTCCCTTGCCAGCAGAGGAAGACGAAGACCTGGCATTCGACGGCACAGATGGCGAAGATGGAAAGAGCGAACCTGTCAATGTGCAGGGGCGCACCATGTTGCCATCGTCCCTTGGTATGACCTTTACGGTTGCCCCTGATGCAAAAGAGATCGTGGTCAAGATAAGATGGGGGCATTATGATCGAATTCCTAGTACCGAACTTGGCTTGGATCTCGATCCACCAAAGCCCGTTTGGAAACGCAAACAGATTGATGTCATAAGCGAGGCAATCTCTATCAAAGAAGGACGGATCGCCCGTTGGATTCCGGATCAAGATTTTTCCGATGTGTATGTAGATGGACGTGTTCGTCGAATAGCCGATCAATGGATTATTACCCTATTTTTGGTCAACGGACAACAAGAGCCGCGTCAACTTAAGGATTCTGCATGGGTATTTCAGCCCGAGCTAGTTGTCGAAGCTCCTGATGGAAAACCCATCTTCATTCGTCGCATGACGGTACGTGCCAATGCCAATCATGAAGAACTTTCTATGCAAATGGTATACAGAAAGCAAGTTGAGTTCGCCGTTGGACATGGAGTAGCGACCCATGTCGAATTGTTGGAGGGTAGTTTTGATCGTGCCGTGCGAATCAAGACAGATACAGCCCCAACATACGAATTACCCAAAACGATTGCTCCCAAGCCTGATGATGTGCCTGGTCTTAAGGGCTTTGAACTAGACATGAAAGTATTATCCAAGATTCCAGATGGTGAATTTAGCGCCTCACTCTTTCCATTGGTTACTGCATATCGGATTTGGCTTGAATCAATTCAAATCCGCGCTCGCACGCCAGAATTAGATTTACAACCCTATTCCAATCAAGCCAAAACAGTCGTTGAATCCTGTAAATTGGTATTGACGCGGCTTGAAAATGCGATCGCAATGCTGGATACAAATCCGCAAGCCGCAGAAGCATTCCGTTTTGCAAATCGTGCCATGTGGCAGCAACGTATCCATTCATTGTTTACTTTATCCGTGCGGCAAAAGAAAAATGAATCGTTGGAGTCAATTGACACACTGCCGAATCGGACCTGGTATTTATTCCAGCTTGCCTTTATCTTAATCAATCTTCCAGGTATGGTGGATCCAACACATCCTGAACGCAGTGATCCTACATCAGCAATTGCCGACGTGCTCTGGTTTCCCACAGGCGGCGGTAAGACCGAAGCATATTTAGGTCTCACAGCCTTTACTCTCGCGATCCGCCGCTTGCAAGGCAAAATGGGAGATTACGATGGTAGCGCTGGCGTCACTGTGTTAATGCGTTACACCTTACGCCTGCTCACCCTGCAACAATTCCAACGCGCTACCGCGTTAATCTGTGCTTGTGAACTTGTCCGCAAATCGGATGTCAACAAATGGGGTGATGAACCCTTCCGCATTGGTTTGTGGATTGGTCAACGGAGTACGCCTAACTGGACAAAGGATAGCGATCAAGTAGTTAAGGAATATCGACGTGGGGGAAGTTTTCGCAGTTCATCCGTTGGAGGAAGCGGTACTCCACATCAACTAACCAATTGTCCCTGGTGCGGCGAAACCTTAATCCCAGGTCGTGACATTCAAGTGGAAACATACAAAGCTGGCGCTGGTCGTACTTTGGTATATTGCCCTTCGACTTCTTGTGAATTCAATCAACGGAATGCTAAAGGTGAAGGTCTTCCCGTAGTGGTAGTTGATGAAGAAGTCTATCGCCGATTGCCATCACTTTTGATCGCAACTGTAGATAAATTTGCCCAAATGCCATGGAAGGGCGAGGTACAAATGCTCTTTGGCAAGGTCAATGCTTACTGCCCTCGGCATGGCTTTCGTTCTCCAGATATTGAAGATACCGACTCGCACACCAAACATAAGAATAGTGGTTTGCCTGCTGTGAAGAG
Source organism: Anaerolineales bacterium (assembly GCA_919902735.1). Lineage (GTDB taxonomy): Bacteria > Chloroflexota > Anaerolineae > Anaerolineales > Villigracilaceae > Villigracilis. Next base: position 105,566 of record CAKKRM010000001.1, on the reverse strand, counting down.
TGAAGCACGCGGTCCACTTCGCCCACCAGATTTGATCATTCAAGATGAACTTCACCTAATCAATGGTCCGCTCGGCACACTGGTTGGTCTCTACGAAACGGCTATAGATGGTTTATCTACATGGGAGTACGAAGGCAAATCTGTGCGACCAAAGGTTATTGCATCCAGTGCCACCATTCGCAGGGCGTCCGAACAAGTCCATGCCTTATATCTACGCAAAGCAGGTATTTTCCCGCCAACAGGTTTGGATGTGGAAGATAATTTCTTCGCACGTCAAATTGTCCCAACAGAGAAGTCACCAGGGCGTTTGTATTTTGGCATTTGCGCTCCCGGGGTGCAATCTAAAGTTGTAATGATCCGTGTCTATTCATCCTTTTTATCTGCGGCACAATTTCTTTACAAAAAATATGGAGAATGGGCTGATCCATATATGACACTTGTAGGTTATTTCAACGCCATGCGTGAATTAGGTGGATTGAGACGGCTGGTGGATGATGCAATCAGTACGCGCCTGCGCCAAATGCAAAAGCGCAATATGGAAAATAGATTTTTTCATACAAATAGCATTAAAGAATTAACTTCCCGCGTAGGAGCAACTGACATTCCTGAAACTTTAGATCGCTTGAATTCAGTTTTTGACCCCAATGCAGAAAAGGAAAGACAAACAAAATCCAAGGCAAAAGAAAAAATTAATTATTCAGAAATTCCAATTGATGTTTTGCTTGCTACCAATATGATCTCTGTTGGGGTGGATGTTCCACGTTTGGGTTTGATGGTCGTTGCAGGTCAGCCAAAATATACGTCAGAATATATCCAAGCCACAAGTCGAATAGGTCGCCAATTTCCAGGCCTGGTGTGCACGGTATATAACTGGGTACGTCCGCGTGACCTAAGTCACTTTGAGCGCTTTGAACATTATCATTCCACTTTATATCAACAAGTAGAACCACTCTCAGTTACTCCATTTTCTGCTCGTGCCATGGATCGTGGATTGAGTGCTTTGTTGGTTTCATACGTCCGTTTGCTAGGAGATAAATTCAACGGGAACAGAGATGCCGGTTCTTTGAAAGCAGGTCATGAATTTCTCACTCGTGCCATGAATGATATTAGTAAACGAGCCTCAGCAATCACATCTGACCCTGAAATGGAAGAAAGAGTTCGAGAGAATATCAATGAACGAATCGTTAATTGGCTTGCAAACGCCACAAAGGTCTCCCAAGGCGGCGGGGCGTTAGGATATAAACCCCAGGATGATGGACGTACAACAGGTCTCCTAGTTCCACCCGGCAAGGAAAAAGATATTTTCAATTGTCTCACCAGCTTGCGTGATGTCGAGTCCCCTGTAACCTTGATTCTAAACAACTACGAATTAAAAATCCCAGTAAAGATTGAAGAAGGGAAGGAACCCCGCGAATGAAAAACACCAATCACCCTAACCACTTTCGTGTGGGAGAACTCAATCCGAGTCAGTTGCTGTATAGCTTTGGCGTCGGGGCAATTGTAGATTTACCTCAAATTTCGGTTATCGTTTCTGGATTGGATGACTGGACACAGGATCCAAACTATGTCCGTGAAATCAAAGAAGATCGTCTTCTGATTGGTTTAAAATCTGCGGTGGGTCATCATATTCAACGTATGTACTCCCTGCCAACTAACTCAGATCAATCCCCGAATCCTTTTGAACAGGAATCTTTGATCGGCGTACCTGTGGGAACATTTCCAAAGTGGATGGTTTGCCCTTCATGCCGAACGCTTGCTTCAGTAGAAGCTGGGTTCTTTGAACTCAGACCAGATATGTATCATCCAGACCGCACTCGCTATGTCCACAGCAATTGTCCTCGTGCAAAAAAACCACCAACAGTATTACCAGCCCGTTTTCTTGTGGCTTGCGAAAAGGGTCATTTGGATGATTTTCCCTGGATAGATTTTGTTCATTCCTTTGGTGAAAAACCTTGTTCAGGAAATTCAAGTGTAACTCTGCAAGAATATGGTCCGTCTGGTGAAGCGCGTGATCTGTTTATTCATTGCGATACCTGCGGGAATCGGCGTCAGATGGCAGAGGCATTTGGACGGGACAACCGCGAGAAATTACCCATTTGTTCTGCAAGAAGGCCTCACTTGCACGATTTGGATCCCGATGGGTGCGAACTTCATATGCGACCCATCCTTTTAGGCGCTTCAAATTTGTGGTTTCCTCAAGTAATGAGCGCAATTGCCATACCTGCAACATTGGATAAGTTATCTGTTTTGGTCGATGATCACTGGAGTGTACTAAATGAAATCACCAGTCTTGATATTCTTAAGTTTGCCCAGAAAACAGGTCAGTTAAAAGCTTTGGCAGAGTACCCACTTGAAGAAATTTGGGGGGTAATTCAAAGTAAGAGAGATACTGGAATTCCAAGCGAAGAATCCGAACAATATCCAGATTTGCTATTACCTGAATGGACTGCATTTTCATCAGGGAACGAACAACTACGATCGGCAGATTTTCAACTCAGGAAAGTATCTTCTCCTGACAAATATAGATTGTTAATATCAAAAGTTGTCCTGGCAGATCGTCTGAGGGAAGTCAAAGCCCTGGCAGGGTTTACTCGAATTGATTCGCCTGGCGAATTGGACGATTCAGATGAAGAACAAAGGATTGATGCTGTTCCATTAAGTCGTTCTAAAATAAATTGGGTGCCCGCAGTCGAAGTACGAGGTGAAGGTATTTTTATCCAATTTGATGAAGCTAAAATCCAAACATGGCTTGCAAAACCAGAAGTACAGGAACAAGAACGTTTTTTCTTAAATGCTCATATGGAATGGCGTAAAGCGCGCAACTTCGAAAATCCATCTGCAAACTTTCCAGGAATGCGCTATATCCTCCTTCATACCTTCAGCCATATCCTGATGAGACAAATTGTCCTTGAATGCGGTTATTCACAGGCTAGTATTCGAGAAAGAATCTACTCACGCAATCCCGAAGTAGATGGTGGCCCAATGGCTGGTATTTTGCTCTACACATCTGCCCCAGATAGTGAAGGAACACTTGGAGGTTTGGTGAATTTAGGAACTCCAGAATCGTTAGGACATCATATTGAAGTTGCTTTGGAAAGTGCAACGTTATGTACCTCTGATCCTACTTGCTCAGAACACCGTCCTGAATATGGTAATGCAACTCTTCACGCTGCAGCTTGTCATGCTTGTACTTTTGCTCCCGAAACATCATGTGAAAAAGGGAATAGATATTTAGATCGAGCTGTGTTAGTTAGTACGATTAGCAATAATGAGCTTGCGTTCTTTGGTTGATTGTTATCTCGGGAAATCAAAGAATTCGTTACTTGTTGTGTTTCACGTCATGTGCTGGATTGCGACTGTGAAATCCCAAACTGGTTAAATAATGTGGAAAGCGCCAAAGCACAACAGAGTTGAGATGGCTAGGCTTTTCCGATATCAAAGGTTTCGTTCGTGCGGCGTTGTGTCATTTCGGGATGATTTGATGATGGAAAAATTGTGCACCCCCGTCACGCCACTTTCATTAGTGCATCAGACTCATTCTCCAGCCCATATACAATACACTTAAAACAAAAAAGCCCCTGATTTTCAACAAATCAGGGGCTTACGGTTATATAAAGCGGTATTGCCTCAAATACTCTTGTAACCGTTCATGTGAGATTACTCTTCCAGTCGGATTTTCCTTCCAACTTCCATCATCTAATGGCGTATAAACCAACGGCTTCCTTTTTGGCAACAACATGCCGCATTGGAATGGCACACGCATTTCAAACGACCGCCTGCGTTCCTCCCTTCGTCGGCGATACAACTCTCTTTTACTCAAACGCTTCGTTGGCAAGTCACCAGGAAAAAGTTGCGTCTGTAATTGATCTGAGCCGGCACTTTGATACGCAATCCCAGAACTCCGTGTAATTCTGGCGCGAACACTTTTTCCTCGTGTAGCAGAAACTCCCGCACATTTTGGACCCATCCCTCGTGCGATACTTATTGGGGATTTCAAAACCCTTTTACACTTTTTACATCTTGGATTTTCTTCCATAGTGATCCTCCAATTAAGAATACAGCAGTACAGGTGTGACGCCTGTACTGCTGTCGTTTTAGAATAGTGACACTTGGTTCTGCGTCACTTGTTTGGATCGTGGGTGATTGGCAGACCTCCCCACTACTCCCTTCTGAGTCATCCAGTCGGACCAGGAAACTGCTTTGGGCATATCTGGAACTGGAAGCGGTGCGCTCGGAGCCGTTGGACATCCAAGCGGCGAATTGGACACGATTACTTCATCGGCAAACAGAGATTGTAGATCGGGCAGGTCGGCGGACTCCAGTGCCTCACGTGCGAGCTTCATCAGGATGTCTCCATCTTCTTCCGGGACAATCGCGCCGCCGACTTCATCGCCGTAAAGCAATTGGGCAGCTTTCATCTTCTGACCCATCAATGCCAATGCGCGTGCCTCCATCGCTTCACTGTAGACCGAGAAGATCGCTTTCACAGGTTTGGTTTGACCCAACCTCCAAACTCTGCGTACAGCCTGCCACAGGGTATACAAGCTGTATTCAATCTCGGCAAATACCACCGATGAGAAAGCAATCAGGTCAAGACCCGTCTCCACTAATCTAGGATTGACTACCAACGCGTCCAGTCCAACGACACGCTTGGCGATCCATTCCTCACGCTTGCGTGGATTGACGCCACTGGTCAATACTTCAGCACGTACCCCGCCATCCCGAAGAATTTTTAGGATGCGATCCTGGATGTCACGCGTTCCCGTTTGGCGCAGGTAGATCAGCACCTTTCGCCCTTGTTGGCGTTCAGAGCGGCAGAAATCCACCAACCAGGCTTCCTTTGGCATGGTCTCATCATCAACCACTGCCGGCAATTCCATCAGCTCCTTTCTGCGCACAAATTCGCCCTTGCGATTCACTTCGTCAATCTCAACCACTTCATCGCGGAATGCAGAGTTCGGGCGTGCCAGAGTCCATTGCAGCCAAGACGAGAGATAGCGGCGGTTCTTGATCGCTAGGTCGCGCAGTTTCTTTGCCATTGAGCGATACTGGCTACTCTGTTTATCGGTCATCGTGAGAGTAACCACTTCTTCGGCATAATGAGGCATCGCCAACCCCAAGTCTTTAAGGGATAGGAATATCGTTGTATCCAACAGGCGATTCACAATGGCTGGAGAAATGCCAGGCTTCTCTTTTGCCTGATTCTGATAGCGTCGATTGCCGGTAAAACCATCCTCATCACTATCTTCCTCGGCACGTTTGCTCTTACGGGTCATCTCCAACACACCATACAGCCGCGCCCAGCGCTTCTCATCATTGAAGGCGAAGTCTTTCCTCACGCTGGCGTTCAAACGATGAAGTAACCAGAAGATAGATGTGCTTTTACCGCCGAAGAATGTGCCTGTCAGGGTAAGGGTATATTGGGTTGCTTCAACAAGCTGATGAAAAGCAATGCCCCTGTCGGAGGCTTTCGCCGAAAATTGATGCACCTCATCAGCGATAAGGAGTTTGAACTTGCCTTTTGCATGTTTGGCAATGTAATCAGCAATCGCCCAACGACGCCCAGTGAACTGGAATAAGGGTGTGCCGCAAATCCGTTTTCCCCAAACCGGTTTGCCATGTTCATCATGAACCAACCGCCGATGGTCATCCAGTTCATAGCCCGTGATTTTGGCCTGACAGAATCGACGCTTGTCACCCAGGTCATCAAGATTGTTTGCCGTGGAAACAAACCCACCGGGCAGATCAATCTGAATGGGTGAACCACATTCGGGGCAGGTCAATGCTTCAAATACCTGGCCATCCTCTTCATCAACGAACTTCTTTCGAACCACAGCGTGTTCCCAGCCAGCACCATATTTCGCAGAGGTATGAGCGATGACAGCCACAGGTTTCTGCCCCAGTTTTCCTTCTTCACATAGTTGTAAAAATTTACGGACATCATTCACATCGCCCGGGTTATCTGCATTGCGACCAATACGTATCAGCTCCATTGCCCTCGCGCTAGGAATGGTTTCTTCGATTTCTCGAATCCATTTGGGAACAAGATGTGGAGGGCATAGGATGACTGCAGGATAGGCATGGAGTAAATCGAGAGTAGCTGCGCCCAAAATCGTTTTGCCCAGCCCCATTTCTCCCTGGACATTCCCTACACCATTCTTGCGTATTGAGCGAGCGATTGCTGTTGCCGCATGTCTTTGTGCTGGTAACAACCCAGGCTTATCCTGTCCAGGTAGTGGCTTGCGTTTTGTGCCCAATCCATCCAATATTGCAGTCTCTTCCAGTGTCGGATCGAAGTTATATAACGGACGGTAGGTGGACAGGATGTGCGCGCCAATTTGGTCGCCATAGGCGTGCATGAACTTGGAAAGCGGCTCAACCGTATCAATGATCTCAATACCACTCTGGCGCAGAATGGCAACAGTCGAGACAAAGCGGTCCCGAAAAGTTTCTGATGAAATCTTGCCATCTTTGCTTGTAGTCTCTTCCACTTTTTCTGTGACCTTCACCACCCGACCTTTCACCAGCATGGGCTTTCCGTCCTCGTCGTTCAAACGCAGAGTCCCCATCATGCCGGAAGCAATGAGCATGGCGATGTGTCCCTTCTTCAAAGGCATCACTGGTTGTTTGAATTCGCCCAATCCACGTGAAGGATTGATCAGGTCAAGCCATTCTTTGGATACAAGGACACCTCGTTTCTGTGTAGCGTCCACAATTTCTTCGGGTTGCCAATCCAAACGGGAAAAACGGATTGGCTGTCCACCGGCGCCTTTATCGGAAGCAGGCAGAAGTCGATATAACGGCTCGACGACATCTTCCAACATGGACGGTTCTATCTCGGCCCATGCCTGTATTTGCTGAACTTCGTCATTGGATGGCATCTTGAATTTCAAACGCTTCAACCCAAGTACGATAACCTGATTGAATCCCGTTTCAGGATAACGATAGACCGTGATGTTTTCGTAATACCCTGCCAGATGGGAAGCAACATCCAAGTCGCGCAAGAGTTGATGAGGCACGATGTAGATCAATGCACCGCCGTGTATTAGCTTTGGTGTAGTGGATTTCAGGAACTCCAGTTCCAGCCTTTTCTGATCTCCGAGGCGATCATGACTATATGGCGGGTTGAGAAATAAGATGGTGATGGACTCGCCTGTCAGGTGGCATGAACCCCACGGGGTATTAAAGAGCCGGTCCATTTTTTCCGAGGCCAGCGCAGCACGAGCTGGCGATAACTCTGCCCCCCAACTTTGGCAATTCAGGGCTTTTGCCAGGATTGAGGCGGCAGTGCCTTCACCTGCACAAGGATCGAGTAATCGACCAGTCTCGGCAGGTTTGAAATATGTTTTGAGCAATTGGGCTACCTTTATAGATGTTTCGTAATAGCCCATCTTCTCTAGTGCGGGAGGACGCATATCAATCTCCTTTTGAAAATCAAAATCCCCCACACCAATTGGTGCAGGGGATTAAGTTTGAATAGATACTCTTATTTGACTTTGCAGATCAAGCGTGCGGCAATGTTTACGAAGCCAAGCGGCTCATCTTTATCGAGATGAACGAACTCGGGAGTGCCACGTGTCCAATCTGTTTCAGAGTGTCGGAATTGGATGATCAGGCGACGACCTTCCTCTGCCTGCCAAACTTTCCAGACTTGTGCGCGAGATTCACAGACTTCAAAATCGAAGCGCACAAGTGTAGCTTCTGCAAGCATTTGCTTTTTGGCGGATTTGGCAAACCTCAGATCAACAAATTTCAGAAGTTCACGCCAGTCTGCCTTGCGAAACTGCGCCAGCCAATATGCAGGATGATCCTCATTAGCTTGCGCCTTGCTCGGATCGAAGATCTCATCAACTTGAATGGATTGAAACATGCTGTATCTCCTAAATCGTCAGGACTTCCTGTTCAAGCAGGTTCTGCACCAGTTCCTGCCAGGGCTTAGCCAAATCCATTCTGACTCCACCTCGACAGTCTCCTCCTGTTTCGAGCCGTTGGATAAAGCCGGCATCCAGTCCATGTTCCCATAGGGTCTTTGCCCAGTTTTCAGGGATAGGAAAGGCCAGCGCTTCCTGCAAACGTTTCGCTGCCAGCATCTGCAATTCTGTTTCCACCTCCCTGCCTTGTTCAAAGACCAGGGCATAGGCAAAGTCATCTTTAGCTTCCCATTTCCCAGGCAAAGCCTTGCGGCAAATGATGCCTGCGTGCATGACATTGAACTCGGTCAATGGCTGGGTCATCATCTTCACTTCGCCATCCGCCAGGACAGAAGTACCGCGCATGGAACATGAACCACGCCCACGGATCAACGAAGCCCATAGACTCTCGATGCTGGTTTTGTATGCCGCAATGCCTACGTACACTAATGTATGCTGATAGGGTCGATCCTGCATGAGGGCATAGCCAGTGACATCAGCGCGGGTATGGGCATTGCTCAATGCTGGAATTTTTCCATCAGGAAATAGATGCCGTACTGAAGAGGATATTTCATCCACAGGCTCGATCTTCCAGACATACACGCCTGCATTGGCGCGTACCAGTTCCTGATTGATCTCCTGCAACAGTTGATGCGCATTCAGGCTGACATTGATACTCGTAAAGGTAATCTCGATTTCATCCACCTTGATTTTCACCATACGCGCATTCAGGTCCACAACCGCGCCGGCAGGTATCCACTCTTTGATGTTTTTCAAGGATGAAGGCAGCTCAGCATCCTTTGCTGGGGTGAACCACAATGCACCATGAAAGGGTACATCCGGTGCAGGTTCGAATGTTCCATACGGAGTGCGGTGACGTTCCCGTCCAAGATACTCAACATCGGGCAGGTCATTCAGAGCAGGCAACCAGAACTGTTCGTATGATGAGACAAGCACTTTGCCATTCTGCATCGCAATTTTCTGCGCTTGTCCAAACTCTTCAATTCGTTCCTTTATATATTCATCTTCATAAGGTTCGGTCCATTCGTACATTGGTTACTCCTTGTTTGTAATCGTCAGGTTGAAGTCCAGCAGTCCAAAGACTTCCCCTTCTTCCGGATCATCGCTGGCAATGACAACGGGCTGATATTCCGTGAGATAGCGCCAGTCCAGGATGTGACTGCTATCGGAACAGATCCCATTTTCAGAAAGCAATTCGGAGATTTCATCGGCAACCGAGTCAGGGTCAGCTTCATCTGCGACTGCGATCTGAATCGTCAGGATGCGGATACGTTGTTTTGGCACTACTGCGTGCATGATTCCTCGCTTTCTTCGATGACCGGTTCAGTCTCACCTCCCGGCAGGATGATGGTCAGCCAGGGGATAGTGTCTTCATCCACATCGGTTTCAAGTCCAATGAAAACTGACACACCTGGGATCTCGTTTGCCATCGTCTTAGCCAGAGCAAGCGCATCGGGCAGATTGCCATCCATCATTTTTGGAAACATTCCGAATTGATGAGCGATGAGGTTGCCCTTTCGCCAGACTTTGAAGATGCCGTGGACTTCGTTGTATTTTTCCTCGGGCCAGGTTTTCAGAACAAAGTGATAGTCCTCCAACGCGACCTCCAGATTGGTCCAGCTAATCCCCATGCTGGAGTCAAGATGATCGAAGACGTTGTGCAGGAGCCCTGCGGCATCGGTGCGTGTGATCGGTTTACCCGCGCGGCGTGCAGACTCCAGCATGTCATCCACCTGCCAGACGTGCGCGATCTTATCCTGCCAGTATTGATTGAGAACACTGAGCACATTGTTGCTTGTAATATTGAGTTCAAATGCAATGGCATCCGCCATTTCTTCCAAAATATGGTCGTACATGAGTTTCTCCTTTTATAGATGCAAATGGGAATAGGTCATGCCATCATCACTGGTCAGCGAATAATGAATGGCATAGGCTTTGCGAATGTAGCGACGTGCGCCGCGTTCGAAGCGAAAGAGTGGTTCGTTTTCGTACACGTATTTCCTGGGTGTGCGGTGAAAGATCGTCCAGCCGATGGCATGGGGCGCGCCTGGATAACTACGCTCAATGCGGACGTGCGCTCCTTCTGCTCTTTTCAACATGGACAGTGCCTGTTCAAGGGTGAGGTGAATTGAAGTTCCAGCGATCACCGCCGTGAATGGCAGAACCACCAGGTCTGGTTTGGATGGCTTCATTTCAGAATGTCCTCGCCTGATTCGAGAGTTTGTTTCAACTTGTCCTTCTGTTTTTCCTGCATGCCGGCAACATCGGCGCGCACTTTCAGCTCATCCCAGCCCCCACGCTTTGCCTTTTCCAATTCCGCAACGAACTCCGTAATGTCCCGTTTGTGTTTGTGTTGATTCCAGTTCTCAGGATCGAAGGCAGGCTCGGTTGTCATCTCCACCAGGTTGAACTCATGCCAGGGATGATCGTCGTCCTCGTGCAGAACATCGAAGAAACGTTCCTCGATATTCACCTGCCGGGCAATGAAGAACTCACCATCCTTCAGACAGGAGCGGATTTGTTTTTCAATTTCATCAATGGGCATAAATGTGTGATTGGTGAAGACCGCCTCGCCATGCAATTTGTAATTGCTGGCATCGCGATATAGATACTTGAAGGACACATTGCAGGATCCCAAGCGCGTCCTAAACGGATTATTCGGGTTCTCAGCAACTGAATTCAGACGAAACTTTTTGCGTTTGATGGGAAACGGAACTCTTTTCCGAAACGAGTTAGTCATGAGGGTCATCATGCACCTTCCCTTTCTCCGCCCAGCCCTGCGCCTGGATGTTCCGCGCCCACATGGTCAGGAACGAGGAGACATCCTTGTGGAAACGGGTATCCACAAAAGTCTTGCCGTCCCGTTCGATGAACTTCGAACGATATCCAAAGTAGGCCTGGGTGATGGCAGTCGGCGTCCAGGTGGGATAGTGAAGTTCGACATCCGGGTCCGCGATCAGGTCGCCGTTCTGTTCGAAGTAGTGGGCGACACTGATCATGTCAGTGTGCCGTTCGATGACGAGACGGTCATAGTGAGGCATATCAAAGCGCACATGAAACTCATCCTGGGAGTGGAATTGATCGAGCAGATTATGCGCTTTCAAAAGCTGTTCAATGTTGGTTTGAAACAAGGTAGTCATTGGGTTCTCCATAAAATAATTGGAGGGCGACCATGTCGCCCTCCTGTTGAAAAGTTATTCACTCCAGCCGCTGATTTGATCTTCAAATCCAGCTTCCAGCCAATCATCGTCACCCAGACGTGAAGCGTTTTCATATTGCTCCACGAGCGGTCCTTCATCGGGTTCGGTGTCTGCCTCGTGATATTCATGATCGGGACGCAGGATCACATCCGCAGGAAAGTCACCCGCCTTCCAGATTTCGAGTGTGTGCGCGACTTCATAGCCAGGCTTGCAGAATTCTTCCGGATCGAGTTCAGGCGAAACGATCACCACGTATTCATCTTCCTCCGAAACGTAGTGAGTCAGAATGTACGGACCAATTTCGGAAAGCAGCGCCTGCTCATACTCGAAGGGCGGCAGCGGAACTCCCGCTTCTGCAAACAGCCAGGTCACTTTTTCCTTGAGCCATTCGATATCCGCATCACGATTGAAGATCGTGCGACGGTGGAAGCCTTGGGGGATGTCCATCAGGTTGCAATACTCATCGGGCTTTTGATCCGCCAATGCATACGCGGTTGTCTCGATGGCAAGCGCCACGATTTTGTCATCATCCCACTTCCAAACCACACTGCCGACATACTCGCAGGGTTTGGAGAAAGCGCCTGTATTCATCGTGATCCCGCTCCATCCTTGCGGGCGTTCCTGCGGTATGCACCAGACTTGAAAGCCTCCGTTCCCGGCTTCGAAGATGGCTTGCGGATTTGGATTGGTGGCAATGTCGAGTTGACTTGCCAGGTCAAGCACGGGTTTCAACCGTTGATGTTCAGATTGATAGGACATGAGTTTGCTCCTTATTGAATTTGTGTATTGAAATCATCCACCGCGCGGACCGTCGTAGTCATACTGATGGTGAAATTGCTCCGCACCCTCAGACCAGCGGGCATGTCCGCTAAAGCCCATGCCGCCTTCGAAATATTTCAATTCGAAGGCATGGTCCGAAAACATACTGGCCAGCTTTTCGATCACGGGTATGGGCGGACTCCAGGCTGTGTCGAATTCCATGAAAGCCAGCAACGGTTGAGAGTCAGGCAGCGGGCTGCCGCATTGTTGGCACACCCAAACTGTCATGTGTTCGGTGTTGTGTACCGTCTGACAGAAAGAACATTGGGCTGTTTTGTGCGTGGACCCTTTTGAGCTGTCCTTGCGCGTTGTCAGGGAGATGCCCCTGGCATTCCATTTCGTCGCCCAATTTTCACAGCACCAGTCATAACCGCCGGAATTGAAGCCGTCCTTCAACCAGGGTGTTCCGGGTTCAACGCCATATTCCTCAGCCAGAGTATTTAGTTTGTCCTGTCGTTCAGGGTCATCCTTCCCAATGGCAAGAAACTTTTCCTGGTATTCGTTCGAGCGTTGATCCAATTCCTTGTATATCTTCGGGTAGGGAATGATCTTGTCGAAGTCCAGGGTTCGCGACTCGCCATCTGCATTGGATTCAGAGCAGATGGTGTTCAATACTTTCTGTACATCAGGACCTGTGATGGTCAGTTCGTTTTCAGCCCAGTTAGGCATGAGATTTCTCCTTGTGTTGTGATAGTTCCCTGCCAGGCAATCTGATTGACCGGCAAGTGTATGGTTGGTTTGGGTGAATATTCGTGTTGATCCTGCGCGTCGCATTCCAACGCGATGTCCAGTTCCTCGTCGGTCATGCTTTCTTCGACGATGGACTGCTCCATCATGGGGTCTGCGCGTGCCAGGCGTTCGGCATCATCTGCCGTGCGGATGTGTGGATTGTTTCGTCCGTAGCGGGCAAAATAACTCGCGCCAACTTTGCTCTTGAACGGACCGATCACCGCCGTATACAAATGACCATGTGATTCTTTGGTGGGGATTGTGGGAGAGCGAAATTGCACGAGGTCGCCCTGTTTTTGTTTGCCAAGATAGATTGCCATGTAGCGCCTCCTAGAAATCCTGCATCAAGCCGAGAAGTACAGCTTGCTTCTGCGCTTCAACTCTCAGTCGCAGACTGGCTTCGATAAACTTCCCGTTATGTTTGTCTTCGCGCAGAAAGTCGAAGGTGAATGAGACGGATTCGCGCTGCCGAAGGTCCAGCGCGAGATAATGGTGCGCCAGCCAGAGTGCGTCATACAGGCGCTGGTCATAGCTGTCCGCGTCTTCCGATTGAAGCGCTTCAAGCGCATCGCTTAATGTGACGCTGACTTCAACAGGCATCATGAAACCCACTCCTCTGGCAACATCACTGACATTCATCCAGGTTGTATTCTTGATGATCGCTTTTAGATTTGAAGGTCTTGGTGTGAAGTCGAGAGTCAATTGCATCTGCATGATTCCTCCTACGTGAAGCCGAGCCCACGTTCCTTCAGACTCACCCACTTGCCCGCTTGTCCGATCACGAGATGATCCAGCAGGTCGATATCCAATAACTTGCCTGCCTGCACCATTGCGCGCGTCACAGCGACATCATCGGGGGAAGGCGTGGGGTCGCCGGACGGATGGTTATGGCAGACAACAATGGCGGATGCCATGCGCCCCACTGCTGCCTGAAATACTTCACCAACGCGCACCTGGGAGGAACTCACCGAGCCTTGATATATCTCGACAATTTCAAGAACGCGGTTACGCCTGTCAAGCAGCAATGTGCGCAGGTGTTCCTTTTCCAACAAACCCATTTCGTATTGCACGAGCGCGGCAGCGTCTGCGGGCGAATTAATGACCGGACGTTCTTCGTTGGGAAGGTTCAACCGCAAACCAAGATTGAGCGCGGCCTTGATACGAATGGCAGTTGTCTGATTGATGCCCTTCACCTTCGCCAGTTCTGCGGGGTGCGCCTGATACAAACGACGGATGTCGCCATCGAAACGCGCCAGCAGGGTCTGTGCGATCTCGATCTGTTTCTGTCCACCGATCACAGCCGCCATGAGTTCCGTGAGGTTGCAGGCGGTTGCGTTTTGGGCGACGCGGTATGCAGGCTGTTCACGCAAAGGCATACTCTTGAGTTTGGGTTGCTCGTATGTGGATATGGTTTGGAGAAGTAACGAATTCGTGGTGTCCATAAGTCTCCTTGAGAAATGAAAGACGGCGCACATGATGTGCGCCGTCTTTGTATTGAAATATTTTGTTTTCGTTATGCCATTGCCATTTCGGGCAGGGTGATTGCAATCGCCTCATCTTCGGGAAATGGATCCTTGGTGCCTTCCACCATCATCGGCATGATCACCGCCGTGAAGTTGCCCGCTTCGATCAGGATCGGTTTCTTGCCGTCTGTGATCCTGATCGCGAGTTCGCCCTTGCACGCCTCGACAGCCCGTTTCAGAAAAGCGGCAGACATCCACACACTGGCATTCTCTCCGCTGGCTGTGCCTTCCAGGATATTGCGTGCCTGACCCGTCTCGGTCTCGGAGGAAGCGATCTTCACCACGCCATTCACCACTTTGACAAATGTGCTCTGCGTACCCATCGCATTTACCATGCGGATCGATTGCATCAGACTGGTCTGCTGTACATTCAAATGAGCAGTTGTGCTATTTCGCGCCTCATTGATCAGATTCATGATCTGTTCGGATGGGAAGTTCTCCGCGTTTGTCACTGTGGCAAGAGTCAGGTCTTTTGAGTCATCCAAATTTTTGATCTGAAAGATATAGCGGTTGTCTCCCGACGTACATAGACGTACCGTGTCACGGTCTTCCACCAGGGTGGATAACAAGCGGGCAAAACTCAATGGCAGGGATACGCAGGTTTGTTCTGCAGGTCCCTCTATACTCTCGCGCACATAGCCTGCCGAATAACCATCGGCGGACTGGGCAATGACCGTATCTTTATCAAAAGTCAAATGCAGTACTTGCAGGACAAAGCGCGAACTGTCTACAGAGGCAAAGGGCAATGCGCGTGACAGACTGCGAAATATAGTTCCATGAAGGGTTGCGATGGACTGCATGGCTTCATCGCCGAGGACTGGGATGGATTCGTCCACGATGCGCAGGGTGGTGCGATTGGTGCTGCTTTGAATGATGAGTGAATTATGTTCGATCATCAAACGGATTTCGTTCGCAAGCGTTTCCACCACGGCTTTCAGAGTCAGGGCATCCACACTGACTGAGATGTCTTCATCACAAACCACATTCGTGATGGCGCGCGCGGCGGTCTCGCCATTGAAGCAGGACAGGCGCAGGATTCCATCTGTTTTGATATCCAAACGCACGAGGGAAAAAGCGGCCAGTGAACTTTTCAGACTGGCGCGCGTGACCGCATTAAGCGCGACATGTAAAGCATCTTGTTGAATGGTGATCATTGTTTATCTCCTTTATTTTTTATTGGCTGATCTCGCGCAGGCGTTCGTCAATTTCATATTCGCCGCTGGAAACATAGCGGATCAATTCGATCACGAACCAGATCGCCCAGCCAAATATTGCGAGGGCGATCAGAATGGCTATAAGAGTTAGTGCTGACATGGTTTATCTCCTTGAGAAATGAAATCGGGGAGCGATTGATGAATCGCTCCCCGATACGGGAATTGGATGGATTAGATTGCGGATGGCCACCATCCGCTTAGGATGGCTTCGTCCGGGTCAAGTTGGTCGGGCGGTTTGAGTGTGCGTACTTTTGCGCCGCCGTGTCGGATGGACGCCGATACAGCTTGTGCCCACTCCGTACCGGCTTTATCAGGATCGCGCAGTAAGACATAGTCGTATGCGTTGTGTTCGCTGAACCACCGATGCATTTTTGCAGCTGGGCTGGCACCGTTGGTGTAGACGGCCACTGTATCGGCTTCGCGTCCAAGCTGATGGATCTTCTGCGCAGTGATGAGCATGTCGAACAATCCTTCCAGCACGATCAATGTGCGTGTGGCTTGTGTGATGCGCCAGCTTCCAAGAGGTTGAATGCGATTGCCCCAGGTCTTGTGATTCTTTTCAGGCTTGAACTTGCGCGTGCCTTGGGGTAATTGCTCCTCCGGGATATAACGCACATTCATCACCGTGGGCTGTGTCGGCGGATCGGCATACACCACGCCGCCTGCCCACAACCAGGTTCCGTCACGGCGCACCATCATCGACTGTGTTGCGGCCTCGATGATCTCGCGATGGACTCTTGGAATGGGAATGCCATATCCCAGCCCATACACAAGAGCTGTGTATGGAACCACACCGCGTTGTGCAAGATATGACCAGGCTGGTGATCGTTGCACAATGGAGCGCGCTTCCGACATGGCTTCATCCAGCATCTTGACCTGTGACGGTGGCTTGGGCGGGCGTGTCGGTGTCATTATCGATACAGGCGGTTTCCAATCTTGGCCAAGTTTGATTCGCAAGGCATTCAGCGAACCACCGGTTGCACCACAACGCAGGCACTTCCAGTATCCATTGACCAGATTGACGCCGAAGTTTGGATGACCACCTTCTCCTTCACGGCTGGCATCGTTATGGAAGGGACACCAGAAGATGGCCCAATCCCTGTGGCGTTCCACTCGAACCGCCTGACCGAGGATCTCTTCGGCGGTGGAAAGAA
This sequence comes from Anaerolineales bacterium, assembly GCA_919902735.1. Lineage (GTDB taxonomy): Bacteria > Chloroflexota > Anaerolineae > Anaerolineales > Villigracilaceae > Villigracilis. The sequence continues at coordinate 88,996 of CAKKRM010000001.1, read as the reverse complement.
TATCTTCCATGAGCTTTTTTGCGACCTCCTTTTGAACGGAGTGAAAGTTTTTGTGTTATCTGCCCAGGAAATGGGCGATGGAAGCCATAACTACCGATAACCAGTGATTGGGCTGGCTGGCGGCAATGGCGACCAGGATGAGAAGCATTGCGAGGGTTCTCATGATCAGTCTCCTTTTTTGGAATGGTTAAATATTTCCAGGGGGAGAGCATGATCACGCATCCGTGTAGTCCGGTGTGTCGGTATCTTTTCATTCCACATCCACACTTGCCCAGCATGGGGCGCTGGTATACACGGCTGCATCCTCGCGCAGCAGTGTAATGGTTGCAGAATACAGGTAGTCTCCCTGCTGTCGTCCGGCGGATGCGGCGACGTTGAGCGCTTTGCCGTCCACGATCACCATGCGTTGGTATGCCTTGAGTGGAAATGGGGCGTAAATCTTGACAGTCTTTATGGTTGTGGTATCATCTGGCTTGAACATGTTTCACCTCAGACCGTCCAGTTACAGCTGGGCGGTCTTCGTTTTTACCGGGCCTCTCACCCCGGTGAGTCCTCGCTGTGAAGCGGAATCAAAACGGGCGCTGCCCTGGGAAAATCCCAGAGACAACGCCCGTTTTCGCATGCTTGCATGCGTGGTAGGTATTCAATTGTGTTATTGGTTCAAAGTACCTCCTGTGTAGGGATTCAATGGTTTATTGCCGTGTACAAATTACCGATACAACCCAATGAATCAGGCTGTGTCGGAAGTTGTACGAAGCATGCTGACGATCCTGCTTACAGTCTCACTTCACAATTTTGTGTCCTTGCTTCCCATTTGTTGCAATTTATTATTGAGAATGAGACTGATCTTTCCAACATGCATGAGTAGTAACGAACTGGATTGAAGAGAGTGAACGTTTTTATTTTGAGTTTGTGAATATGGTTTCCTTTCAGTTATGGGGATATGGGGAATGGATACAACGGAAGAAGCCCGGCGAATGGCTGGGCTTCTAAAGAGAGGGAATAGATTGTGGAAAGTAGGAACGGTCGGGATTATAGGGATGATGATGAAAATTGTCAAAGCACGTAGGCGGCAGAAACAATTCAATTCACCCTTATGCGACGTATTTTACGCCCCTATTACCTATGGGTGGACTTACGATTGAGGATAGAGATTCCACCTAAAGCACTTGTTTTTTAACTGTAAACATAACTCATCCATGTTTACTTTTGATATCAACGACGGGTATTATGACTGAAGTAACCGGAGGAGAGTAAAATACAAATCCGACAACTGACCGATGCAGCTTGAAAAAACTCTTATTAATTCCGTTTTCGCGGTCAACTGTTTTGAGAAAGAATGGTGGTCAATGAGTAAATATGAAAAATAAACTTCGCAAGTTACACCCAAACATTTGGATCGTCACCGCCACATCCTTTCTCACAGATATTTCATCAGAAATGATTGTGTATCTCATCCCCTTGTTTCTATCCAATGTGTTGGGCGTGCGAATGGCGTTCATCGGGTTGATTGACGGGGTTGCAGAGACAACTGCAAGTCTTGTAAAAATTTATTCGGGCGCTCTTTCAGATAAGATCGGCAAACGCAAATGGCTGACGGTGCTGGGCTATGCAATTTCCACAGTCGCCAAGCCATTTTTATATTTTGCGAATACCTGGGGGTGGGTACTTGGCGTTCGTTTTGCAGACCGTGTCGGCAAGGGGATTCGCACCGCACCGCGAGACGCACTGGTTGCCTCCAGTACAGATGAGAGCAATCGTGGATTCGCGTTTGGTTTGCATCGTGCCGGCGATACGGCTGGGGCTTTCATCGGCATTGGTATTGCCGCCTTAATCATCTGGTTGACACAAACCAATCAGGCGTTTTTAAGTGTCAACACGTTTCGAATCGCGGTGCTGGCGAGTATCATCCCTGCAGTTTTGGCGGTCATCGTTTTAGCGGCTGGTGTGACCGAGGTGAGCCCTTCAACTTCGCTCAGGTCAGGCAAAGGGTCGGGCGTGATGCGTTTGTCACTTAAAGGGATGGATGCCCGTTTCAAGTCATTCCTGTTTATTGTTGTGCTTTTCACGCTTGGCAATTCATCAGACTCTTTTATTATTTTGCGGGCGCAGGAACGCGGACTCTCAGTACTGCAAACCATGTTCATGTTGATGACCTTCACCGCAATCTATACGATTCTTTCCGGTCCGCTTGGGGCGCTCTCGGATAAAGTTGGAAGAAGGAAGTTGATCATCGGTGGCTGGTTAATGTATGGGTTGGTGTATCTCGGTGTTGCTTTGGCGCAAGCCGGCTGGCAAATTTGGATGTTGTTCGGTCTTTATGGGATTTATTATGCTGCGACAGAGGGCGTTGCAAAAGCGCTGGTAGCTGACCTCGTGCCCGAAGCACAACGTGGCACTGCCTATGGACTCTTCAATGCCGCGATTGGCATTACCGCTCTACCCGCCTCGCTTCTTGCGGGATTGCTTTGGCAGGGTGCAGGAACTTGGGCTGGATTCGGCCCGTCGGCTCCATTTCTTTTCGGCGCGGTACTGGCTTTATTTGCCACTCTACTATTATGGCGGTGGGTGAAGTGAGTGACTGCAAAGCCTAACCTTGCACTTACTGTGATACATGCAAATTTTTGGGGATATTATGCAGGAATTTCAAACTATTCAGAGTTTCCCAAGGCTTCGAAGATCTCATTCGCCTGGAAGACTCGATTACGTGCATAGCCGGTTGTCTCCTGCAGAACATTCGCATCCACCAATTTTTCAACATATCGTTTGGCTGCCATGTAGGGCATGTCAAGCGCGGTTTCCAGTTGTTTGATACTAAGGATGGGTCGGGAGAAAATGAAATCAATTACAGCCGCCATGCGCGCAGAGTTACGATCTGCCTGCACCAGCACTTCATACTTCGTGTGTATATCTTGAAGGCGTATCATACGGAAGACGCTGTCCTGGGCCTGGATGCTGATCCCGCGCAGGAAGAACCTCAGCCATTCCTCCCATTTGCCGTGTTGGGAAACCGCCAGCAGATAATCATAATATTCCTGACGATAGTGTTCAAAGTACGCGCTCAGATTTAGCAGGGGTTGGGACAGAACGTTCCACTCATGAAACAACAACATGATAATCAGCCGGCCCACTCTTCCGTTACCGTCCAGGAACGGATGGATCGCTTCGAATTGATAGTGGATCATGCCGGCGCGCGCCAGTGTCGGTATCTCTGTATCGGCATGGATAAATTTTTCCAGATCACTTAATGCGTTCTGCATTTCATCGACGGGTGGTGGAACATAGGTGGCCGTCTCAATGGTACTGCCTGCCGGACCGATCCAGTTTTGGGTTTTGCGAAATTTACCCGGCGTGAGATTTCCGCCACGTACCCCTTCCATCAACTCGGCATGAATTTCGCGGATCAAACGCAGACTGACCGGCAAAGTTTCCAACCGCTCCAACCCGTAATCCAATGCAAGGACATAGTTATGAACCTCGCGCACATCGTCCGTGGGCTCAAGAAAAGAGAGTTGAGCTGACTCGTAGTTGTATAGGTCCGCCAGCGAAGCGCGTGTGCCTTCGATGCGTGAGGACAGAACCGCTTCACGCCGCATGAAAGGTTGAGTCAGCAGGCGTGGAAATGGAAAGTTACCAGCCAGGGTGGTTAGTTTGCTCAACTCTCGGTCGGCATCGGATAGCGCAGAAATCAATGATGTCGTCCACTCGATTTCCGGCGGGAGTGGAGCGGGAATAAAAGCCCAATAGCCAGTCTGGGTTCGGATTGCTTTTCCAACTTTAGGGTTACGAAATTCATTGGGTTTCATCAGTTTCTCACAGGTTTTGAGTGGTGTTAACATAGTTTACCATAACACCAGTTAGGGGCGTAAATGTTAATATGGTTTTTGGGCAAAACAGGGCAGAAATCCATCTTCAAATAAAAAGCCTACCGATACAGTTAGCGACACAATTCTCATACATACCGAAACAATTCCTTATCATATCCGCATAAATGTGATGTTGCCTTTGAACAAGGGAGCTCACCATCAAAAAAATCTAAAGGATTGCGATATGAAAATTTTTGTTCTACTGCTTGCGCCTGTGCTTCTGTTTCTTGGGTTGAATTATCAACAATTGTATTCCGCCGTGACAATCTGGAGCGAAACAAATCGCCTGGTTCATCTGGCTGCGGATACCCCGGATGAATTCCAGAATCCCGAGCCTGTTGAGGATAATTTCGAGGGAGAATTATCTTCACGTTTTTGGAAATTTACCATTATCAACGGCGGCGGGAAAGTTTCAAATGAACATGCCTGGCGTTCGTCCGCGATGACAATCGATCATGGTTTGACGATCCAACATTTTGATGATCCGTATTTTCAGAGCGAAAGTTCTAATCTCATGCAAAGACCCGCAGCGGGCCAATATAACAATGTCACGCTCATCGGCGGTCGCGGTTTTCGCCCAACCCCATCCAGCGACGTGGTCTTGAAATTTTCCACGAAAGTTGATGAAGGATTTTATGGCACCGCCGGCGTGATCTTTCAGCCGGTAGACACCCTCCAGAAAGATGGATCTTTCTCCAAGCCTTTTGACATGTTTGGTTTTGCAGTCACAGGGGAGGAGTCGTCCATCCAGGGAATCAGCGGCTCGCTTTGTTATCTTGCACTCAACTGGGTACCTGTTCAGGTGGAATCGTTAGACGGGGATGCCCAGACATTGCACCCATACGAAATACGATTGCAATGGATCAGTAAAACGGAATGGCTGGGCATCGTGAAAGTGGACGATATGGTTATTTGCCAGATGTCCATGCCCGCCTTCGGACCGGTGGAGGTGCAGGTATGGAGCGACAATTACCTGGTAGTCAATAAGCCCCGCCGTTGGTGGGAGATCGCACCAGCGATGGATTTGAAATTCCAGGATGGCGGGAACAAACAATTCCATCTTGAGAATATCCAGATCTTTGAAGAAGTCAGATAAAACAACCGATACACCTGACGACACACCTTCTCCTCCCTTCCACCATCAATCGTATGATGCACACCTATGAGTGAGACATATCAGTCCAAGCGGGAACGATGGCAGCGACTATTGGAAACCCTACCAGCCGGCTTGCGCGAGCAAGTATCCCTGCGCAATGTGGAAGCAGTTGCAGCCCTCCCTCCACAGGCACAGGAAAGATTGGCGGAAGCCATTCAAGCCGGTCTCAAGCGTTTACCGCGCGCGGTGGAGCAATTGAGGGTCAATCCAAATACTTCCGTTGCAGATCTGCTTAATCCACCTACACTACCGGTTGCAGAGTCATCCTCGACAGAGCCGGATTTCCCACAACACATCCAAAATGAATTGGCGGACTTGATCCAGTTATGTTTTCCTGACATGCCGCGTATGTCGGCAGAAGCCCTGGCCAATGCAGATGCGATGGATGTCGCTCGTACTACTGCGCAGGCGCATCACCTGTTATTCAAATCGAATCATTTGCGAACGGACTTTGTAGTGATGGTTCTATATGGACTGATGCGTCATTCCTTGGAAAGTCTCGAAGAAGTGATTGAACAAACACCTGCTTTGCGGCAGGCATTCAACCAGAGCAGTCTGCCCTGGAAACTCAACGATTGGAGAAAACAAAATGCTTAAACGTCTTGCCTCGACCGGCGTGAACCTTGTGGTACTGGGTGTGTCGGTTGGAATTTTTCTTGTCGCCTTTATTGCCCTGAACGCTTTGGGCGCGGCGCAAAAACCACCCACCCTCGAAGTCTTGTCTGCGACCCATGATCTCAATATCGGGGATGCCATCACTCCAAATGATCTGGCCGTCAAGACAGTCTTTCAGGATGACAATGCCAGCTTATTCATTCCGGGTGAAGAAGTTACAGGGGTTGTTGGCGGTGTGGTGGCACAACCGATCTTCAACGGCCAGCCCATCTTTCGCTCCGCAATCGTTGCTCAAGCTGCGGAAGGCACACGTCTCTCTGCAGTGCTTGCAAAATATCCCGGATTTAGTTTGTTCCCATTGCCGCTGGATGCGATGAATCTGGTCTCGCCGGATGCAGGTGCATTTCTTCCTGGAGACTTGGTGGGAGTGACAGTGGTGATCACCAGCCGGCCACAACAGATGACCACACCAACGGCTATGCCAGAATTAATACTTCAACCTGGTTATGGCATCGAACCCACAGCGACCGCTGCCCCACAGGAAATAGAACAAGCCGATGCACTAAGTCGCGCATTACCACCGCTTGCCAAGGATTTATTCCCGATGGGTGTGCGTGTGATCTCCGTGCAAGGCCTGCCTCCACAAACAGACTCAACCGATACAAGCAACTCGGACTCATCCTTTACTTCGTTCGACCAACCGCAAATGTTGATCCTGCTCGTGCCGAATGCCAGTCGTGAAGTTCTTTCGCTTGCGCTGCAGCAGGGTGATCGTTTGGTGGTATCACTCATGGCGCGCGGCGATGAAACACCCACTGCCGGCTTTACTTATTGGGACTTCGAAGATCTGTTCAAGAAGGATCGCGAAGATGTTTTGGGAGGAGGACAGTAATGCAGGTTCTCTTGCTTGGCGCGGGGACCGTTACTTCCCGCTTGAATATGCAACTGGCAGAACAGGGACATTCCGTGATTGCACAGATTGCGGCCTTCACTCCGCAACACATTGACCTGTTTGATTTCCGTGCCTTGATCGTGGTTTCGCCTGAATCGTCTGTCTCCCCGGAGAGTCTGGTAAAAGCCGCTGAACATGGGAAGTTAATCTTCGTCATCGCTGGTGTCGGCGATGGTATGTCTTCCTGGGCAAACGGTGTCGGCGTGCCGGCCTTTGCATACCCACCTTCGGATGTGGACATCAATCGTTTGTATGATGAAATGCGTAGAGGCGATGCCGGCAATCTTGCGGCAGATGATCAATATCGCAGAGCAGTGCTTGGCAGCGACATGTCGGCTCGCATTCAATCGGGTATGGCAGTTCGTAAAATTGCCATCACTTCACCGAAAGGTGGCACGGGCAAAACAACTGTCGCAGTTAATCTTGCGGTTGCGCTTGCCTTATCAGGCATCACAACATATTTAGTGGATGCAGATGGCAACGCCGGCGCACTGCAATATCACATGCGCCTGGAACGCGTAAACACGACCATGATCGGGTTACTGCGGCGTGAGATCGCAAAAGCTGGGAAGAGTGCGATGAGTGATATCGCATCCGGTGCGGCGTATCTGAATGCATTCACACCGTTGGATGATCTACCGACCCTGCGTGTCCTGCCCGGTTTGATCACCGATGATTTGGGTGATGAAGTCCTGCAACAGGAAGGCAAGGTTGCGGAAGTTATCCAAGGTCTGTATGAAGCCGGCGTCGCGGCAGGCGGCGTGGTCATCATGGATGTCGGCATCAATCCTGCGCATGTCGTTCATCGCGCCGCATTGAAAGCCGCCGAGGGAATTGCAATTGTGATCAAACCTGAAATTCCCGATCTCGCAGAAACCCGCCGCTGGATCGCGCGCATGATCAATTCACTGGCGAGTGTCGTGGGTAAAAATAGCGCGCATGAGTTCGTCGGCAGCCGCGTCAAGCTTTGTTACAACCAGGTGGTTGGCGATGGGTTCAAGTCGGCGCACAAAATGTTGCAGCAAGCCTTGAGCGAAGACAAGATCGAACTCGCCCTTATTCCGAATGGCATTCTTCCGATTGTAGATCCGCGCCTGGCAGCACAGGCGGTTAACTCGGATCGTCGTGATGATATTTTGATCTGGAGATACAAGAAAGAGAAATTGGAAGAACTCGGGCCGTTCGTGGATTCTCTATTGGGATTTGCCGCGCACTTTGTTCCAGCCGTGCGTGAAGGCGCTTCGCGCGTTGGGTTACTACCGAACTCAACCAAAAAGCGCGGCTGGTTTGGGAAATAACCATGTTTGATATCACAGGCAAAACATTAAAGCCCGTTAGCGATGCGCGCTCAGCCGATGAGATGGAACGCTGGTGGAATATCCTGACAGAGGAAGGCCGCGCAAAGAAAGCGATTGAGTCGCTGCAGAAAAGCATGACATCCACTGAGATCGAAGCCTTGGCGCGAAATGTTTTCGAGGAAGTGAGCTCACGTGCAGTCGATGCAGGTGTTACCCTGCCGCAGGAATATATCCTACGGCTGATCGGTGAACTCTCCGGCATGGGACCCTTGCTTGAACTCATTGCCCGTTCCGACATTGAAGACATCGCCATCAATCTTGGACACATCTATGTATACACCACCACTAATGGATGGGAGTATGCCGGTCCAGCGCCCGATGGAATTGGAGATGCCTTGCGCGTCATGATCGATCGCGCCGGCCAACGGGCGCCGACGCCAGATTACCCGATTGCGGATGCGATGTTACAGGTCATGGTTCCGCTCGTGGATGGAACAGTTCGTCGTAAAGGGGTGCGTATTAATTATGTGATGCCGCCTGCTTCCCCATATGGCGACACAATTACTTTGCGTATCTCGAACTATCGTACAGCCGCTGATCTCACGCAGGGCAGCCTGGCCATGCTATGTCAGAAAAGACTTCCCCCAGTACCGCGCCCAAAGTTTGAAGCAAAGGACTTCCCGCGTGGGGATGGCATCCTGACACCAGAGGTTGCGAATTATCTTTTGAGTGTCATGGTGCATGGCGGAACTTTGGTGATTGCCGGCACGACAGGCTCGGGCAAGACCTTTGTCGGTCAGCGAATTCTTCAAGAGATGCTGGACTATTATCCGCGCGGCGCGATCCGCTTGTTTATCGTGGAAGACAGCAATGAGATCATCTTGAATGGTTGGAATGGAGATGGAAAGAGCGACACTGGGAATATCATCTACACCGTGACCCGTCCTGAAATTCGCGGTGGCCCTCCATCAGTGACCATGTATGACTTGATCCGCTCCGCCTTACGTTCACGTCCACATGGCGTGGTGATCGGCGAAGCGCGTGGAGCGGAAGCCTGGGAGCTCATTCGTGCCGCAGCCACCGGGCATGGACACTCTGCCTTCACAATTCATGCCACCAGCGCCGAACATGTCTGGCCTCGTTTTCTGCAAGTGGTGCAGTCTCACCCGGATGCGGCGCGCATGTCTGAAATCCAGATCGCCCAATCCTTTGCGGAAGCTGTGACGGCTGTGGTGTATATCGAGCGTAATCCGGGACATGGACAAGTCGTGCGTGAGATTGTGGAAGTCTCACCCATCGTGGAACGCACTGCAGCGCGTCCTTCGTTCTCTCCCTTGTTTCGATATGAACAAGGCAAGGGATTATTGCCCACGGGTAATCGTCCCATGCGTCCGGGCTTTCGAGCAACAGATTTGAATATCCCTGAATCTATTTTCAAGGGGATGTTGTAATGGCCGAGCAAACGATTGGTTCAACTCGCACCTTTGTGCTTGCAAAAGGATTTACGCAAGCCGGCGCGCATGCGGCTTTGATTGGTGAAGATGACACGCGAAGATTGTTTGCTGAACTCTATGCTGATCCTGACCGCCCCGATGTGAGGCCACAGGAGGCATATCAATCCATTCTATCTTCGATGCAGCCAGGTTGGACTCTGCGACTCTTGCAGTTGTTTTGGCCGGATCCCGAGCCAAGGTTGGAGTTTCAAAAACAAGTTCAGAGTTGGAAGGTTTCAAATACGGAAGGATTGGACATTCTGCATCAAGGGTTGTTACTCTCCATACAGGAATACCCACTACCTTTTGTACGTCGGACGGTTCTTGAGTTTGTCATGTCGGGTGATGAGGGTGTGGCATGGTGGGATGCACTCACGGGTTTGTGCGCCGGCTTTGGATTGCGTGTTCGTTATCTTGACCGGTCTGCCGTTGAAGGGTTGACCCGTTGGGTGCTCAATCCTAATTTGGAATATCATCATGCTTGAGGCTCAATAATCCAAAAAATTTTTATTATTCATCCCACCAATACGATCTTCTCAGCCCTTAAAAAAGGTTCCCCACGTTCCGTATCCATCTCCATCACACCGCTAATCAAAAAAGGCTTGCTTGAATCGAAAAGGGATTTTGCAACGCGATAGACCTCTGGAAATAGAATGGCATCCAATGTTCCATCAAGGTCTTCCAGAGTCATGAATAGCATCGAATCGCCTTTTGCCGTTCGACTGCGATGGGAAGTCTGCCGCACACCAGCAACCGTAACCCTTTTTCCAATTCTTTCAGCAGCCTCAAGAGTCGAGATCGCTCCTGTCGCGATGATTTTTTCTGAGACCAATTCAAGAGGATGAGCATCCAGGCTGGCTCCAAGGATCTCCAACTGCGCATTTACCTTTTGCTCCAATATCCAGTCTTCTTCGCTGGTATCTGTCCACTCAAAGAGACTCATCTGGTTTTGTTGCCAGCCCCCATTTTGCAATCGCTTGAGTATCGAAGGGATTTTCCCCAACCCATCCAATGCACCAACCCGCGCGAGATTTTCTGCCTCCTGAGCCCGTGGATCAACTCGCGTCAAAAAATCTTCGAGAGAAACGAAGGGTGAGAATTGCATGATACGCTTGATGGTCCGCTGGGTTAATTCCTTGACTTGATCCAGCCCCATGAAAAGCGCACGTTGATCGAAGTCTATAAGTTTTCTCACTGAAAAATTATGCCCGGAATAATTCACGTGTGGCGGGCGAACGATCAATCCAATTCTTCGCGCTTCACTGAGATAAACGCGCTGGCTGTAATACCCGCCCCAATTGGCCAGCACTGCCGCCATGAACTCAGATGGAAAATATGATTTACACCAAGCTGAACGCCAGGCTACTCTTGCATATGAAGCGGCATGTGCCTTGGGAAAACCATAGCCGGCAAAGGCCGCCATCATTTCCCAAATTCGTTCGCCAATCTCAGTTGGTACGCCGCTTTTTTCCTGTGCCTGACCGACAAACTTCCGTTCCAACTCCTGCATCTTTTTACCAGGATCGAAATGACTCATCGCACGGCGCAACAGGTCTGCTTCTGCCAGACTAAAACCTGCCAGTTCATTTGCGATTCGCAGAACCTGCTCCTGATACAAAATGACTCCGAAGGTCTCATCGAGCAACGGCGCGAGGCTGGCATGCAGGTGTTTGACTTTCTCTTCCCCTTTGAAGCGCCGCACGAAGGCATCCTTGAGTCCACCGCTAAGCGGTCCTGGTCGATACAAAGCCAGCGCGGCCATGATGTCATCTTCACTGCGCGCATGGATCTCGCGCAAGGTGGCACGCATGCCCGGGCTTTCGATCTGGAAACAACCAATCGTCTCACCCTTTTCAATACGTTGAGCTGTTGCGGGATCATCCGCTGGAGTTGAATCCAAAACAGCCAGCGGAGTCGGATATTGATCTGGTTGACTCTCCTGAATGAATTCCGCCACATCGCCCAAGACAGTCAGTCCGCGAATACCCAGCAAATCGATCTTGACCAACCCTAAGGCCTCGACCGATTCCAAATCCAGTTGAGTAATGATGACGCCTTTCCCACCCGAACGCATGACAGGCACAAGATCGGTCAACGTGCCCGGAGCTACGATCACACCGCCTGGATGCATCGAGAGATGGCGCGGCACGCGGCGCGTCAGGATTGCTTCGGCATCATCGAAGATGGTTTGATAAGGCTGTGCTGAATGGATGGCGCGTAATTCTGCGAATGGAGAGGGAGGATCTTTTCCTTCTTCGGATTCTTCGAAGCGCGCCCACCATGAATGCGGGAGCTGGCTGGCAAGCTCACGTACCTTCAAAGGTTCCAATCCATGTGCCTTGGCTACATCACCCAATGCAGAGCGCGGACGGTATCGGTTGATCGTCCCTACCATTGCCACACGGTCTGATCCGTATGTATCAAATACATGCTGGATGACAGAGTCTCTGCGGCGCGAACAAAGATCCGTATCAATATCGGGCGGCGTGGTGCGGGCTGGATTCAGGAAGCGTTCGAAATATAAATTCAGCCGTAGTGGGTCCGGGCTGGTGATCCCCAAAGAGTGCGCCACGAGTGAGGAAGCCGCCGAACCGCGCGAAGAGAATGGAACGCCAGTTTGTCTGGCAAAATCCATGATGTCTTCCACGATCAGGAAAATCGGTTCGAAGCCCATCCTTGCAATGACTTCCAACTCGTGATCCAGGCGGGCTTGGATCACAGGGGTAATCTCACCGTATAAATTCTTTGCGCCTTCTGTGGCTTTATTTCGCAGGTGTTGCGCCGCAGTGACTCCAACGGGCAAAGGAACAGTGGGCATTTGAGATTTACCAATCGGCAAATCGAATTTACAGCGTTCTGCGATTTCCATTGTCGCGGCCAGTGCTTCAGGATATTCTTTGAAACGTGTTTCCATTTCATGCGAGCTCATGAACCAGGCATTGGATGGCGCGACTGTACCATCAGGAATGGTACTGATTGTTTTGTTTAAGCGGATCGCGGTGAGAGTTCGTTGTAGAGCAGCTTGTTCGGGGCTGAGGAAATAGATTGGATGGGTAACTACGGTGGGCAATGCGAGTGTACGCGCAAGCTCTGAATGTGAAGCAGCGCTGGATGGGTCTTGCAGGGCAACATACAGACGATCTGAAAAAATTTCTTTGAGTGGATTCGGTTCGCTGCTCAGTGCGATCAGGTCTTTGGAATATGTTGAAAGCATATCCAATGTACATGGAGCTTCCGGGTCATCACGCAGGGCAAGAGCGCTGCTCAACCGGCAAAGATTGGACCAACCCTCGAGGCCGGTCGCCAGAAGATTTAGGGGAGCGTGGCCAAGATCAACCTCCAAACCGATGACCGCTTGAATTCCATTCTGTTTGCAGGCAATGAAAAACTCAATCGCCCCAGTCAACAAATTGTGATCAGTAAGGCCGATGGCCGGCATCCCATGAGCCTGAGCTGCCTGCACTAGGTCGGCAGGAGTCATTAAACCTTCCTGCAAGGAGAAGGCGGAGTGAGCGGTGAGATGAATATACATCGAGGCTTGATTGTAAACGTTTCAAACCGTAATAAACAATGGAAAAACATGTCACCTATTCGCTGATGGAAGATGACTTCTTAATTGCTATATAGCTATTGCCACCAATTTTTCTCACTGTCATGTTTGAACCATCTTAAGTCTATTTGAATTGCCTTCTCTTTGATAATAGAAAGTTCTTCGTCATTTTGCACTGGTATCTTTCTCATTGCTTGCGCCAATTTACCCTTATGGTCATCTCGAAGCCCAAAAGGCTTAAGACATTCTACAATATACTTAAGTGCTAACTGAACTTCCTCTGGAGCCCTTCCAAACATATCCACGAACATATCTACAACTGGCATTATATTTCTCGTATCATTTCGGATTGTCGCAGCCAAAAAACGTAGATTTATCTCGTTTTGTTGGGGGTTAGTATTTTCCTTAATAAAATCAATTGAAATTTGTCTCATAGTATTAATATCCTCTAAAGCGAGGAACTCCTTTGCAACACTCATAAAAGATTCTGCAGCATCCCGATCATTTATTAATTTCTCCCAAATGAATGTAACAACCTTCTGTCTATCTTCTATATCTACAGCTTCAAGTGCATTAATTAACATCAAATCTCGTGCATTGGTTAATTTTTCACCCATTTCAATTTGGTAAATTTGAATTAGATGATCTTGAATTTGCTCAACAGTTAAGCCTTTCCAAGAAATCGACAAGATTGGTAAATGCTCGTCAGGAGTACTTTTGTAATATTTTAGTACAACCGAATCAAAAGAGGTGCGTTCAACCTCATCATCTATACTCTCTTTCCAGGTTGAAGCAATGCCTAACGCTCTTGATATTTGAGTGCTAAGGGATTCAATGTGCGCTAGTAGCGCGCTAAAAAGCGATTTTCCGACATCGACTGAAAGATGTTCTTCTTCCTTAGCAACAGAATTAAATACAATCTGAAGACGTTCTTGATCTCCCCCAAAAGGCAATAAACTTATTATCTTTTCAACGAACTGATCGGCATGGAGCAAATCATATTCGATTAACATCTCAAATAATTGAATTTTTGCTTGTAGCAGTGTTACAGCATCAACGCCAAGCATTGCCAACCATTCTGGCTGATAATTTCTAACTGGCTCTTTATAAACAGAAATTTGTCCTAATTTCTCAATCAAAGGTAGTGCCAATTCAATTTTGGATTGATCATTTGATTTAATATAACCATTTACTTTGTGAACAATTTGATCTCGATGATGTTGACCAAGGTAGTCTTCAAGCTCAAAACATTTAGAGATTAGTGTGCTTTCCAATTCTGAATTGTCAACAGGATCGGCAATAGCATTTAATGTACTGGTAATGAATATATCCGCATCATTCGCGCCAAATTCTTTGGCAAATGTTTCAACGAAAGTCAGTAACCTCTCACGCAAAAAATCTTGTGTGAGCAATATTGACATACTAGAAGACAGAGCCTCAAGTTTTTGATTATCAAGTTTCTCAGCCTTATTTCTCCTGAGCTGAAAGGTAAGACCTATCACTTTTTCCAAAAGTTGTGCCAACTCGGCGTTTTCAATCTTGTTATCATCTGTAAGTTGCCCCAGACTTTTTATCGAAAGAAATGCGCCTGAAATAAATTCTTCTACCAAATCTTCTGGAACAAATAATGCCAATTCGCTAGATTTATCAAATACATACGTTGTATCCAAAATATCAATCGATTCTAATAAACGCAACAAACCAAACCAATAATTGCTATTTGTAACTCCTTTCAGTATTCTTGCAGCCACAACATTCAATGCCTTTCCAATGTTCTCACCCAGAGGTTGATCATCTATATATAATGGCTCCAAATTAAAATCTTTCCCAGATAATCTAGAAACCATATAATCAACTAAATCGTTTGAGAAATACTTATCTATGACAAAATCGTTATCTGAATATGTGGTTGCCTGAGAGATCAACCAATTTGCGAACTCTTGGTTAACCGCGATTTGAGCATTTATTTCTACGTCAACACTTGCACTTGGTATAGTCTGGCTTTCTGGTTTTAATATTTCAGCAAGCTTCTGCTGAACTCGAGTAGTAAATCGTTTTTCTTCGACCACATCGGCATTGCCGAAAATCGCTTCAAAAGTTTTAATTCTAGATTCTTTTTCATCTAGTTTTCGCAAAATTTGATCTATCAGGCTCTGCCTTTGGGTATCAATGGCACCTCGCTGAGCAAAACGTAATACATTTAAGATTTCCCTAGCAGTGAAGGCATCCATTTGAGTCATCAGCGTGACTGTAATATGGGCAATTTCTGAGCTAATAGAATCATCAAATTTTGGTAAAAGATACGCCAATATCCTAATACCGTTTTGCTGGTCGATGCCGACCAATCGCTGCTCCACCATTCTGGACGCAACTCTTGCTAACAAAGTCCTTTTGGCATCGTCCTCTGCTTTATCGAACATGGCTTTCACTTGCTCTATATTTCCATCTGCTAATGATGTTCTCAACAGATTCACCTCGCTACCAGGTAGGCCGAGTGTAAGAAAATCTTGACTTAGCCAAATAAAAGCATTTAGATCATCAGGATTAATGGTTCGAGTTTTTCTAAGATAAGCTAATAGGGATTTCTGGTTTGACAGCTTCTTGTCTTGAATCAAACTAACAGCGGTATCTTCATTATTCAAAAAAGTCTGGGTAATCCTTTCTAATAACCCTGAATCTGTTGTTAGTATTTGATAGAACTCTGGATATTCTGCACGCAAAGTTGAAAATTTCCCCAAGAAATGAACGGCATTAGTTAATTGGCCAGGACGTAATTGGCCCTCTTCTTCATTTTCCCTTCTCCTGACGATTTCATAAAGGGCAATAAACTCATTAATCAACCTTTTCACTTTTCTTGGGCTACTAACGTCCGTGGGCAAGATTATCGATAGCACATCTCTAATATCAATACCCTTATCTTTAAGTTCCCAATAAAGTCGTGTTGTCGCAAAATTCTGCATAGCAAAATCATGCAAATTTATTCCCATATACTCGGGAAGTCGAAAGGTCTGCTGAAAGAATTTATCAAGGTAATGCTCACCAGCCTTACGCCCACTTGAGTCATCTATTCTTGGAATTATCGGAGATGCATTAACAACTGAGCGCACTACATTGTCATCACAAGCTACAACAAAAACACAATTTTCATTGTTTATGTATGCCTTAATACTTTCTAGAGCTTCAACCATTTTATCGTCATTCAGCCTATCCAAATTGTCGATAAATATAACTAATTGCTTTTTCTTCTTGGTAACCTGTTCGATTATTTTTTGGAAGTAATAGGAAAAAAGCTCGTCAGCATCTATTCGTTCCTGGGTAATTGTGACCGGCCGTTGAACTATATAAAAACTTAGGTAATTTACTAAAGTCAATAAAAAAGGGACAAATGCCAAGTCGATAAATTTATTGACAAAAGCTATCCATTGAAACTTTATGAAAAACTCTCTTGTCAGGCCGAACTGAATAACAGTCTTTAATGAAAATGCAATGAACAAAAACCCAGAAAATAAAAGCGTTACCCACATAAAGGTTGTGAGTATGTTTGATAAATTACTCCAGTTAATTGCGTTCGATTTTTCAAATTTAGACTTTTCTTTCTGAGAGGTTTCTTGTTCGGTTGTATAAAGTCTCCTTCTCAACTCGCCTAACATGCTCTTAGAAAGTTCGTTTGCTACATGTACCAAAAACGCCCTCCGTAGGTTTCCGGTTGAGGAATATCGCCATGCATCAATTGTTACAGTAGCGATTTTTTTCTTCGGTAAATTAGATTTGATCATAGTTAAAAGAGAACTTTTGCCTGTTCCCCAACCACCAAATATCCCAATTATATAAGGCGGTTTAGTATTTATTATCGATTGGACTATTGCGTTTGCGATGTGTTTATGGCCAAAAGTATCTTGTTCAAGATGTTTCAGCTCATCATCTTGAATATAAAGAGAATGGTCATTACCCGCCATGTTATTACTCCTTCCAAATATCACCATGAACAAATAGTTATTTAGCAACTATTCTCAACGAAGCGAAAAAGCTGATTTCTTTGTAGCTTACAATACCTGCGCTATCACTTTGAAATCAATTCTTTGACGAGGAAAAGATAATGCTTATAGCGCAGGTTAGAATCACAGATAGGTGATTATAGTCGAATCCATAAGTTATATGGAGCGGAAGGAGATTAGGTTTAGCGTGAGGGATTAACAGAATAACATTGAAGGATGCTTCACCCTTGTAGAGAATTTTCCTTGGAAAACAAGAGCATTAATTAGCGACACGGACGGACCACCCGTCCGTGTTTTTTTATATCATGTGCCCCATGCCTGAACCACAAGATCAATTTGCCGCATCCATTGCATCGGAAGCCGTTGAAGTTCTGGAAGATCATCTGCTTTTTCCAGGCGGTTATCTACTGCCCCTTTCCGCACGTGGCAGCGGTGTGCCGGGGATGGCAGATCGTCCCTGGTCACGCCTTACCTCTGATGTATTCTATCCAAATTTGCCGGTGCTGTATTCATTAGCCTTGCGCCGTGAACCGCCGGATGTCCTGCGTGGTTCCTTGCGCGCGCGCCGCACACTCTTCGAAGGTTTCATGATGGCACTGGCAGAAAAGACAGGCCGCCGTCCCTCGATGGCAGAACGTTCCGCCGACCATGCGATGGACGCGGCAGAGTCCGAACTGACCTTTGGCAAGCCGGCTTTTCAAATCGCATTGATGACTGGTTTATTCGTGGAACGTAATCGCTTTGAAGAAGCCGAAGCCGCGCGCAGAGTCATCGAATCAAATTTACGAGCACGTGGGCTAACCGCACAGAGACTCTTTTATATTGCCGAGCGCGCCATCCATCATTTCCAACCCGGTGGAAAATTGTTTCCCGGTTTGGATGAACCCACCCTCTTTCTGGAAGAAACACTTCCGCTGTTACCAATACCCTCGCGTCAGGTATTGCCCGCAGAAGATTCTGTCTGGATCGGCACCCACGCGCGTGATGGACGGGATGTACATTTTTCATTCACCAAAGGGCTTGATCCTGCCGTCCCGCCTCCACCCCATGCAACCACTTTGATCCTTGGTGAGCCCGGCGCTGGCAAGACCAGCCTATTACGCTGGATCATGCTACAACGGTTATTGCAGGGACGCACAGTGATCTCCATTGATCCAGAAGGGGAGAACAACAAACTATGTGAAGCGGTTGGTGGAAGAGTCGTGCCAGCTGGGATTCCCGATGATAAGGAAACCTGTCTGATTCATCCCTTACAGGGAGAGAACCCTGCTGAACTTTTATTAGCAACACGTTTCCTCATTGCAGCACTCGCAGGTGAATCTGTTTTATCTCCCGGCGTACAGGCTGCTTTGCATGAAGCTGTGAAGCGTAGATGGGAAAGACGGCCCGGCCCGATGTCCATTGCGGAATTCGTTGAAACATTGGGAACGATCAATGCGCCCGAAGCAGCCATGCCATTGGCATTACTACGACCATTCATGCGCGGTGGATTGTTCGAAGGATTCTTCGATAGACCCAAAGCTTTGTTATCTCCGCATTTCCCTGCTGGCCAATGGTGGAACTTCGATCTATCTTCTCTGCGTGAAGAAAACCGCGCGATAGTTCATGCAGTGCTTGCATGGTTTTTGTATCACGCGGTCACGATCGGGAAACAGCCGATGGACATCTTTATTGATGAAGGCTGGCGATTATTGCGCAGCGGTCCGTTCACTGATCTATTGGATGAACTCGGACGACGCGCACGCAAACGTGGTGTGGGTGTGACGCTCATCACGCACCTGCCTGCCGACCTGATGAAGAATCCAACTTCGCTGAGCCTTGCATCGACCTCATTCATTGGACGGCTTGGACCCGATGAAGCCTTTGCCTTCTATCGTTCCCTCGGCGTTCCAGAAAGTGAAGCCAGGAAGAATGCAGAGATCACCTCACGATTACCTCCGCGCGTATTTCTTGCCGCGCCCTCTGGTGGACGCGGTGCGTTATTCCCTGTGCTGGTCTCGATCCCTTCCGCGTGGATTCAATTCTGGAAGCAATTAGGCGCAACTGGAGTACCGCGATGATTTGTATGAAATGTGGTTTTGAATTTGCATCCAGTCCTACTGACTGCCCTCTTTGTAATGGACAATGGCAGGGTTGGGAATTGCTCTTTGCCCCACACGCATTGGACGATCTGCGTGCTCAAGTCATGAGTTGGATCGGGCAGCTTCCTTTTCCAGCAGTGATCGAATGGATTGCATCGCCAAAAGGATTGCGGGTTCGTTTATATCTCCCACCGAATATCGCTGATGGAGTCGTGCAAGCCTGGGCAGCGATGACAGGTCAACACTCGCGGTGGCGAAAGTTGGGGACGGTGGACCTGCGTGGCTCTGGGTATGCCTTCCATTCTTCCAATCGTTTGCCATCCCTGATTGCCTCCGCAAAAGACAGTGATCCAATGTTGGCCATTGGCAGTCGGCTGATCAGTGCGGCTCGTGATGGAAAAGAAGCAGGTCTCAGGCTCTGGCTGCTTGGCAATGATGGGCAGTTACAGGAAAAGCTGCGGGCACTCTCATCCTATTCATATGGAACCGAAGGCGGCGTGGAGAACAATACTCCGAATCCGTGGGGGATGCAGTTGGATTTCCTGCGCGCCATATTGTTCCTCGGGATCATCATGGCCGGCATCAGTGCAGGCATCTGGAGTGCAGGCTGGTTCAATCCTCTTCCTGAAATCCTGATTGTGGTTGCAGGCGGCGCACTTTGTATTGCTTCTGCCTTTGGAATTCGCAATTGGTTGGAATGGCGTTCGATCCCAAAAGAAATTCTTGAAAAGCGAATTCAAGAGCCATTGCTAAAAGTTGCGCTGACTTTATCTTCTCCAATTGATCTCCCATTATTTGCAGGTGAACAATCATGGAGGACGCTTGCAAATCTGTGGCCTGAAATTCGGGAACATGGTTTTCCATTGCCAGCAGGTGAACTCGCCGGCCTGATCGCTCCGCTTCAAATGGGCGAAGGCAGTGGGCTGTTGGATCGCGCAGTCTGGCAGGAAGTGCCGGCGCCACCACCGTCGCAACCCTTACTGGAAGCTGGATTCAAAATTGGAAATAGTGTGGCTACTGGAGAGCTGGTTGGTGTGGATCCCGATGGACATGGAATGGCAACAGGCGGCAGCCGTAGTGGTAAATCGTCCTTTGTCTTTGCCATGTTGGAGCAACTACTTGCTCGCGGTGATGATGCACCCGGTATCTTCCTGACCGACCCGCATGTCTCACTGGCGGACGCCTTCCTCGACGCGATTGCACAATTGCCGGAAGAACAACGTCAGAAGGCGATCAAAAGATTACGGATCATCACGCCAGACCAACCACAGGTCATTCCATTGAATTTACTGGCCGTGCCCGAATTCACTTGGGCAGGCAATGCCATTATTCAAATTGGCCGGCGTATCTGGGAGGACTACTGGGGTCCGCGTATGCAGGCCGCCTTGCTTGGATTATTTCGCATCGCGCATGTCTGGAATCAAAACCATCCGGATGCTGGGTTGGGACTGCTACATGTCGTCTTCATGGCGTTCAATAAATCATGGCGACATAAGGCAATGGCATTGCTTCCTCCTGGGGAACGCATGGGTGCGCTTGCCCTGGATGCCTTGCTTGGACAAACCGGCGAAGGAGATAAGTGGAGTCAAGGCTGGGTCACAGAAGTGATCAGCCCAGTGCTCTCCAAAGTGATGGCGTTGGAACTCTCTCCCTGGTTATTCTCAGCCATGCACCAAGAGCGATTCGTGGATATGAACCAATGGATCGAAGAGAAAGCCTGGATCGTATTACGTTTGCCATCGGGTGAGATGGGACGCGAAGGAGCAAGACTGACTGCTTCCGTTTTATACAATGTCTTCGATGCAGCTTATCGAAAGGCAACATTGGAGAAACCCGTTCCTTTTTATTTCATCGTAGATGAAGCCCAGGAGATCGGTTCGGGGATGCGGCTTGAGTCCATGTTGGCTGAGGGCGCCAAATTCGGCGCGCGCATGTTTGTGCTGGCGCAATCGCTGTCTATGATGCGTAAGGTCGAAGGCATGGAGCCGGTCGTACAGGCCATGCTCGCCAATACATCCACGCAGATGTTCTTCTCACCGGACCCGGAAGATGCCGACTTGATCCGCGCCACGTTGAGTTCCACTGTGCGCTATGGAAACATGACTCTCGACCTACCTTCCTTGCAGTGTTGGTTACGTGCGCGTATTGACGGTCGTTGGCAGCCGCCGACCTTGACTCAGATCAAGCCCTTGCCACGTGCAGATGGTAATCGGGTGAAGGCATTGATCGAGGAAGTGATCGCTTCTCATCCTGAAGATTATCTGCCCGCCGATGGCTGGCAGGAAAAAGCATCTAAAGCTTTGGAGGAAATGCTTCCGCCGGCACTATCCAAACTGTTGGATGAATTCCTTGCGGTACGTTTGGAAAACCAGGAAGCAAGGGTTTCGCAACCTGCGCCCCAGGATGACGACCGAAGGCTGGGGTTTTGATGATCGGGACCATCCTACGTTTTTTGTTCTTGTTCTGCGGTGGCACGCTGGCCTGTGTGCTTGCTGCATTGGGAGTCTTATATTTTGCCTGGGTCATGTCCCGGCGCGACAATGGATGGGAACGATGAATGATATGCAAATTCTGATCGAACAAATGGTTTCGGATATATCCAGTCAAGCTGTGCGGTTGGATGAGATGCGCCTGCAAAAATTTTTAGAATGGCTGAAATCACATAGCAGCAGGGTGAAGACTGTAGACCAAGATTGCGTGGAAGTTGCTATTCATGGCGAAGGAAGTATCGATGATCGTCTCAAAAATGGCTTGAAGAGATGGTTTGAGTCTTTACCCATGCAAGGCTTGCTCTGGGAATATCACCTGCTCCTGAACGAGATTTCCTGGTGGCGCGATCTCGATCCGCGCACGCTGGCTCGAATTCTGCGATCTGAAGGTAACGAGTGACATGCTCAAACTCCTGATCGGATTTATCGCCGGTTTGCTCGTCGGCTTTCTACTGGGACTTGTGCTTCCCATTGAGTTTTTCTATATCGCCTGCATCATTCTTGTCGTGCTGGCAGTCATATTTTTCTTCGTCCTTCATCTCGGATTACGCGATTTTCAGGAATATTAGTCGCGCAGGAGTTTGGTATGCAACGCGTGAGAATTGGTTTTATTTCATCTTTACTTTCCGTCATCATCCTGCTGACGGCGGCCTTTACGAATGCCGCTCCATTATCTGCAATTGCGATGAATGAGGGTCGCACCTACGATCAGGCGCATGATACTGGCTACATCGATTGGAGCGGTTCTGCGCAATATGTGGTTGTCACCCACAGGGATGGATCCTCTTTACCTCCACAGGAAGGCGGAGCATCTTGTGGTTCAAGTTGTACGGAGTGGGTCACGCGGCTCGGTAATGGCGGAACCGCCAGCGGTGTGTTTGACCGCAATGTCTCCTACTTTGAGGTCATGGTGGAATTTACTCGTGATACGAATGTTGGAAACGCTACTCTTCGAGCCTGCTCGGCTGTTGACACATGGAATCTATATAACGGAGGAGGCAGTTTACCTGGATACGTCAGCATGGTCTTAACCGTGCCAGCAGGCTGTCGGTCGTGGTCGATTTCGGCTTCTGGTGGTTATGTGGATTTTCGATCTGTCGATGTGAATTATATTGGACCGCCATCCACACCCACCTTTACGTCCACTCCATTGCCAACCTTTACTCCGTCTGCAACATCGACACCGACATTGGTCCCTACCTCAACCTATACACCGACTCAGACAGCTACACCTACATTCACGCCAACAAATACTCTGACGCCAACGCCTACGCAAACATTCACCCCCACCAACACTTCGACGCCAACCTTTACACCTACATTTACTCCAACAAACACACCCTCCCCGACTCCAACACCGTTACCACCAGTGATTGCTGGGCAGGTGGTCTGCAATCTTTGGGGAGATGCTGGTTGGTGCAGAGGAGAAGAAACTTTGGAGTTGACGGCCAGTGACCCACAGGGATTTGATGTGACGATCAATGGTGACCTGAATGGGAATCCCATCACATGCGGAAGTTCCTGTAGCCTTCCATTGCCTGAAGGTATTGGGACTGCGAATTACACTGTGATTTCAACCAGTGGAAGGACAGCAAGTGGATCATCCGAATGGCAACGAGATGGCACGCCACCAGTTCTCGATTTAGTACTTCCAACGTTGGATGGAAGGAATGGATGGTATGTCTCGGAAGTGGATGTGTCGGCAAACGCATCAGACACGATCTCCGGTCTTTATTCGGTTGCAGGGAGCATGGATGAAGGCGCGACCTGGATTTCATTCCCAATTCACTTCACTGATGGTGTTCATCCTGTTGCCGCCCGCGCCCGCGATGTCGCTGGAAATGAAGCGATGGAAACGGATGTGATTAAAGTAGATACGGCCCCACCTGTTTCGCAATTCACCTCTCATTCGGATGGGGAGCTTGTGCAGGGAAATGTCTTGTTGGCTGGAATATTGGATGATTTAACATCAGGCGCAGCTGGTGGTGAACTATCCACGGATGGCGGAACGACCTGGCAGCCTGTGACAATGGACGCTGGTGATACCTGGTCTTTTACCTGGCAATCAAACGAAGTTCCAAATGGGCAATATACATTGCAAATGCGCGGAATCGACCAGGCCGGCAATGTTGGTGATGTGGTTTCACTTACGTTGGTTGTTGATAACGGCCCACCTAGTGTTTCCATTACAGAGCGCTGGTGGATTTGGGAATCTGGAAAATTGAAAGTTTCTCCCAATCACTTCCCGATTGCCAGCGTGAAAGTGACCATTATTGATCCACAGAGTCGCTGGCCGGCAGTAGTGATGGATTTTAATCCAGATAGAGTCCCTAGCTCCATATCCTGGAATCGGCATTTTGCGGATGGAACCTTGGCTCCTTCTGGAGAATATCGTGTGGTGGCGGTTGCCTGCGATATTCACGATCTTTGTGCTAGCGACACAGGAATAATAGCTGTCCCGTTTGTGGCGACTTCGACAGTTACGATGACTCCATCGCCGACAGCGACAATAACGATGACTCTGCGGGCTACATTTACTGCTACGCAAATGTTAGCAACCCCAACACTTGTATTAGTTGTCCCATCTCAGGAAATTTCACCAGAGCCTATTCAACCAACAAGATCAATACCTTTCTGGCAACTGCTTGGTTTGTTGGGTCTGTTTCTCGTGATTGCATCGGCTAGTGTGGTTGATTCTCGCCCTGCGGCGTTGGATCGGGTAAGAGAAAGTATCGGTCTGATTTTGGATCAGAACAACAATGACTCATCAAAAGATGATGAATAAATCTAAAATAAAAGGAGTTAGAAAATGGAAATAATTCTTGCTATTGTGGTGGCATCTGCCGTGATCTTCTTCGGCGCGTTGATCAGCATGGGAAATGAGAGACAACGTAAAGCAATTGATAACCTGCAAGAGCAAATTACACTTTGGGCTGTGCAGGATTTACGTATCAAACGTGAAAGACTTGCAAATGAGGTGAAAGTTGCTGATCCATTGGGCTGGCTTAACGGAATCACAACCAAAACGATAGGTTACGATCCATGTCTTCATAGTTTTGAAACATTTAGAAATCCGGAGGCCTTGGTTTGTGCATCTGGGGATCGTACGAGTAAATTCGTATTCACATCTCTTTCGCCGAATGAAATCCGAAGGATGAAGCGCCAGAAGCAGAGCCGGTTGTCGCAGTATACGGAACAAAATCCCCTTTTGTCGTTGTCTAGGAACGTGAAAGCTTTTAAACTCTCTATTTTGAATAATGGTATTCTTTTTGATTTGGAGCTTCCCCTTGCTTGGAAAAGCCTGACAGGAATTGATACATATCAAATGGATTATCTTTGGATATATATATTTGAGTGATTTTAGCCGCATGGATGAAGCAAGCCAATCTCAGCAAGCAATTCTAAAGAGGCAACGATGTGATCAATATGAGTATTGAAGATGGAAGTTGCTACAAGATTTAAGTTTGGATAATAACCTGGGTCTGTCAAAAATATTAATGTGTTCTTAGTTGATTTTGTAAGCAAGTTTTTATAGCCTCAATTTACCCTTAATCCAGTCCCATAAAGCTGTCAAACAACCCTTGGGCTCTTCTCTTGCAACTTGGGGTAGGCGGACTCTCCTTATTACAGGCGCTGATACAAGTTTGGGACGTACCTTCGGCGGTTGCGGAGCAGGTATGATTATTTGGCGACGTTCCTGTAAACCACTCAAGTTTTGCTTCAGAGATGAAACAGCTCGCTGAATGTTTGAGAGAGTAGCTGAATATAAAGTTATTTTACCTGTTTGATTCAATTCCTTATCAATAACAATTTGAGTCTCAGTTGTGCGTTCAAGTTCTATTCGATTTTTTTGATGTTCTTGAAAATACCAGCCAACTTTAGTTTGTGCAAGTACATCGAGCGTAACTTCATAGAAACGCCATAATGTAAGTAAAATGCGACCATTTTCTTGATCAATACTTAGTATTCGACAAATAACTTCTTGTCCTGGTTTTAGAAATTGTTCTGGATGAAATTCATCCGGCGAGTCTTTCGGGACAAACTTTAACTGGAACTTCTGAGCATATCCACTTAACGGTTGTTGAATAACTTGACCATTTTCCGTTTTTATCAATAAAATTTCTGCTCCATTATCATCAACTGTTTGCACTACACTTCGATATCTCGCATTTACCTGGTATGCTATGAGCGCAGCATGTTTTCTACTTAAACGCAAGAACCCATTGTCTTCTCGCCGAAGAACCTTTGCGGCAACTACATCTCCCGTCTTCGCTACTTTATCCAAATCATCTATAAATGTATTGGACCATTCACTGATATGTATACTTCCCAAAATATTCGGCTCTTCTATTATTAATTCAACATTGTCTTTTATAATTCTTTTGATTATGCAGCTTTCTACAATTACACCTAAAGGATAACGTTTATCAATCATTGCTATGCGCTGAGGATCTATCAGATCGATTTGAGGAAGATTGCTACTTCGATATAAAGCGCGCATTGCTTCTTTGTAAATTCGACTGGAATGAAGATTTATTAGCTTTTCAAGCTCGAAATATCTCATAGGGCGCTCAATACGAAGAACGAATTCTCCTCCATCGTTTTGTATCGTCATTTCCTTTGGCATCCTGTTTGAAACATTCTCTTGCATTTCTTCCGACCAACCGGCCCCTCTCACTTTTCCCCCTGTGAAATTAAGCTGGGCCTTGACTTGTTCCCCAATATGATATTCTCCCAATGGTTTCAGTGAACTTTGTACCACTCGATCTGCCCGGACCAAAACACTCAAGCCGGGGATTCCACCTAAATCAAACACAATTATTAATCCCAACCGAGGACCCTGGAGAATCACATCTACTACTACACCTACCCCTGATATTTTCTTTTCATTATCGACCCATTTGGATAGTTCTGCATCCAAGAGAGGCAACCTTGTAAGGTAGATTCTTTCGTGTGCATTATCAATATTATCAATCATAAATGAGATCCGTTGGAATTTTCTCAATTCCTCCAACGCATTTTCAGATTGATAATCTGAGAACAGCACCTCATCACCATCAACAGCAATCTCAAGATGTGTGGTTAATTCTGTAACAATCAAAGAAGCTCGGCTACGCTCCGGATACGACTCGGTTATATAAGGACATATCTCAATTGTCTGATCTTTTTTATACATCTTACTAAATTTATCAAAAAGGGAATTCGGTAAAATACGAATGATGGAAGAGTGATCACCGCCGAAATCATAACTATCAATAATTGCATCTAAAGAATTCAGTTTGCTAGGAGATGAAAACCAATCAGGTAGTTGGGCAACAAGGGGTAGTGAGGAATCCTCCGAGCGCATCACCCCGGGACGTTTAACATCTATTTCAGAAATAATTGAATACTGGATTTTTTTACTACCGTTTTCCGAAAATAAAAGAAGAGAATTACTCTCGCCATTCATTATAGCTAATTTATCCTTCAGTAATGGTTCTTCACCTTTTTCTTTTCCTTCATGCTTGTAGATTTCCAGCAAAACAGGACGGCGGTTATCTATCAAACGGTACTTACCGATCGGGGAAAAATGTCCGTTCAAATATACATTCACTTTTTCGATTCGCCCGGCAGGTATCCATCGTAATTCAGCTCCATTACGAGTAAGAACTTGATGATGGTCTTCGAAGACGCGCCCGTGCATCAATTTCTTGGAATTCCAAGGTTCTAGTATTATGGAATACTCCGCTTCACTTCTTAGCTCTTCTAAACTTAGCGTTGCTATTGGACTAACATTAACTGTTTGGCCGAACGGAACAATTGCTAATTTATGATTTCCTGGTGCGACCTCGAAATAGGCAGTAGTTTGCTTTGAAAGTGACAATTCGGTTAACCCCAACTCATCATCGAGATAGATGTCAACATTATTCAAGGTGTCAGGTGTAGGAAGACAAATTACTCGTATTTTTGAATTGTCTTCAATCCGTAATTCTTGTTCCAACTCTTCTTCAGGACTTTCGTAATTTATATATCGAGACCACTTTCCTTGCGAACGGACGGCACCATCAACTTCGAGTTCTTCCTCTGCCTCTTCCTCCAAAATGTAGATTCCTTTGGGTCTGCGGTAGACATCATTTGGTGTTTTGATCATTTTTGTTAAATTGACATGATTCGATTTTTCTGCAGTAATCTTACAGTTAAATTTTGCTCCTATCGGTGCTTTTAACAAAGACAACTGATCCCAAATGGGAGACCTATATAATTCTTCACCTTTATTACTGCGCGTGACTCTCGATATCAACCGACCCAATTGAAGAGGAGCAAGCTGACCCAAGTTTCCCCAGTTTGGATCAAGCCTTAGTATTAATGACACGCGAAAATCTGGTTGGCCTTCTATTGCAGTACGAAAAGGGATACGGCGTCCGAAAACTACTGCAGGCAACTGTTGACCAAAGCAAATCGATTCGGAATCAATTGTATATTGCTCCGACGATCCCAATTGATCTGGATAACTATAAGCAAAAACTATCCTCAACCGATCAAGCAGGTCAAAATCGATTGGTCTGAGAGCCTCTCCTTTTGTGGCAATAGCTAGACGATCTAGTAGTGCTGATCGCTCTGGCAGGATGTAATTTGATAGCATCTGATGGTTAACCATGAAATTGCGCGCCCAGACTTCTTGACTATGATCATCTTTACCAGCGGATTCCCAGCCAGCAAACACTTTCATACAAAGTGCTAGGTCATCTTCGCATTCACCTCTTAACCCGTATTGACGTTTCTTTACTTCCCATCGAGTGCTAGCATCCCAATTAGGATCCCAAAGGAACAATCCGCCTAAGAGTGATTGTTTCATCAAAAGTATGGGTATGAGAGTAGCGGCTTCCAAAGCGCAAGAGAAGCGGTCAGCATTCTTGAGAAAATTCGCCGTTTGGATATCCAGCGCCAAAGAACGCAATTCCAAACCTTGCTCAGTGATATCCCCATCAGGATCCAGTATATGACGTACCACCAAAGCTGACCTCGAGCGTTGGAGTTCAGCGTCCATTTCTGGAGTGCGCTGAAACCAATCAAACTTTGCAATATCATCGACACCAGCCGCCTTTGCAGAAAGGACTACCGCTTCCAAAGGTGCACGCTTAATCTCTGGCTGTGTATGCTCTTCAAATTTAGCAAACTGATCTTCTGTATAAAGATAATATGCATGGCCAGCTCGAATTCTGCCGGCTCGACCTCTTCGCTGTCTGCATCCTGCTTTGCTGTGCGCTTTTGACACAAGCCTCTGTGTAAGAGTTTTAGGGTCCCAAGTGGTTTGCTTTATGATTCCACTATCAATTACATATACAACTCCATCCACAGTTAGGGATGTTTCTGCCACGTTAGTAGAAATGATCACACGCCGATCTTCAATTATCTGAACTTGCGGAACAGTAAAATTAATTTTGGCATGGGCTTTATAAGTGGCAATCAAAAGGTAGGCTTGATTATTCATTATCAAATGCTTTTTCAGCTTACCAAGGTCAGTTTTGCTCATCTCCTCGTGGGCAATTTCTATTGTTAATTCCTCTAGACCATATTTGTTATCATTCTTTCCTGTATCACGAAGTAGATCGGCGATATCTCTAGCAGTTCTTTCATCGAGCACTAATGCGAGCATTGACCTTGCCGCTTTACCTTTTCCCTTAACATTACGACGCATGAGGTCAATTATTTTGTTTCCTATAACTTTGGCTTTATTCATCAATACTTTATCTTGCTCTGTCTGGTGCAATGATCTGTAAAGCCGAAAAACCTCAGTGGATATAAATTTTCTGTTTTTTTGAATACTTTCCTTAATTTGGTCATGAGCGAGGTCAATACTATTCTCACTATGAAGGAAGGCAAGAATATCCCCTTCACGAGTCGGACCCTCTTTAATGATTTCCTCAAGTAACTCGAGTACTCGGTCTGACACTGCTTTGGAAGCTACAATGTCGATGGCCTGAGCTGATTTTTTATGTAGGCCTTCATAGTCAAGAATTGGTTTTGGAGAGAAATGCTCCTCGACAGGTTTGGATATCCCTCGAAACACTAAATGGCCCACTCTTTCGGAACCACCAAAATAGGTAATAAACTCTTGGGCAGCAATGGTTGCGCTAGCGATAATTAGTTTCAAGTTTGGATAGCGTGGCAACCGCGCCTTGAGTAAGCCGAGTATTAAATCAATATTCAGACTGCGCTCATGAGCCTCATCTATCATAATCAGGCTTAGGTTACCGAGTTGTTCGTTAATAATCCAGTTAATTAATGTTCCATCGGTGACAAATACTAATAGATTACGCCTATCGGTTTCAGCGGCATTGTGATGCTTAAAGCCGACATCGAAACCTGGTCCCAGACTAGAACCATGCAGTTGTTCAGCGACAAACTTTGGAATACCTCTGGTAGCTTGAACACGCGGTTGAGTAATAACAATTTGCCCCCTTCGAGTAAAGAAGAGAGGATCGGTAATTTCCTGGGGTGGAGCCATCAATCTATATGGAAGCAATGTAGATTTTCCCGATCCTGTCGGCCCCTCAACAACAACAACCTGATTATTTCTGAATTCAATATCACTATTCTTTCTGACTTCGGTTTCAGACATTTGGGTTGATTCTTCTATAAGCAGGGTCTGGATTCTAGGTGTAATCTCGAACCTCGCTCCTAAGCTAGCAAATACACGGAGAATATCCAATTCTGTAATTCCAAAACGGTATTTTTCAAAGCTCGAAATAAGTGTTGTTAGCCGATGAGGCGGCAAGTCATGATAGATTTTTCCCAAGCGTCCTGGAGGAAGAATCAATCCTGGTGGCAAATTTCCAATGGGTTTTAATTGAAAATGAGATAGACCAACTGAACGAACTTCTTTACTATGCCGACCGCGACAAACCGGGCAACGCTCAGGTGCCGAGAAACCTCTCGTTATGTCTGCTTGAAATGATGCATTGGAATAACCAAAAGGCTTATTACAATCTTTACAAACCGCTACCCATTCTTTAGCCATAATCTTGAGCTTCTCCTAATAGCTATACCCAAAGGGATCCATTGCGATAGTCCAAACCCGATCCAAGGAAATAAAGGGGAATTACTGCCACGCGGGCTTTCTTAGGATCCTTTCTGGAAAGAAATTCAACGAGGGCGCGGTAAAACCCCACAACTGCTGGTTCAAGGCCTGTCTGATATAAATGAATTAATACCATTTCCTTCTCTCCAAGTGTGTCGATTTGGCGCAAGGT
Source organism: Anaerolineales bacterium (assembly GCA_919902735.1). GTDB lineage: Bacteria > Chloroflexota > Anaerolineae > Anaerolineales > Villigracilaceae > Villigracilis. The sequence goes on along the minus strand of CAKKRM010000001.1, from coordinate 58,268 downwards.
TTCCTTGTAACAAAAGAAATCGGTATCAGCAAAACATGTGCGACGTAATGATGCCTCTGTATTACGAAACCAAGCCATATCAACTTCTCGATCCATCTCCAAATGCCGAATACTCAGCATTGCTACTCGTAAGGGCGGGATCGAATCGAACTGCTTGGTTACCTCTGGTTTTGGCTGAGGTAAACTAAAGATTGGAAATGGACGTCCTTGTGAACCATCTTCATAAACAATTTTCAGAAGGTGGGGTTTTCTAGCCTCCTGAGTGAAAACAAAATCATGTAAAACATCGGTTATAACCTGATTGCTGTAATTATTGATATTAACAGCCTGATCATAGCGAATTGCACGCTCTATTTCTGTTTTCATTGCTACGCGCTGCGATCGCCTTTGTTGGCTACTTACGCGTTGATTTTCGTCAACAGAGAACAAATTTTCTTTGGATGAGGATTTATATGCAACTAACTCATCTAAACGTTTGATAGGGTGAGGCGACGATCTAATCTTGTTTGATATTTGAGAAGACTCGATTGGGTAGAAATCAAGTATTTCCACTATTCCGCATTTTTGTTCGTTTGCCCACCGAAGAATGCTTAACCGGCGACTGATTTGAGGATCCTTATCAAGTTTCAACTTCTGGGCTAGCCACTCGAATCCTTTAATATGTTTGGCTAAGGAATAGGTTGCATTCTGATTAGTGGGAGGAAAAAAACTCGCGCCAATCCGGTATTCTATCCAAGCTGGATCTTCAGCTACAGCATTAACAAACTTATCCAGCAAAACTAGATAGCCCTTATCCAATTTTCCAATGGCTGCTTTTCCAGATCGAATGATTTGCGAATACTGACCAGCCTCGCGAGGGACTCGACTCGTCTTACGAACAATCTGTTCTATCTGCCGAGAACATATTGTATATCTTGCTCGCTCCTTTTCAACGTCAACACCTTTTGGTAGCCTACGTTCAATAGCCAATGCTTCAAATATCATTTGTACAAATTCTGGCTGCGGAGAACCTGATCCCCACCAACTCTCTGGAACGATACAAATCATAATTGGAAATTGGTTCATTCTCGTATAATCCTACTCGAGCTCAGTCGTTGCTGAACTTGCGTATCCATAGAAAGAGTCGTTTCTGGACATATCAATAAACCAACATTGGATTGAGAAGCAAGAAGGCAAACTTCTAATTGTTCTTGTTCCGTTAGAAAATCTAAATCATAAAAATCATATGGCAGAAGAATAAACACTGGGATATTTAGCTGTTTGCCATAATCTTGGGCAAGTTGAATATCTTGATTCAAGAATAGGCGCATTTCACTGAAATCCCGAGCACGAACAAGAACTGCAAATGATTGCTCAAAAGGGATTTCGGACGAGACACTCGAATCTTTGGTTATCCAAGGAATAACTAGATTCTTTGCCACCTCACTAGGCGATGGAGAACATCGGTACTGCTTTGCAATCATCGAAGTATCCCATTCAATTTCAATTTGACGTTCATCGTCTTCAACTTCCAGGTTTGATTCTGATGGTTCCCATTTTGGGCGAGCTAGCGCGCGATCTAGATTTCCGCCGAGTAAGGCTAGCCTCCCAAAATAGACGTCTTGAGCATATAAAAGTCGTTGTTCAGCTGCAGCTCCGCCCATGAAAAGTCGATCCGGATTGGTTGCACACATTAGGATTAATTCAGCCTCAGAGATGCTCCAAATTCCTTTTTGAACCACATAACAGCACCGTTCAATGGATAATTTCAAGCCGGCTATCCTGGTCAGTGATTGAGAAGAGAGTGGGGTTAATGCAAGAAACAATGACCGTGAATCACGTGGAGTCAATACTCCGCTAGAAAGGTTTTCTTCAGGGATAGATACGCTCAATCGCAGAGCAAGATCTTGAATCTTTTTGGGAACTTTTCCACCTTCCACATTTGTTGTGAAGCGAATCTCCATAGTTCCACCACACTTATACGCTTCACACAATAAGAATAGAAGCAAGCCGCGTACTCCGCTACCAGGTTCATAGGGGGGAACTTCTTCTGTGAGAAAAACATCCACGTTCAAATAATTGTCACCCCTAACATGTTGGACAACGGTAGCACCAAGTAAAACATCCTGAACGCAGAAGCGGTAAGGCCGCCAAATATGATTACGAGGAAGTTTTCCTCCAGCGGCATGATCATAATCAGTTGTCCTTTGGAATTCCTTAACTCGTTGTTCTAAAACAGTCAAACCTTCTTTAAATTGGTTGATTCCTTGCTTGAAATCACTTAACCGATTATATAAATATACTTCGAAAGAGGTTGCAAGGATTGGAACATCTGCTAGTGATTTCTCGTTTGCTAGAGAAATTCTAAGTACCAAACTCGAAGATGATCCGCCTGAGGAACAATCCAAACAAGCCATTTCTCCATTACCCAAATCTTCTACGGGTACCAAATTTAGTGGAAATGTCAAATATTGCAATCGAAGCAAGAGCAAGAGATCAGATAACTGTATACCTGTTTGATTATTACCTAATCCAAAAATTGAAAACTGATTTCCAGCAACTGCTCCATAACTAGAAAGGAACTCCCGATAATCTTTTGGCAGATGGACATCAAACATTTCCTCAAAAGTCTGTATACGCTCTTGTGGGCAACCTGAAGTTACTTGGACATATTCACTAAGAGATTGAATTAATACGTCAACATTTTGGTTTGTATGCTTGGATATTGATTTCTTAGTTGAAGTACTCATTTTTGCTTTTGATTTTGTAAGGCATCTTGTAAAGGAATATCCCGACAAATGCATCGCCAATCTTTTGCGCCGCTATCTACGCGTTGCCAAAAAGAAACTGTTTCGGTCACAGTGTTGATGATAATTCCATTAACAGTTGTTTCACCTGGATTCACTCCCACTTTTTCTAACCAGGGATCACTACACTGTCTAAAACCATAGCCTTCCCCTAATAGTTGTCCAATAGATTTATCTGTAGAGGTGGATTTCACTTCTATACTAAAATTGTGGCCACTATGGCGGGCACTGATATCGACCCCTGTGCTATTCGTAATGTTGTCTATCGTGAATCCACCTTTTTGATAAATTTCTGCAGCAATTTGCTGTGCTTCTGTCTTGCCAAATTCTATTGCAGTCTGACGGACTTCGGATTTAAGCCATGAATTAGCAAGATTTGGAGACACCTCAGCCAATGTCAGATATGTAATTTCCGTTGGATTTGAAATTCTTGTAGTAGGGTATGAATTACGAATGTTTGCAGCAAGTTGCCCAATGGTTTGTGCAACTGTCCCGTGTACTTGGATGCCAACCCAACCAGACCCTAAACCCACAACGCTACTACCTGCGAGCATAGAGGATGTAAGTTGAGCAAAATCTCTTTCCGTCATGCAAAGGAAGCATCCCATACCGTTCGTCTCCTTTATTTCTATGGTTACCTATCTGAAAAGAACTACAACATCTAGTGTTTTTACTGCTAAAAGCATTTCGGAAGTATCCTGAAAACTCAGGAAATTGAATTAGATTATCGGGATTATGAAGCTAAAATTGTTATACAAAAAATCAATTGTCAGCCAATGAGAATTTATGTGGAACTTGATAGTTTTCCCGGGTTTGTGTCTTTATTCTGGAAAATAATTTTCGAATAAATAAAACAACCCATTTGGACATCTTGAAAAACAAAATGCGTGATCTGAATCATAGTTTAATTATCAGTCTTTCTAGGTTTTATTTTGAAATTTATTAAAAACTCTGTCTTGAAAGCTTAGGATTTACGAATTTAAGGTTTTAAACTCTGATATTTATTTAATTCGAAACTTTCTCTTGTTTGGAGAAACCTTACTTGTCAATCTCATAATCTCATTAATATATGAAGTAAACTGCACGCACTACCTAGCTTACCTGCGACCATAAAACCACTTCAAAATCTCATTGGATAATCCATCATTAAACGCAATGAAAATCTGAACAATAATGGCAAATATAACAAGTATCAGTACACCCCATAAGATTAATTCAAGCCAGGAAACAGCTGTTGTGTTGGCAGGTTTTCTACCTGATTGGGCAGGGTTATTAATACCGTTTGTTGACTTCTCTCCTTTCCGGCTTGGCGATTCAAGACGTTGTGTGTTTGACAGCTTTGATGGTAAATTACTGTTAGGAATAATTTCATTGTAATGATGTCGTTTTCTATATTCAGTTTCAATTAATACCTTAATCTTGTTTTCCAAAAAATCGCCATGATCAATCACATAATCGGAAAAGAATTGAATTCTTTTTTCATCCAAATCTTTAATTGTATAGTTAAGTTCTAGGTCGGAAGACTTCGCATTTAGAAATGCACATATTCTTTGGTCAAAGGGATGGTCAGCATCTTTATTTTCATATATAAATTCAAAAATAGTTGAAACTAAAATCTTACGTTTCTCTACATTAATATCTTTGTCTGGACTAGAAATATTGATGTTAGCCATGCTCATTAATAATTCTTGATATTTATTAATATTTAATGAGCCATTCATTAAAGACGTCAATTGTATATAATTATTCATGAATGGATCAGGCGTGGAAGATTTCCATTTTTTGTGGTAAATATTCTTAATCTTATTGGAATACTCCTTCCAAGTGCTAACCGAATCGACGATACTTGATTCAAATATTAACATGTGACGAATAAATTCAACCGTCGGTTTTTTTAGATCTAATAAGGTTTTGTAAAGTATATCTTCTCCTTTTGAGTTCAAGATTCTAGATTGCTTGGTGTTCTTCAGCCAATCTAGAGCAACTTGCGGATCTAAATCCTTGATTTCGTCTGCTTGAGCTTTATTTTTATTAAGGATTATTTTTCTTAGAATACCATGTGATGTGGCATCTGGCAGTCTAATAATTAGACTGGCAACATCAGCACTCGGAATCTTAAGCTCTAAGTCTAACCACACATTTGCCAGCGTTATATAAAAGATTGAGTCTAGATATGCCTGCAATTTTTGGCTGTCGTCTATTTGTATGCAGTTTTGTATTGATAGTTCCTCTTTCGATGCTCCGCCGCTTAGAAGAAAAAGAGCTTTCTTTGGAACTTCAGCGTTGTCGGGAAATAGATTTGATTTGTAGTACTTAATTAATTCCGAATAATCCTGAACTAGGATATCTTCTTTTGCATAAGCAAGTTCTTCAATAAGCCACCAGTGTGCAAAAAGAACATTATTATTAGTGAGATTGCGAGAAATAATCAAGCACGCTCTTCGAAGGTTCAGCATGATATTATTTTCTAATAAAGACAAAAGCCTTATTGGAAGCTGTGTTTGATCAGATCTTGTTAATTCAGCGTTATGATAAGTTGCTTGGTTTTGCTTTGACGATTTATTGAGAATATCTCGGCCATTAATAAGCATGGCTCGAAAGATCAATGGGTTTTCAATTAAATCTGAGGAGGATTCTTGGTTTTGTAATAAGTAACTTAATAAGAGATTGAAAATATCTGCAGTTTTTACCGGCACGACCTGCCAAAATTTATAAACTGTTCCTAGTTCCCAGCTACTCCAACTGTTTTGCAGTCCTTCGGTGATTCGTTTTATTAATTGAGTGCTGACCTCAGTGGAAAAGAGGATGCGAATTGACTCGAAGAAACTATCTTCTTTCCTTTCCATGAGAACTTTAAGCAACAGCTGCCCATTGATTTCATTATTAGTTTTGGTCGCGAATTGTAGGTAAGTATTAGAGGTAATAAATTTTCCATCAGATGACAGCTGGCAATCTGACCAAATCAACTCCAGATAAAGGCTCTTTTTATCGTCTTCTTGAATTAGGTCTAAATCCTCTGAATCACTATGAATAACCGAATCCCTTAAAAACTGTCGAATGGCAGTTGCATCTTGGCTACTGGTATCAATTCCCGTCATGGCGGATAAATGAAAAGGGTAATAGCTTACAAGATTATTATTAGTTTTGTTAAGAATTTGTCCGAGTATAATTACTCGCTTTTTAACAGGTATTCTGGTTAATATGTCTCGTAGTTTCAGTAGTTGATCTTGTGTGTTAAAGCGCCGTTGGATAATCTTTTCAAGATGTTTATCCTTTATGTAAGGCAGGTAGGCGACAATTATTTTAATAATTTCTTCAATAGAAAAAGGGAAGTCGGTTTCGATTAATCTAAATATTGTTACGGCATTTTTTGGCGTTAGATCAATTCTTAAATAGTAAATGAGGGTCTCGTGATACAGCTCGTTTTTGGATAATGAAGAAACCGCATTGAAATATCCTTCAAATTGCATATTTCTTAATGTGTTTTCATCGAAAACACGATCGTTGTCTACTTGATCTGTAGAAGAAAATTCATGACATACAAAAAGTGAAACTTGGCGGTTCATTACATAATCTGATGCAAATGAAATAATACCTAAAGCAGGATAAACCCAGTATTGAATGATGTCAAAAAGATGTATTTTTTTGTCGAGATCAATTGGCGCGGTAATAAAGAGCGATTTTGGCAAACGTGGCAATAATATTCCTTTTATTTCTTTACGAGGTCGTGAACCTTCAAATAAAGTATTTACTACTCCTGCTAGGAATTCTGTGTTGTAGTCATCTGGAATTGGTAATATTTTCCCTTCTTCAATATTCTTTTGGAGGGTAATTCCGCGTTGAGGATAAATATAATCTTGCAGTTTTTTCTGGCCAGGATATTTTGGATTTTCATATATCAAGCTTGACACAAGCCCAACTTTATTAGGAAGACGGCTTGTTATCTCTTTTTGACTAATAAAAACAAAACGGGCTTGATTAAATAATCTTTGAGTTTCTCGTGTGTCACTAATACCCACAAATTCATCTTCTCCCCTTTGTTGTAGTTGCATAAAAAGATAGTTGGAATCATCCCAAGGTATTAACGCGATACTAATCTTTTTATTTACTGGGCTTTCAATAGATTGCGAATCGAATTTTTTGTTGAAGGTAGCAATTTCATGTAGATAAAAGCTTTTAGTATTCTTAACTAATTCGTTATCTGAACGATCCAGTGCTGTATACTCCATTGCCCCTCTGGATGTGGTTAGGAAAACTTTGCCGTATTCTATATATCGAATTTGCATGAGTATTTGTTTATTAATCCGTTTTATAGAGCGAAGATGAAAATGAGATAATTTGTTGCACTATACCACCCTTAGATGTTTTGACGTGGGAGTGGATACCTTATATATTTGCGTAAATTATGCTCTTTATTCAAAAAGTTTGAAGTTCTCTTTATGTGTTCAATTTCCCTATTTTGAAACATCCAAAAAAAGGGAGCAGCACAGTTGAATGGATCCCAATGATTTTCGTCAACAAGTCTGCCATGAGCAAAGTTAGGTTGATGAATCCCTCTTACTTTAGTATATCCAGCAGCTGATGTAGCAAACATTTCCATATTGAAAACAGTGCGATAGTTATTAAATAACCGGGATATTTTATTTCCAAAAACTCTTTCAAGCAGCGCCCAAGGATTATTGTTTTTTATTTTTATGGCATCAGTTTTGGTTATGCAAATAGCCAAATACCTGCTCGCTGATTGGGTTTCAGCAAGAGTTTGCAGAAGTTTGGTCAATATTTTAAAGTATTCATCTTTACCAATACCGGGTTGTAGGGCAACATCGGGATACTCATTAGAATCATCATCGTCAGAAGGAACCGGAATAATTTCATTAGAATCGAGTTTTTCTTTTGATGATTTGTCAAATAATGGATCAAGGAGGATTAATAGGTATTGAGATTTTGTTATAGAAAAATATGCTTCTTCAAAGCGGTCTCGGTCCAGAACTGCCGCCACTAAGTCAGCACCTCGATTGTTGTGAAAATTTATGTAGTGGGTTAAGATGCTTGCACTATAATTGCTGTTCATAACACCGGGTTTTGGTCTTCTAATAAAAGAATGAATGTAATCCTCACCAAAAGTAGTAGGAGCAATGTCTTTTGGAGGTTCAGCAATTACTGGCACATAGGGATCTGTTCCGTGTTTTTCCTGTAATATAAAATCAAAATCTACAGCACGTGGGGAATAGTAATCTTCCAGTTCCTTGGCAAAACCTTTGTATAACCAATCTTTTCCTGATTGCGTTGGTCCCCACACGGCAATGTTAGTTTCTTCTGGATATATGTCGATTGGTGTCATTTCATTTTCTCCATTCCTAAGAATAATCTTTTGAGAAATATTGAGAGTAAAGGTTATTGACTACTTCGGGGCAGTAACAACAATGTAATCCATCTTTACATCAATTTTATCGGCAACCAGATCAATTTTTCCATGGCCATATCGCCCATCAGAATCCTGTAGGTTTATTGAAATGGGATCAAATCCATTAATCTGCATCGATAATTTATAGTCTGACGACATAACCATATATATATCGTAATAGCGATCAATACATGTCTTAAGATTCATATTGTTTGAGTACACCAATTTACCTGTAGCATATACATCAATTTTGCAACTTGCTGGTGATAAGGAAATTTGGTAGTACTCCGAGCCTGAGTCCCTAAATCGAATACCGAAAGAACTTTGGTCGCTTGCCTTTTCAACTGTAAAGGATGTATAGAGTTTGAATTCGGGAACATCAGAAACGCGAGGGTTTGTTGTTGTAATAACTCTCTCATTTTCGGCTTGGATAGATAATGCAGATTCACCCCCCGGCGTAGTATTCACCAATATACTTTCTTGCGATTCTGTGTCAATCCATATATTCGCATTTGCAGAAAAAGTATCTTCTAATATTAGGTTTTCATCTTGATTTAGCCAATTAGCCAAATAATGCAAATCAAATAATGTCGGCTTGCAGGAATTTAACACTCGCAAAGAATCGCTTTTCATCCACCCTTGTTCGCCATTAATTTCCACTTTATACCAATCATTATCCCCTATCCTCCCTAAAATCTTTAACTTAGTTCCAACTTCTAAAAGCTTAATAAACAATGAATGCCCTAGTCCAGGGAACGGATATACAGCTCGGGATGTACCTTGTACTACCGCATCACAAATTTCTTGTTGAGGAGGTATTGTAGGTACTAAAGTTGATGTTGGTATAAGGGTCAAAGTCGGCAATGGGGTTGGGGTTGGCATTGCTGCTTGAGTTTTAATTGCTGAATCTGTGGCCAAAAGACTAAACGATGAAGTAGTGGCAGCGCCTTGAGTTTGAATAAGGTCTTGAGTTAATCCTATAGGTACTGTTATACGCGTATAATATGTTGATCCAGCAATTACACATGCAATAATAATTCCTAGGCAAATCAGAATCGTTAATATGAGGACACGTCTGTTCATATTTCATCTCCAATTACTAGCGTGAAGGAATCTGTTTGTGGTTTTATGGCTTATTTTGTTAGTAGAAAACTTTGTGCTGCAAGAAAAATCATACCTGATAGGCAAGCAAAAATAATGAAACCAGACACAATTATTGTTGCCCACATAGCTGTTTTGAATTCATCATCAAAAAGATAACCAAATAATGTGGCGTGTGCGCCGCACGTCTTGCAAGGAGATTTGAGATCAGTTGACCTTGCGCTTTGACATTTTTTACAGGTGGTCATTTGCTCGTACATTTTAAGTCTCCTTGAAAATCTGGAGTCAAGATTTTATATTTTAATAATGTCAGAAGATGAAATATTGATTGCGTTAGGTGGAAAATCCGCCTTAAATTATCATAATTTCTTAGCGAAGAAAATTATATACCATTTTCCGAAGAATGACCAAAAGCAATGTCCAAAATTGAAATTTGGTGGAGGATAGCCTGATTTTACAGGCTATCCTCCACCAAAGTAATTCAATTTCATATTATTCTGCCCAAGGTAACTTGTTCAACTGGTCTCGACTGATATTTGCAGGGTTGTAAAATGGCTGTATATTTTGGTTTTTGAACATTGCTTGGCGCATGACAGACTCATTCTCGCGCGCATTCTTAACCATCCGTTTTCGAAACTCTTCAGATTTCCAAAGATCTACTGGGAAAGGAGAAGTCTGAATATTTGTTTTTGCTGGTGCTTGTGGATGGGTGTTATTTACCCGCAACGCAACGAGTGCCTTCGGGCCTAAGATAAGCCCCGTTGCAAGAACGATTGCAGTACTGATGGCAATTCCCAACCCCCATAAAAGGGTATTAAGAATCTGCATGAAGCTCTCGTAAGCGGTCAGCTTCTTTTCGTTAAGTTGCTGCTCATAACTCAGAGACAGCTGTGCTTCTTGTTTGGCAATTTCTTGTTCGCGTTGAAGCGCCTCAATTTGAGCATCTGTTTGTACATTTGTGAGTCGCTCGGTTTGTTCGAAAATAGCTTGCTGATGACTGGTCTCAGCAGCTATTCGATCTGCTTCTGCATTGCTGGTAGCGGGGTTGAAAAAATCTGCTCCGCTGACCGCTATGCCGAAAATTGATCCTGCAACAAGCAGAATAACCATTAGCACGACGAGGGGGGAACCTACTGAGTTGAATACGGACATGTTTATCTCCTTTTGTTTGATTGGATTTGATTTATTTCTTTCTATCTATATTTTGCATCAATCCAACCTAATAAAACTGTTATTTAGTCCGCAAAAGTCTTGTTGATATATGATGTAAGCATAACTTGATAATAAAAAGTAAATTGACAAAATCTAACAGCAATCTTTTATTCCTGATCGGCAATTTCCTGGTCGACTTTTAATCATATCTTTTCTAATTTAAACGTTGTGCGGACAGGTGATGACTGTCCGCACAAAAGTTGAGAATAGATTTTTTAGTATTGTTGGATTGCTCATCGAATTCTGTTGGCTAAAACTGACGTCAATCCTGTTCTCCTTTCCAAATTTGATTTTTAAAAATGGTGGATGCAGATACTATTCTTGGTTTTGATTATTCTATAAACAGCACCTCCTTTCTTTGATACGTAAATTTGATTTGCTTCGATTACGCTTGTTCCTTACGGAAGTTGAAGATGGGTTGTTCGATTTTTTTGGTGGCTTGCTCATCAAATTTTCAGAAACACGTAGTTGATGTCAATCCTTATGCTCCTTTTAGGTCGAATTTTGTGGGAGAGTGGATGTTGATACTATTCTTGGTTATAATTGTTTATAAGCAACATATCCTTTCTTTTCTGTAGTGTGTGATTTTGATCTGCCCCAACTATACTTGTTTCCTGGGCGAGCTATCCTACACCTTGCTTGCTGTTGACTATAACGAATCTGTCCCGAATCTGACACCAAAATTAAACCTAAAATTGCTTTAGTATAAGTTGGCTGGTTTGCTGATGTACTGCTACCTCACCGTATGAAAGTCCAGACGAGCGGTATAATTGGAAGAATATAGCTTGGGCCGTCATTAAACTTCATGGTTACTTTTGGAGGGCTTTGATTCCTATGTTAAGCCGCTTACGAAAACAAATACATTTTTATATGCCGCCAAGAAGACTTAAATTTAATTGGTTTTTCTGGTTTAAAGATGTTTGGAAGTTATTGCTTAATGCTATTGTGAAATCGTTTAGATTTTTTGTCGCAGTTGGGGATTTATGGCTTGGTGGAGTTGAGAGGTTTTTTAGATTTATTGCGGTTGCTACTGCTGCAGCGGCGTTTGTATTGGCTGTTATTTGGCTTATTGTTTTTTTTTATAGCCCTTATGAAAATTATAATTATTCTCGTGTTGTAGAAACCAAGGATGGCCGATGTTTGCGAATCGAATATCCTCGATTGATTTTGGCAAACGATAAACCTGCGGAAATAACGTTTACCACTAGATGTAAAGTGAGTCCACCCGAATCAATAAAATTGACTTTGCCTAATGAATTAAGAGTTTATGACGAACCAGAAATTGCATCTCAAAGAATAATTCCTTTAAAGGTTTATGTAAAAAGCCCAAACTCACCACAAACTATTAAATTGATTGTTGTAAATTCAAGAATTATTAAAGGGTTGGGTTATTATGAAGAAAAAGAGATAACACTTAAATCTCAAGAGCTTTTTTTAAAGCCAGTAATTATCATTGTAAATGTTGAAACTGTATTATGGGCGACTTTAAGAGATTTCATGAATAACGCCGTAGAGCAGAAAAGCTCAATGATTTTATTGGTTTCCGGTGTTATTTCTGGTGTAGTGACCTATTTATCGCAGCGACAAAAAGATATCGAGCAAAAAAGAAATGAAGCCAGGGAGAAATATAAAGAAGAATTATTAAAAGGATTTCCAGATAACCCGGTTCTCGTTGTACGTAATTTTGTGGGGCGGTGCCAAAAAGAAAGTTTTGCCGATTTTTCTGATATTTATTCCCAGTTAGAGATTGCGGGTTGCCATAGGCTACTTACAAAAGAAATCTTTGAACTTTGGCAGAATAAAAACTTCGTCGAAGCAAAGCTAATCATTGAAGATATTTTTTTTCTGACCGGGAAATTCCATAGCAATTCATTTTCTGAGGATGTCCAATTATTAGACCAGTTACAAAAAATGGTCCCCCCTCAAAAAAATTTGGAAATAACCATTCAAGAAGTAGCTTGTGTTCTAAAGTCTTATGTGCGTTGGAGAGAAACGGTAAAACCGCTGTTGCTACCTATCATACAGAGATACATTGCTCTTCCCCGAAACTTTCCGATAATTTTGGAAGTTTTGGGTGATGATAGTGTGCATGGTCATTTATTATTGAAAGATGCAAAATTACTAAAGATACAAGTTATGATTAATAGGTATTGGGAATATCGGGGCATTATAAAAGATGATGAACTAACTGCCGCGAGGGGGCTGAACCGCATAAGTTCAATACCTATAATTTGGCGATCTTTGTGGCAAAGCAAAGACAACCAAGCCTCTCGCCAGGCTTACAGTTGGCTTAAATCTCACAACTGTGATCCACAGCGTGCTTCATTTGGTTCTGAATCTGCAGAGGTGGATGTGAAATTTGAAAATGTTACTGTAGATCACCCCATTCTAAATCGTATAGGGTTTGCAAGACCTGTGTTTGTTTTTGGTAAGGGTGGGATGGGCAAAACTGCTGCTGCCTACCATCTTGTGAAAAAATGCCGGGATGCTTACCTGAATACCAGTCTTGATGAAAATGGAGCTTTTCCGATTTATTCCAATTTCCAGCATATACCAAATGTTAGGGATGGCATCATAGATGCGGTTTCGCGTTCATTGATTGATTTTGTATCGGATAATCCGCGCCGATTTTTAGATGCTGACACCAGTCAAAAAATAGCTATGGGTAGGCTTATGATAAAGCAGGCGCGGACAGTGGAGAATTTGAACGTTACGTTTAAGAGATCCGGCCATGTTTCCAATGATGATTGGGAACAAATTCTTGCCCAGTTAAATGGGTTAATTATTAATTCATTTAGCAGGAATTTGAATAATGCTGAAATCATGGATCTTCTTTATATGGCCAGACCAGATGGGTTTGATCGTACATATTGTATCCTGGACATAGGGAGTAAATACCTATTGCCCGATAATGTTGAAGCAATAAAAGAATTAGTGGAGCTTGCCTTTTCTTTAACAAGGGTTGATTTTTTTCTAAAGGTGTTTCTCCCAGATGGACTTAAGCTTGAGTTAAACAGTGTTCTTGTAGATAACTATGAAGAAATTGAATGGAATGATATTCGCCTTTGCGATGTAATTAAAATCAGATTTGAAAAACTTGCGGCAGTGTGTGATAAGCGAACAGTGAATGATCCATTTGGATTAATAATAGAGGCTACAAATGGATCCCCACGTGAGGTAATACGATATGGAAATGCATTGATTCGTTATGCAGAAGAGCGCTTGAAGGAATCTGATAAATTAGATGCGAAAGCATTTTCTATTGTCCGCGCTGCTTTAATTGCCAGGGGTGCCCTTTCAACTTCAGGAGCAAAATCATGAGACTGTTATATAACCCTGGAGAATTTATTGATCGCGAAGAAGAGATTGAGTCCTTACATAGCATTGCATCCGCTGTGTCTAAAGGCGTAGCATTAAGTAGCGGTCAAAGAATTATACATATGGTTGGACGATCGCAGATTGGAAAGAGTTGGTTCTTGCAAAAGTACTGTGATAGGCTCTCGCATGATGAATCAAAATCATTTTTCCCAGTTTATATTGACCTTAGCAGCTATGCAGATTTGGAGGTTGATAAGTTTTTGTCCGAACTGCTGAGGTTTATTGACGAGAAAATTTCAAATGAGTTAATTGTAAGTTCGCCGTTCCTAAATGCACCTCAAACTCTATTTATTTATTCAAGTTGGGTTTTGAGAGGTCTTGAGCAAATTCAAAGAGAAAAAACCCTTGTTTTGTTGTTGGATGAAGTTAATATGCTTTCAAGCGATCAGATAAATGCGCTTGAAAACAATTTGTTAGAAGCGATAATAAATCAGCCAAATATTGTTTTAGTACTAACGGGGCGTTCTGTTGTTACGGGTTGGAGAAGCTTTGATTTGCGACCTATGGCGGGTATTAATATCAGGAATCTCAGTAAATTTAATTATGAGAATACAGAACTTCAAGTAGTAAGAGAAAAACCTAATGCTAAACATCTTACAGATCAGATTTTTGAATTAAGTGGTGGCTCACCAGGGATAAATAAGAATATCCTAGATCAAGCCAGAGGTAATCCGCCTGAAATTGTTGAACTTGATGCGATCCGGGCCTGTAACCGTGAATTTTATGAAGCTATAGGTAAGGCAGGCACAGGCTTGCCAGCAAACCTCGCTGCCGAGTTGTTGCCTGCTTTGGAAGCACTTTGTGTCTTGCCGGATTTTGATAAGGAATATGAAGTACCTTTTTTACTTGCAGCTCACAAGAATTTAAGTGGAAATTGGGATGTGAAGCGAAGTATTTCCCTCTTTTCGATTTTGACCAACATCCAAATCGGTCCGGGAAAATTGATAGCTTGGGACATGAGCAAGAATGCTTATGCAATTGAAGAACAAACCAGAACTACCCTTGAACAAGAAATACAGATTCGAGATAATGAATTGCGGCATACCTTGCACTGCACTGCAATGAAAATGTATACAGGCTGGGCAGATGAATACGACTCGGATATCTTTCGGAATAAAGCAGCGTATCACAGAGCCAAATTGGAACAGGCCGGATTTGACCCTGCGGACTGTGAAGCGAAGGACTGAAATATGATAATAGAACAATACACCAGTGTTCGTGCCACTCCTGAATTGATTGGGCGTGAGGATATACTCAAAGATATCCATGACGCCATAAATAGTAAATCGGATAAACCGCATGTGTTCTATATCACTGCTCCTGGTGGCTGGGGAAAGACTCGCCTGCTGGATGATGTGTTGAAGAAATTGAAGGTTGATGAGAAAGGGGCATGGTCCTCATCAAAAATCCTTTCCGCATCCCGGCTTGTGGATCTGTATCATACATATACCCATAATGAAGAGGGAGTAATTGCAGATATTGTCGAAGTGCTGGATCATCACGACGACAACTTCAGCAATTATGTTAGACAATATACTGAGTTGGATCATGTTAAATATGATCTTTCACAAATCCTACGGGCGGTTACCCAGCAGCGTGCAAGAATGATTGAAGCCTTCATAAGTGACTTTAATGATATTGGGAAAAGTTATGACAAAATTGTGCTGGCCTTTGATACTGTTGAGAATTTGGTGTACGAAATTGATCGAGTGCAGGATGCATTAGGGCTTGCGGATGAACCGATCGGGGTGGCAGGATGGATGGTGAAGAGCTTTCTTCCCAAAATTTCTAATGCGGTTGTCTTGATCGCAGGTCGTCCAGAGTCACCCCAGCTTGAAGATGAACTGCGCAAGCTGGAAGAAGCCAAAGAAATAAAGTTCACCCTCATAAAATTACCGACATTCTCAGAGCCAGAAACACTGGATTATTTCAATGCAGTGGTTGAAATTTCACAGACTGAGAATCCTCAAGTGGCTGAGCGGTTGGAGAAAATTCCGCGAGCAATCAGGCAAGTTGTGTACTATCTATCCGAGGGACAGCCATTCCTACTTTCCTTGTTTGTAGATTATTTGGCTGTGACCGAGGAACTACTTCCAATAATCCGTACCCCGCTTGATACTATTAAACAACAAGCCGACTCTGAGATAGGGCTGCGGCGAGAACAGACACAGTTCAAGGAAGCTATTATTCATGGCTTTCAGGGTATTCGTCGTCCTCTGGATGATGTCATTCAAGCATTGGCATGGACACCGAAGGGAATGGGGGCGGATTTGCTGGCCTGGATCCTCAAGAGAGATCGACCGACAGAGGATGAAATTGAGCAGGCAAGAGGATATATTAATACCCTGCGGGATCTGGAATTTCGTCTTTCTTTCGTCAAGATCCGTGATATCGATCACCTGGTGTTTCTGCAGGATGAGATGTACAGTCTCATGCAAACCCTTCATCGCAGCGGCAGGCAAAGACACAACGTGAAGCAGACTTACGAATTGATCGTTCGCTTTTACGAAGAGAAAATCAAGGAACAGATCCGTATTGTCGGGGATTTACAAAAAGCAACAAATCGACTTGTCTCTTCAGGCTCTTTGAAGGAGATTGCCGAGGCTCAGAAGGCGCAGTTGGTAACTGAACAACAAAAGTTGCGAGTAGCGCGGGCACGGTTGCAAAGTTATCAAGTGGAGTATGTATACTACTGCCTTCAGGTAAACTATATAAAAGGGATTCAGGAGTATTCCAGGGCGGCAGAAGAAGCATTTCAAAGCAATGACATAAATCTCTGGCTATTATTACGGGATGAGTTGTTGAAATTTGCGAAACCCCGTAGAAAAGATGTAAATGAACTCGGGGCTCTAAAGTACATTGATGGAGATATTGGAGTTCGCTGGATCAAGAACAGCATTGCCAATGGACAGTATGAGAGGGCTTTGTTACAGATCGGACAATTTCGAAACCTGTGTAGTGATCTGTTGGAAGAGGGGAGCTTTGCTGCCCTTAGCTTGAAGGTTTGGGAAAGCTGGTCATTGATCTATAGCGGTATGGAATTTGAACGCGCAGAAAGTATTTTGCAGGATGTTCTGTCCTCTCTGGATCATCTTTCCGATCAGTTTGAACCCGAGTTCGATAAGTGGCGGCTGAAGCTGTTGATGGCTTATGCTCAGGATATAACCGGATATTTGTATCGTTCCCGCGGGGATTTCGCAAAAGCTGTTGAGTATTATCGAAAGAACATTCGTCTTTGGCGGGAACTTCGTGTTGAATCCGAGCATGCCAACACATTGAACAATCTATCCTGGTCATTGGCGGAAATCGGTGATTTTCAAGCCGCAATGTCTCACTGTGATGATGGACTTGATTTGCGCCGCAAGTTGGGACATCGTTATGCAATTGCATTGAGCCTTACTACATTTGGATTAATTGAAACTCGAAATGGACAGCCAGAGCGAGCTCGTTTTCGTTGTGAGCAGGCATTGGGCATTTTTCGAGACTTGGAGCAGCCTCGCGGGATAGGTCTGGCGTGTAACGCGCTGGCGGAAGCCTTGCGGAGGATGACCAACGTTGCAGATCTGCTGACAGATGAGCAATCGCTTAAGAATCTGGAATTAGCAGAGCAGTATGCGAAAGAGGCGGTTGGTATTTTCACTGACAGGGTGAAGGAACCGATGAGATTGGCTGAGGCGTATATTGAGTTAGGTTGTGTATACCGTGAGACAGCTCGACGAATGAAATCAGATAAGGCACGAATGGCGGATCTTGTTACGAAAGGGAGGGATGCGTTTGAGTCGGCCGTAACGAGTGCTGGTGTTGAATTTGCATATCGCGGTGTGGATGCGCTTGTGAACCTGGCATGGATGTACTACTATATTAATGATTTTGACGAAGCTCAAAAAGTAGTGGATACTGTTTTTGATATGATTGATGATCGATATCTGTACACTAAAGAGCGTCCTCCGTTAGGTACCGAAGGGCTTATACCCTGGTTTTGGGTCCAGCTTGGCAAGACATATCTTTTGCTGGGAAAAATGGCTTTTAGTAAATATGAACAGGCGAATCAGCAAGACAATGTTGATGAAGTTAGGAAGCAATTGAACGTGGTCGGGTATAACTGGACACTATCAGTCGCGTATAATGAGAAATATGGAAAAGACTTTAGAGATATTTTGGGAGGACGAAAAATGATCTATAAATATTTGGGACCACTTAATCCTGATGAAATGGGATGGGTTTTGGATGGTGTGTATTCCGCTTATAATAGTTATTATAATGAAGTGGCTTTAAAGACTTTTGAGACATCTGTAAATGAACACTTTGGATTGTTTTAATTATTTTTTAATCAACGCGACTTCAACTAAGATTTGCCTCTTTTAGAATCAATAAAAGTGAAGGAACAATGCCAAGTATCGAAAAACTAGGTTTGTCAGCTTTTAGTACAAAAAAGGCCGAGACCGAACCTTGGTTGATCCAACGTGCGTTTGTACCTCCCCCTGATTTTGAGTTTCTCAAGGGAGATCATTCCACGGTTATTTTTGGCGAACCTGGATCAGGAAAAACCGCCAGCTGCCTTGCACTGGAACAATATGGCATTACTAATACAAAGCGATTGATCGTACGTTGGCACCCAGTAACATCAGAAAAGGTGAAGGCGCCAAGTACTTCTTTAGCAATGGATCAGCTGTTGGATATATTGTGTTCATGCGTCAGGATATTCGGCGAAAAACTATCGAAAGAGCCATCCCTACTCTTCAAAGCCGCTCCTGCTACTCAGGAGTATCTTGTTTGGTTTGTAAAACGCTTTGCAGATAAAAAGGATTTTCTTGAGACTTTGCCATCAGCATTATCCAAAAAAGAAAAAGATCAATTTAATGAATTAAATGAGCGCTTCCCTCATGATCTGTTTGAGGATGATTTCGATCCGATGGTAGTTGCCACCGAGTTTACAAAGGCTATGGAGATGATTGGTTTTGCAAGTGTTTGGATCATGGTAGATGGAGTGGAGTGGGTTACTGAAAATCAGAGAAAGAGCGCAGTCAATTCTCTTCGTTCGCTTCTTTCGACTCTAAAGATGTTTAATATTCCCTACCTGTCATTCAAAATGGCGCTCCCTATGGAGTTTGAAGCGGAATTGGCGGATGCAATTGCCATAACTCGCGACAGAGCAATGGTTTTTCGCTTGTCATGGGATGAAAAGTACTTGTCTTCCATCATTGAACGTCGTTTGGCAGTCACTGTTGGCGACGTGGTGTCTATTGGTGATATATATAATACAGAAGAGGTCAACTCTTGGCTTATGGTTTGCGGAGGGTCGAATCCGCGCGGCTGGCTTGAATATTTCCGCCCACTTGTCTCCACGTATTGGGATATAGTATCAAGCGGGAAATCACGTAGACTGTCGAAAGCAGAATGGAAGAACGCAAGAAGCCGTTCATCTTTGAACCTGAAATTTGATCCTGAGACGAACCAGATTAGGGTTGGAATGGGAGCGGTTAAGATGCTCTCGGCAGAAGTTGGGGCAATATTTTCCTATCTTTATAAAAATCAAGGTAGATACTGTACTAAAAAAGAACTTTACTATAAAGCCTATGTACCATTCGCTGTACCTGAAGATAAAATTAAAGATTTTGGCGAACAATTCACTCTTTCCAAGGAATATGATGATCTGATCAATACAGTAATTTATCGTATTCGACAGATAGTTGAGCCAAATCCGAAAGATAAAGAGCCCGTTTTTGTTACAAGCAAGAGGGACATGGGGATACGATTGTCAACTCAGGCTTTTCAATAATGGTCTTGTCAGTTTTTTGTTAGATTCAAACAAGAAATTTACCATGTTACTGTTGCTTTTTTATCCAATAATATAGGTAGTATAGACAGACTTCCTAGATGTCAATAGACAGTTGGGATTTAATTAGTTGTCTATTTTTACTTTTGAATCTCTTATTCTGTATTTATGATCAGTAAATATTTTGCGTAACTTTTCGTCTCAATAAACGACAATTTGGGTAAGTAGAAGTTACTTTAAATTACTTTGCTGTTTTATTGGGTACTTGTTGCGTATCAAGGTGTCCCCTTCCTTCGTATTTATTTTTGCAAGTGGCGCATACATCGCAGGAAGAGTGACCCTTTTGAAAATATGTTTTGTAATAAAGGATAAAAGGTTGAGGTTATGTCATTTGAAGAAGTTGTAACTGGAACAACATCCATGTTATGGAATGCTATAAAAGCCGCAAAGGTAGCTGTGGATGCGGATTATAGGTCTTCGCCACATTCCCATGTTGTGGCTCCTGACACAAATCCAATTGTCATAACCCCAAATAAGAATATGAATAAAAACACCTTAGAATGGTTAAATAGTGTGGGACTTAAAATAAATCCGTTTGCTACTTTGGATGCTAGCGAGGACCCTTTTATTCCCTTCTATTTGGTTGACCACGACCAGTATAAATCTATAAGTGGAGATGTTACATCATTTGTGTTTGCCCCTCCTGGAAGTGGAAAAAGCGCGTTTCGAGTAAGACTAGCACGGGATTGCCGAGTAGGGAAGAATGGGAGGAAAATATTTCCCATTATTTATAATTTGCCTAATCCCGAATCCGTTAAAAATAGTAATTTGGGTCTTAATTTACACTATAAACGACTCGCTAAATCTGCTGATCGGGAATTATTGCTATATCTCGTTTATCATGCTACCTCAATAATAAAAGATAAGAATTTGTTGATGGAAATTTGCCAAATTTTTGATTTCAACTCTCCTGTGGATTATCTTCAGCAAATGGTTGATAAAGGTAGTGTAAAACCTTTGCTTGATTCTTTTGACAAAACCGCTGGCCTATTACCTAACCCGCCTAGTAAAAAAGATATTATTTTATTGGTAGAGCAGCTCAATAAGTTCAGAAACCCGGCCGTTGCAAAGCTTGAGCCTAGGCAACGATTTGAGAAAATTGTAGGACTTATTCTTGAAAAACTTGGGTACGAAGCCATTTATATTCTAATTGACGGTGTTGATGGCTACGTGGAGACCGGAGAAGATGCGAAAAAAGGGGTCGAAGCGATATCATGGCTGCTTGAAAAGAACAATGAATGGCGGGAAAATAAAATATTTACGAAATATTTTCTCCCTATTGAAATGCAAGATGAACTCCAATTTCTATTGACTTCTAAGAGCGAAGTTACTACAATTACATGGGATGCAGATGCGCTCGGCGAAGTCGTTCAGCAACGTCTACAGGAAGCAAGCGGCGGTAAATACAGTAGCCTGCGTGCCATCAGTTCTCTTCCCTTACGTGGCGCAAAACAGTCACCAGAGGAAGTGTTGGCACAAGAGATCGTAAAGCTTGGTAATCCCAACCCCAGGGATTTGATCAAGACGGTCGATAGACTATTCGTATATCACGTTCAAAATGAAGTGCAAGAGAAGCTTACTCCCAAGGATATGGCGGCGGCAGTTGATTGGATTCGCAAGGAGCGATCCCTAAAACCGCGTCACGCCTGACCTAGCATTGAAATCTAGGGGGCGCCAAAAATTCTTGTATCAAAGGTGATGACAATGATACTGAATTCAATGCTATTCTTTGGGAGGTATTAGATGATGTTGCCCTTTGAACTTCCTCGTTTTATTGATCGGGAAGAAGATGTTGAGTTTTTAAAAAGCCTCGTATTATCTGTTTTAAAATCAGAAAAAATTGATGCTAGTAAGCGAGTATTTCACCTTGTTGGAATGGCTTCAATCGGGAAGACTAGTCTCTTGCGGAGATATGAATATTGCCTAACCCATGAATTGCCGACATCCTGTTCATTTAATATTTCATTTCTTGATTATGCAACATTACCAGTTGAGATGTTTGTAGAAAGAGTTTTTAGAGCGTTCGAATTACAGATTGATACGCATCTAGGAGTCCAGCCTTTGGATAATGACGATATAACTATTGAAGCTGTTGCACAATACGCAAGTAGATTGCAAGGGAATATTGAAACATTGCAGAGAGATAAGGCTGTTGTTTTTTTGATTGATGAAGTTGATATACTTAAGAGGGATATGGTGGAGGCATTGGAAGATTATATGTTGGCACTTTGGTTGAATTTTCCAAAATCTATTTTTTTCTTAACGGGTCGTTCGATAGTTACTGGTTGGAAAAACTTTGATTTGCGACCAACAGCCGATAATATAAGAAACCTTGGCGCATTTAATCATGAACATACTGAACTTCAGGTTTTAAATGAAAACCCCGCTGCTAAACATCTTACAGATCAGATTTTTGAAATAAGTGGTGGCTCACCAGGGATAAATAAGAATATCCTAGATCAAGCCAGAGGTAATCCGCCTGAAATTGTTGAACTTGATGCGATCCGGGCCTGTAACCGTGAATTTTATGAAGCTATAGGTAAGGCAGGCACAGGCTTGCCAGCAAACCTCGCTGCCGAGTTGTTGCCTGCTTTGGAAGCACTTTGTGTCTTGCCGGATTTTGATAAGGAATATGAAGTACCTTTTTTACTTGCAGCTCACAAGAATTTAAGTGGAAATTGGGATGTGAAGCGAAGTATTTCCCTCTTTTCGATTTTGACCAACATCCAAATCGGTCCGGGAAAATTGATAGCTTGGGACATGAGCAAGAATGCTTATGCAATTGAAGAACAAACCAGAACTACCCTTGAACAAGAAATACAGATTCGAGATAATGAATTGCGGCATACCTTGCACTGCACTGCAATGAAAATGTATACAGGCTGGGCAGATGAATACGACTCGGATATCTTTCGGAATAAAGCAGCGTATCACAGAGCCAAATTGGAACAGGCCGGATTTGACCCTGCGGACTGTGAAGCGAAGGACTGAAATATGATAATAGAACAATACACCAGTGTTCGTGCCACTCCTGAATTGATTGGGCGTGAGGATATACTCAAAGATATCCATGACGCCATAAATAGTAAATCGGATAAACCGCATGTGTTCTATATCACTGCTCCTGGTGGCTGGGGAAAGACTCGCCTGCTGGATGATGTGTTGAAGAAATTGAAGGTTGATGAGAAAGGGGCATGGTCCTCATCAAAAATCCTTTCCGCATCCCGGCTTGTGGATCTGTATCATACATATACCCATAATGAAGAGGGAGTAATTGCAGATATTGTCGAAGTGCTGGATCATCACGACGACAACTTCAGCAATTATGTTAGACAATATACTGAGTTGGATCATGTTAAATATGATCTTTCACAAATCCTACGGGCGGTTACCCAGCAGCGTGCAAGAATGATTGAAGCCTTCATAAGTGACTTTAATGATATTGGGAAAAGTTATGACAAAATTGTGCTGGCCTTTGATACTGTTGAGAATTTGGTGTACGAAATTGATCGAGTGCAGGATGCATTAGGGCTTGCGGATGAACCGATCGGGGTGGCAGGATGGATGGTGAAGAGCTTTCTTCCCAAAATTTCTAATGCGGTTGTCTTGATCGCAGGTCGTCCAGAGTCACCCCAGCTTGAAGATGAACTGCGCAAGCTGGAAGAAGCCAAAGAAATAAAGTTCACCCTCATAAAATTACCGACATTCTCAGAGCCAGAAACACTGGATTATTTCAATGCAGTGGTTGAAATTTCACAGACTGAGAATCCTCAAGTGGCTGAGCGGTTGGAGAAAATTCCGCGAGCAATCAGGCAAGTTGTGTACTATCTATCCGAGGGACAGCCATTCCTACTTTCCTTGTTTGTAGATTATTTGGCTGTGACCGAGGAACTACTTCCAATAATCCGTACCCCGCTTGATACTATTAAACAACAAGCCGACTCTGAGATAGGGCTGCGGCGAGAACAGACACAGTTCAAGGAAGCTATTATTCATGGCTTTCAGGGTATTCGTCGTCCTCTGGATGATGTCATTCAAGCATTGGCATGGACACCGAAGGGAATGGGGGCGGATTTGCTGGCCTGGATCCTCAAGAGAGATCGACCGACAGAGGATGAAATTGAGCAGGCAAGAGGATATATTAATACCCTGCGGGATCTGGAATTTCGTCTTTCTTTCGTCAAGATCCGTGATATCGATCACCTGGTGTTTCTGCAGGATGAGATGTACAGTCTCATGCAAACCCTTCATCGCAGCGGCAGGCAAAGACACAACGTGAAGCAGACTTACGAATTGATCGTTCGCTTTTACGAAGAGAAAATCAAGGAACAGATCCGTATTGTCGGGGATTTACAAAAAGCAACAAATCGACTTGTCTCTTCAGGCTCTTTGAAGGAGATTGCCGAGGCTCAGAAGGCGCAGTTGGTAACTGAACAACAAAAGTTGCGAGTAGCGCGGGCACGGTTGCAAAGTTATCAAGTGGAGTATGTATACTACTGCCTTCAGGTAAACTATATAAAAGGGATTCAGGAGTATTCCAGGGCGGCAGAAGAAGCATTTCAAAGCAATGACATAAATCTCTGGCTATTATTACGGGATGAGTTGTTGAAATTTGCGAAACCCCGTAGAAAAGATGTAAATGAACTCGGGGCTCTAAAGTACATTGATGGAGATATTGGAGTTCGCTGGATCAAGAACAGCATTGCCAATGGACAGTATGAGAGGGCTTTGTTACAGATCGGACAATTTCGAAACCTGTGTAGTGATCTGTTGGAAGAGGGGAGCTTTGCTGCCCTTAGCTTGAAGGTTTGGGAAAGCTGGTCATTGATCTATAGCGGTATGGAATTTGAACGCGCAGAAAGTATTTTGCAGGATGTTCTGTCCTCTCTGGATCATCTTTCCGATCAGTTTGAACCCGAGTTCGATAAGTGGCGGCTGAAGCTGTTGATGGCTTATGCTCAGGATATAACCGGATATTTGTATCGTTCCCGCGGGGATTTCGCAAAAGCTGTTGAGTATTATCGAAAGAACATTCGTCTTTGGCGGGAACTTCGTGTTGAATCCGAGCATGCCAACACATTGAACAATCTATCCTGGTCATTGGCGGAAATCGGTGATTTTCAAGCCGCAATGTCTCACTGTGATGATGGACTTGATTTGCGCCGCAAGTTGGGACATCGTTATGCAATTGCATTGAGCCTTACTACATTTGGATTAATTGAAACTCGAAATGGACAGCCAGAGCGAGCTCGTTTTCGTTGTGAGCAGGCATTGGGCATTTTTCGAGACTTGGAGCAGCCTCGCGGGATAGGTCTGGCGTGTAACGCGCTGGCGGAAGCCTTGCGGAGGATGACCAACGTTGCAGATCTGCTGACAGATGAGCAATCGCTTAAGAATCTGGAATTAGCAGAGCAGTATGCGAAAGAGGCGGTTGGTATTTTCACTGACAGGGTGAAGGAACCGATGAGATTGGCTGAGGCGTATATTGAGTTAGGTTGTGTATACCGTGAGACAGCTCGACGAATGAAATCAGATAAGGCACGAATGGCGGATCTTGTTACGAAAGGGAGGGATGCGTTTGAGTCGGCCGTAACGAGTGCTGGTGTTGAATTTGCATATCGCGGTGTGGATGCGCTTGTGAACCTGGCATGGATGTACTACTATATTAATGATTTTGACGAAGCTCAAAAAGTAGTGGATACTGTTTTTGATATGATTGATGATCGATATCTGTACACTAAAGAGCGTCCTCCGTTAGGTACCGAAGGGCTTATACCCTGGTTTTGGGTCCAGCTTGGCAAGACATATCTTTTGCTGGGAAAAATGGCTTTTAGTAAATATGAACAGGCGAATCAGCAAGACAATGTTGATGAAGTTAGGAAGCAATTGAACGTGGTCGGGTATAACTGGACACTATCAGTCGCGTATAATGAGAAATATGGAAAAGACTTTAGAGATATTTTGGGAGGACGAAAAATGATCTATAAATATTTGGGACCACTTAATCCTGATGAAATGGGATGGGTTTTGGATGGGACACATGAGGTCCATAATAACTATTTTGATGCTGCGGGGCTAAGATCGTTCGAGAAGCTTATTGCTGAAAATTTCTTATGGTAAGTCGTTTGTATTCGCCAAAAGATAGAACAAGAATTGAAATGGTTATTGGTTTGGTGTGTGCCGAGAGCAAATGGATGGATGCAAAAAGTTTTATTCCTACTTATCAATGGCTTCATGCTTTTTCAAATTCGAATTGCCAAATGCATGCTCTTTTTGTCGCAGAAGAAAACGATGTAGTTATTGGATGGTGCCGTATATTTCCAGAAAAATGTAACATCGATAGGAACTTTGGAGAATTAGGAATTGGGTTGTTGCCAAACTATAGAAATCAAAAGATTGGATATAAGTTGATGGAGACATCTTTTGCCTGGGCTTTAAAAAATGGCATTAAACAAATTGATCTCACAGTAAACGTGAACAATAAGATCGCCTTCCACTTGTTTGATAAATTTGGGTTCAAAATTGCAGCTAGACAAGCGAGTACCTTTATAATGTCTTTGAATATTTAGAGTTTTTCAAATAAAAGGAAAATTTGCAGTGTCTGATAACCATGCCCACCACCCTGAAATCTTATGGAGCGTTCCAAGCCCAACATACGAGCAGGATTGCGCCTGTTCAACAGACGCGGATATTATTCTGCCATCAGAGTATTTAGATTCCATTTTTAGTGATTGTGCTTGTAGTAGTGATTGCAATCAACCAGTTCTGGATAAATCACTTTATAGTAATCTTCAAAACTTATGGCAAAAGTCCCCTTTTTTATACAGGCAGACTTTAGATAGTACTAATGATCTGTTGTTTAATCCTGTTGGACCAGGAGGGCCCGTTGTACTAAATCACGCTGCTCAAAAAATTTTAGACGCATTTGTTAACCCCAATACAATTCAGAGTGGAGTTGCGTCTGTTCACGATGTACAGGTAGAAAAAACAACATCAATCGTGCAGCATATGATAATGCTAGGCTTGCTTTCTTCTTCCAGTTATACGAAACCTTTGAATCAGACCCCGAAAACACTAACAGCTTGGCTTCATGTTACCAATCAATGTAATTTACGATGTGATTATTGCTATATAACCAAAACCCCCGATAAAATGGAGATTGAGCACGGTAAGCAATCAGTGGATGCAGTATTTCGATCCGCACTTGCAAATGGGTTTCAATCGGTTAAGTTGAAATTTGCTGGGGGAGAGTCTACACTAAATTTTCCATTAATTCTTGAATTGCATGATTATGCCCAGTTAGTTGCCAAAGAAAATGGCTTGGGGGTAACAGGTGTTGTTTTGAGTAATGGCGTGGGGATTACGGACCGAATGATCAACTCACTTCAGGAGCGCAGATTGCGCTTGTCCATTTCTTTGGATGGCATTGGTGAGTTTCACGATGCTCAGCGCAAGTTTATTAATGGAAAAGGGTCATTTCATTTGGTGGAGAGATCTCTTGACAGATTATCTGTTAGTGGTGTCAATCCTTCTATAACAATAACTGTTTCAAATCGTAATCTGGATGGGTTGCCACAAGTTGTGGATTTTGTTCTTCAACGAAATCTGCCTTTTACGATTAATTTCTATCGGGAAAATGAATGTTCTTCTGGTCATATAGACTTAGCCTATAATGATGAAAAAATCATCGAGGCTATGAAAAAGGCATTTTCAATAATTGAAAATAATCTTCCGCCGCATAGTCTCCTTGGGTCATTGGTTGACCGTGCCAGGTTGGATACCCCACATAACAAGCCTTGTGGCGTGGGAGACTCTTACTTAGTGATTGATCAAAACGGGAAAGTCGCAAAATGCCATATGGAGATTGAGCGCAGTATTACAGATATTAGTATGCCTGACCCGTTAAAGTTGATTCAATTGGATCAAATTGGCATTCAAAATGTTTCTGTGGACGAAAAGGAAGGTTGTCGCGATTGCGCTTGGCGCTATTGGTGCGCAGGAGGATGCCCTGCCCTTACTTATCGGGTGACAGGGCGATATGATATAAAGTCACCGAACTGTCATATATATAAAGCACTTTTTCCGGAAGTGCTGCGTTTGGAAGGGCTAAGATTGTTGAAATACAGTAAGTCTTTGTCTATGTAAAATTTCTTTAGGTTGCGGATTTTAAATTATTTAGTAGCTAATGGAACCGGGTCATTTCTATCATTTTGTACAACGGGGAGTGTCAAACTCCCATTTTATATACCAATGATAAGTAGACAAATTCAGGCATTTTGAAGTGCGAATTGGTTTAGGTGCAACTCCCAGAGCAGAAGGTTTTCCAGCACACAAACCACTTGTTCCGCCAGTAGTGAGATATCTATTTCGATCCAAAGAGCCTCGCGGTTGTAGTCATCAATAATGTTCAAAGTGCAAATGGCGCTGCCGTTAGAAAGACTTTCACTCATAAAATCAGCGACCAAGTCAAGTCAGACTGTACTAGCACCCCAAGTGCCAGTGCAGTCTGACTTGACTTCATTTTCTCTGAAGGGATTTCAGAGGAGGTCTATAAGGTAACAAAACCTGCTTTGTAATATAATTATTTTTAAAAGAGGCCTTATGCCAAAAGAAGGATTAAAAAAACTAAATATCTTTATTGCATCACCAAGTGATGTGTTAGCAGAAAAAGCGAGGCTTATTTCTGTAGTTGAGCAATTGAATCATGGGTTAGCAGATTATCTTGGTCTTGTCCTTGAAGTCCTAGAATGGTCCCAGGTTGTACCTAATATGGGCCGCGGGCAAAAGGTTATTTTTGACCAAATACCTATTGACCAATGGGATATTTTGATTGGCATTCTTTGGTTACGATATGGTACTCCATCCGGAGGAACAAACCCTGAAGGATCGGGAACACACGAAGAATTTGATACTGCTTATGAATGGTGGAGAAAAACAGGCAAACCGCGCATTATGTTTTACCGTTGTATGCGCCCTCCCGAAGATATAACGAAAATTGATCCCGATTCTCTCACAAAAATAAACGGTTTTTTCAAGACATTTGAAACGGGTGGTAATAATCAAGGTCTCTATCGTACATTTGACACAACCGATAATTTTGAGCGCCTTGTCCATGATCATCTCACAAAAGTCTTGATCGAATATATTGAAAAGGAGCGTGGTAAAACTCTTACGCCACAAGAAATCCAAGTATATGCTCCGAAAGTTCCTGTTACCTTGCCTCGGCGCGCACCATTTTTTGGTAGAAAGAACGAAATTGCAAAGGCGTTGCGTGCGCTCAACCCTGAAGATCGTGGTTGGGGTGTAGTTATTGACGGCATCGGGGGCATAGGCAAGACTGCGCTTGCGATAGAGATCGCATATTTATGTAAGGAGAATGGCAATTTTAACTCGATCGCTTTTGTCTCAGCCAAAAGTGATCGACTCGAACCAGCTGGTATTCAAAAGGTGGCGCTTGCGACGACCACACTTGATGCACTAATTAACGAACTTGCTCGAGCAATTGGACAACCTAGGATTGCCCATGCGATAAGTGAACAAAAGGGTCTCACACTCATTGATGCATTGCGTGGCACTAAGTCATTGATTATTCTAGATAACCTTGAAACCCTAGCGAGTGTGGAACAGAATGCCATAAGTGATCTTCTTCGAAACCTTCCTGTTGACTGCAAGGCAATTGTTACGAGTCGGCATCGTACAGGAGAATCTGCGGCGACTATTCGGCTTGGGCAATTACACTGGAAAGAGGCACGGCAGCTTATAGAGAGCGAAATGGTTCGGCATCCAGATGTAAAGCGTATATTCAAGCGCGCAGGTGAATTGGGCTGGAAGCAACTGTATGATGAAGCAGGCGGGTCGCCACTTGTATTGATGTGGGTGATTGGTTATATACGCGCTAAGAGATTTACATTTAGGCGTGCACTTGACCTTTTGCGGGATGGTAATGTTGAGAACGATCTAAATACTTTTGTTTTTCGCCAAACGCAAATCCTAATGGATGCGAATGAAAAAACTGCGCTCGATGCACTTTCTTTTTTTGGTGGTTCCGCATCGTTTGATGCGTTGTCGACTACTGCCAATATTGATACCCAGTCCCTTGAGCTAGTTTTGGAAAGATTAAATACATTGAGTCTTGTGGAGGTAGTTGAAAGTGCTGATGGGCAGGAACGTTTCATTCTTCATCCTTTAACAAAGCAATTTGCTCGCGCAGACCTGATAAATAAGATAGAAGCTAGGCAAAAGCTAGGGAACCGATTTGCGCAGTATTGGGCTGATTACGCTAAACAATATGGTGGCACTAACGATAAAGCCTACCAAACATATTATCGACTCGATGCTGAATGGGCAAATCTCGATACAGCCATAAACCGATTGTGGGAGCAAGTACGTGTGCACCATAATTCAATTGACGACGAGGATGCAGCAGCTTTGATGATAGATCTAGAAATTGCTCTTAGTTATTTTTTGTGGTCAAATGGATATTGGGATGAAAGCATTCTTTTGGCTAGTCGTGTCTACGAAATACAATTAATACTTAAGAATTGGCAATCAGTTAGGTACCTAACCTTTTGGTTGTCATTTATCTGTCTAAGTCGAAATGACCTAACTTCTGCAGAAATTTGGTCACGACGTTGTATGGAAGCCCAGCAACTTGATGGCGATTATATGGAAAACCCAGATCTACTTATTCTTATAGGACAGATTGCGCAAAGGTCTAAGAATTACTCTGAAGCAGAAGACTCTTTTAAAAAGGTTCTTTCTTTATACCGGGGAGGTAAAAATATAAATATGGCACTTATATTCGCCTTTTTGGGTCTACTTGATATTGAACGTACACGATTCGACGAAGCAAATGGTTATTACAATAAAGCTTTAGAATTTGCACATGACATTGAATTAGAGAGTAAAGAAACCCAACCTTATTTTAGGAATACTCTTAGTAGACTAGCACTTGAATTAGGTCTCTATATAGATGCACGTAAATTGTTTCAGGAAACTATAGTGATTGCCCGAGAGGTTGGAAACATTGAGGCTATTGCGAACTCCCAGTTTGGACTCGCTCGTCTAACAGAAGCAGAAGGACAAACAGATTTGGCATTGCCATTGGCGCAGGAAGCGCTTAAGATTTACGAGCGACTACAGCACAAAGATTTGACCGAGGCAAAAGAATTCGTAGAGAAATTGAAGATTAAAATAAAGAAAGAAGAAATGAACTGAGAAATCTGCTTGTGTACTTAATAAAAACATGAATATAACTAAAACAATACCAACTAAGTAAAAATATTGTGGTTACACCGAGCTTGAGAAACGTTCTCAAAATTACCCTATTTCAAGACATCTACGCTTCCTTGAAATAGAAACGTAGATGTCTTAATTGTTCAAGGCTGTCAATTTGCAACAATACTTCGAACTAAAATCGACCAAGCGCCGCGTTCGCCAAAGCTAGGTTTTTTATAGAATTCAGAGTAATATTCTCGTAATGTGTCCTTTTAAGTGCCGACGAGTCAATTTTGACCTGAAATTTAACGGCTTTTTGGTCCCGGCATGACAATAGCAGGCTACCTGACACCGCATTCCAGGGAAGCCATTGCAAAGCACAAACTGCTGCCAAGAACACAGACTAGAATTTCTTTTGTCTTTCGAAAGCTTGGCGCAGGCTTGAAATAACAATACCGGTTCTCAATAGTCCCCACACAATCGCGAAGACGCCGCTAATAGCCGACACCCAACCAACATCCCTTATATGGTGAGTGCCCCCATCTACACCGAACTTGTATAGCGTGCGACCTATGAAGTGGTTCAACCGTTGGGAGTTTCCGAATCCACACTGCGAGGATGGATGAGTGGAGTGCCTATATTTCGCCATCGAATTGGGTCTTGTTTCCAAAACAAAAGAGTAAGCTGGATTTGCCCCTCTTTGTTGGGAATAATTCGGTGAGGCTCATTCCTGGATTTTAGGTAAAGTACAATTGAGACATGTTAAATTGCCCTCATTGTAGACAAGCACTTACTCCTCATGAAATTGGTGTTTTATATGCCGCATTTGGAAGAAAGCCCAAAGGAAACAAACTTGGGGGAGCAAAACTAACAAAGCAAGCTGTAAACCAAATACGTAAGTCAAAAGAACCAACCAAGAAAAAAGCAAAAAAATATGGTGTTAGTTTTACGACAATCTGGCGAGTAGAAAACAATATTACATATAAGGGACAAAGAGAATTGAACTGTCCGCACTGCGGATACGAACTTACTAAAAACGAGATCGGTAAACTCTTTGCCACGCTTGGAGGTTCTATTGCTAGCCCTAAGAAAGTACAGACAGCCCTTGCAAATGTGCGCAAACTAGCCAAACTAACCGAAAAAGATGTTGCCAATATCCGAAAGTCAAAAGCTTCCAATACGGAAGAGGCAGAAAAATATAAAGTCAAGTATCTTACAATACTTCGGGTTAGAAATAACAAGACTTGGAAGAATATTTTATGAGATTGAGCCAATGAATAGCCTTGACGCCCAGCGCAGGCACACTCAGTGCGCTTGCCTTCTCCTCCCTAGCACTAGCCACACACATAGGCTTAGGCTTGGTGTGCATGCGGGGACTTGGTATGCAAATCTCCGTATACCCACGCACTACACAAAACGCAGGTCGGCTATTCAGATCAATCTCATATAACTGATGTCTTTTCATTTTTTCTTTAATCTGTGACTGCTTTACGGCTTGCCCAATTTGTATTTTACTTTGTTAGATAAAATTATATACTTGACAGACCAAAACTACCCCCAAATTTTGGGATGTTTTATTGTCTATAATCTCTACATGGAAGATTTAGCGAATATTTTCTTGACATTTCTATTATCCATTGCTGGGTATCTTATACTTGGTCTTGTTCTTGCTCCCCTCTTCCTGACGGGCAATCTTTTATCTTCGCTGTTTTAGAACTTAGCACAGCATGAAATACTTCATTTACTGATGGATATATGCCCCGCTTGTTAGTTGGTTGGAAGATTACAAACAAAGAAACGATCCGCCATTGCTGCCTATACCTTGTGAAATTTGTGGGCAGATAGGGCATAGCGCGGCGTATTGTCCGAATGCGAAAGCACTTGGTTACTTTGATGACTAGATAGTCATGGAACTTAATTTGCTCTATTTATCTCCGTTTTCCGGATTCTCTCCACAGCACTTTGATACTCTGGAATATCGGAAAAGTCATCGAGGCGTCTTCCAATCATTTCTTGTAAATCATTGTTTTTAGAGCTTCGATACAAATTAATTGCTTGTAGTAGATATTCCCACGATTTTTGAAAATCATCATCAGTAAAAGCCACGAGCGATTGTTGGGCCAAACAATAGCCCATTTCCACTTCCTGTCCAAATTGCCTATAGACTTCAAACGCTTTCTTATAATATTTATGAGCATCTTTTGATTTGCCTCTCATTGATGCCACGTTACCCAAATCAAAAAACACTGCCCCTTTTTCTTTTTTTATACCGGATTTGTTTAAGAAGTCAAGCAACTCATTCAGAGATTGATTTGCAAAATCATAATTGTTAGTTTTACGTGAAAATAAATCTAAGTGGTTGTAGGACGCAATAATCAATTTGGGATACCCCACTTTTAATGCTAAGGTAAGTCCCTCTTGAAATGACTGAAGGGCAAGATCGTTTTCTGAGCGAAGTTCTTGAATATGGCCAATACCTAACAAACATAAGGCCTGGGTTGTCAAATCCCTCAAGTTGTTTGCCAGTTTTAGTGCGTCTTGATAGAACGAAAAAGATTCATCCAATTCACCTTGTTCCAAGGTTAGGGATGCAAGACTTTCCAGTGTATGTAAAATTGTACTTTGATCACCATATGCCTGTTCAAGCCTGAGACGCTCTGTGAGCAATTGTTTGCCATCAGTTACCTGCCCCTTTTTTACTAAAAGATTAGATCGAAGTCCTTTAACCCAAGCGACCGCTTTGTAAGCTTTTAGATCTTCATAAATACCCATGCTTTCTTGATAATAATTTTCGGCTTCTTCAAAATTACCTACGCTGACAGCTATGTCTCCCAAGTCAGTCAAAACATCTCCAACTTGATTCATATCATCTTGTTTTCTGAGTATGTCCAAACGTAACATTTGCAGGTTTCTGGATTTTTCCAACTCCCCTTGACTTCTAGCAAGTAAAGCAAGCCGACCCAGTGCACTTGCTACATTGAGAGCATCACCAAAATCCTCTAACATACTCTTGCTTTGCGTAAGAAGACGCTCGGCATCTTTGTAATTTCCCATTACGATGGCGACATTTCCCAACTCGCCAAGCAACAAGCCCTCTAATTTTTGATGCTTGATTCGTCTAGCTATTTTCAGCGCTTCGGTTGCATAAGTACGTGCTTCTAGGTATTCACCTTGACGAAATAGCAAAGTGCTCAATTGAACTCGAAGAGTGATTCTTTTGTGCCAGATCTCTGGTCTTGGGTTTCGACCCTGCATCCAGAAATAATTGTCTGCGGATTCGATTGCGATATGGAACCCTGCTACAAGTTCTTCCCAATAGCCCAAGGCATCTAAAAAATCGTCCACGATCTGAATTGTCTCAACCACTTCCCACCAGGCTTTAAGGTCTCCATATAAGCCAATGCAAGAAAATATATTCTCAATCTCATTAGAGAGTAAATCAAAGTCGTTCTGATAATTACGGCTGTATTCCCGATAATGATCAGCAAATCGACGCGCGGATTGTATATAAATGTCTTGTGGTTTGACTAGAGTCATAATATTCCGAAGAACTCTTATGCTTGGTTTTTTTCATTTTGCTGAAGACGGAGCTTCTCAAGTCTTCGGACAACACGTTCAACATCGGATGGATTATCGTACCTGAGCAAAGCCAATGTTTTTTCCAAGGTATTGACCGCAAAATTAATTTGACCCGAACGCTCATAGGACATAGCAAGATTAGTTAAGGAGTTTGCCATACCCTGCTGATCACCAATTTCTTCTTTGATAAGCAAGCTTTTTTGAAAGCTTTTGATTGATAGATCGAATCTCTTTTGCATCCTTTGTGTGATACCTAAATTATTAAGTGTCTGAGCTTCACCAAATCGATCGCCAAGCTTCCTTTGCATTTTTAGACACTCATTTAGATACGACGATGCTTCGTCTAATTTTTGTTGTTTTGCCAAAACAATGCCGATTCCCATTAGGCTCTGCGCTTGCTCATACGATTCTTTCAACGTCTTAAATATTTCAATTGCGGCGGTATAACTCTCATGCGAAGCGTCAAAATCATTTTGAGCAAAATAAGAACCGCCAAGATTTCCCAAGGACAACGCTTTACCATAGTGATCGCCGTTTTGTTGACAAAGCATAATACTCTCTTGGCAGCATTGAATGCTTTCTGGAAGACGGTCTAATTGACGATATACGACTGAAAGATTGTTTAGGGCAATAGCCTTCAGTTTTCCGTCTTGTACTAACTCAGCATCACCCACAGCTAATTCCGCAAAATGAACCCATTCTGACCAATAAGAACGAATATTAAAGTATGTCGCCAAGTCATCCACGATCTGGCATACCATTTTCCATTCCAGATTACGATGCGCCCACTCAATAGAATTAAACAGATTATCCCGTTCTAGTTCCAACAGCATGACGGAGTTAAGCTCCATCTCTTTTATTGTTTCGAATCGTGACTTCGAAAACTGTCGAACCGCTTTTTTCCAGCGCAATTCGGGTTTTAATTTCTGAGCGGCCTCGTGTGCTAGCACTCCGAAATGATAGACAAAACGGTGTCCGGACTCAGTAAACGTAGAACTTGCCAACTCAGATTCTGTATCAATCATGGCTTAAATCATCATATTTATCTATTGCTTGACGCATTATCTTTAAATCTTCGCTGAGTTGGGCATCTCCAACACTATCTGATAACGAGATTGCTATATTCATCGAATCAGCAGCTTTCTTTCGATCATCAAGTTTTACGTAAGCGCTAGCCAAATGTCGATAAGCGGAAATCAGACTCCCAGTATCTTGCTGGTTTTCAAACAATGTTCTAGCGATAGAATAATTTTGTATAGCTTTTTGTGTTTCCTCCATTCTTAAATAGCAATTTCCAATACTAATGTAAATCCAAGAGAATTCTTGAGGCGATTCGAGTGACTCTATGGCGCCTTGCGCTTCCAGATAGGCTTTGATCTCACTTTCGCCATTGCCTAATATTTCATAAACATCAGCCAACCCCATTGATGTGAATGCGATACCCGCCTTATTGTTTTGTTCCCGAAAGATTCTTTGTCCAGTTTGATAAGAGAAAATAGATTTATCATATTCCTTTATACTGCAAAAAATTTCACCCAATTTTCCATGGGCCTCTCCAAGAGCATTTTCTGACAGGACGCCTTTTCCATTCGAAATAATCTCAAAATAACATTCTATGACTTTGTCATATTTCTTTTGCTCAGTATATATATCCAGCAAATCCTGGGCAATGAGCAATAACCCTTCTTGATCGTGTAATACTTGATAAATAACCCTAGCGGCAATATATGATTCTGACGCTTTTTCCAAATCACCTATTTCCACATAAAGCTTTGCAATAGTTTTGTGTTGCCAAACAATCCCTTGGGTGTCCCTGTCTTCCTCATATAGCCTCAATGCCTTTTGGTAATACTCTAAAGCGTCTTCAAACAGGGTCAGCTTTTGATATGTATACGCCAATTTATTGCAAATTGAATTAACCAATGAATGATCCGATTCCTGTTCTCTGAGGCTAAAAACCTGCAGATAGAAGGGCAATGCCCGGGCCCATTTCTGTCTGTCAGAATAAATGTCTCCGAGACCATTTATTGCCCATGCTTGTATTGTCTTTTCTCCGATTTTCTCCCCAATTGATGCAGCCTTTTTATACCAATGCTTGGCATTCTCCCATTTTTTCATATTGCGGTAAATATCTGCCAAATTAATGGACACCCACCCCGAACTTTCCGAGCGATCTATTCTTTGATGGGTATTATAGGCCCTCTTATAATTCAGGATTGCTTGATCTGAATCGCCGATTCTTCGATAAGTGTCTCCAAGGTTTCCATATGTAAAACCTAAGTTTGCATAATCCCCAACATGTTTCATGTTCCTGGCAGCCCATTTATAGTAATCAACGGCTTTATTCGTTTCGCCCTTCTCAGCGAACAAATCCCCCAAGACATTGCACGCTTGCCCGACTCCCCTCTCGTTGCCCTTTTCTTCAAGACTAATTAAAGTTGAGTAGCAAACTTCAATGGCTTGATCTATTTCGGATGGATTAGCATAGATCTTGCGGACACTCGCTAGATAACCACCAACCGCAGTTCGATTATCTAGGAGTTGCGAAAACGTTTGATGTGCCAAGTGGTATAGTTCTGCTGATCGCTCTATCTCCCCCAAATTTGAAGTTGCATTTCCCATCTGGGTTAATGCGTTAGCCAAATGACGGCGATTGTCAAGTTGTTGAAATATATCTTTAGCCAATGAATAGTATTCAAGTGCCCGCGTCCAATCCTTCCGACGTGAAGCAACCGATCCTAAATCACCGTAGACCTCAGCAAGCCTCGAGACATCCCCAAGTCTTTGAAAGATTGGCATCGCCAACATCAAATATTCTGTACTTTTGTCAAGCTCTCCGTTGCTGAGGTAAGTTGTGCCAAGTGCTTGTTGTGTACAAGCCGTACTATATGCGTCCCGTAAATTTTCTGATATGGAGAGATCAGCCATATATAAATTGATTGCCTCTTTCCATCTTCCTTGTCCGACATATAAGCTGGCCAAGTTATTGTAGGCGGTCGAAATGCCATCTATATCTCCAAACTCTTCGTAGAGTGCACTAGATTCTTTCAGCAACTTTTCAGCCTGTTTCCATTCACTAATGTCGCGATAAGCGCTTCCCAAACCGACGTAAACATCTGCCAATTTCTCGAGGTTATGATGTTCATCAAAA
The DNA here is from genome assembly GCA_919902735.1 of Anaerolineales bacterium. Lineage (GTDB taxonomy): Bacteria > Chloroflexota > Anaerolineae > Anaerolineales > Villigracilaceae > Villigracilis. Next base: position 20,604 of record CAKKRM010000001.1, on the reverse strand, counting down.
GTCTTTTGAGCCAACACATAGAAATCAATAGCTTTATTGTATATGCCTCGACTTGCATATACTCCTCCAAGGCGATAATTCATCGCCGCCTCTCCTTCAAGATTATTCTGATCTTTCCATAACGTAAGAGCTTTCACGAAGCAATTTTCTGCACCAAGAAAATCCCCTTTGAATTCAAGGAGTCTGCCGCGGGCCTCCAAATAATTGGCCTGAGATATGACATCCTTGATTATTTGGGCAGACTGCGAGCCCAATAAAAGCCAAAATTCCAACTCATCCCAGTAGCAACCAATCCATAAATAATAAAGGACATTGTCAATTAAGTTAACCAAGGCTTCATGCTGATTGTGCGCGGCACACCATTCGAGGGCGTGGATTATGTTCTCACGTTCCGCGTCCAGGGTATCAGTAGTCTCATGAAGTGATTCAAATTGATCAGGATTCGGCGCACGAACTTCGCCAATGCGATGAGGTAGATCGTGTATGACGGGTTGAAGCCGGTCGCTCAATTCTGAGACAAGCGAACTGCAATACCATACATATCGATTTCCTGATTCTTGAAACAAATCCATTAATTGGTTTGACATATTTCAGGCATCGTCGGAATGTATTGTTGACATTATTTTTCTTCTTTTGCTTCAGCGAGCCATTGAGATACTTTGGCGGATAGTGGTGATTCGAGTTGTCGGAGAATCTTGAAAGATTCTTCAAGAGTCACGACTGCTTCATCTTTGAGGCCTTGGTCTAAATACAAGCCGCCTATGCATGCATTCACTTCCGCAATGCCTAACTGGTCATCTAATGATTGCTTTATTACAAGACAGTCTTTATAAGATTGTAAACCTTTCTCCAGTTCCCCTTGAGATCGATAAATCGTTCCAAGATTCATCAAATTTGTGCTTTCACCCTGGGAATCCCCCAGTTCACGGCAAATCATCAAACCTTGTTCCATGCAAGTTTCAGCCGCCATAACATGGCCGAGTGCCAGATGGAGAGAGCCTAAATTGGATAACAGATATGATTCATTGTCTCTATCCATTAATTCTCGGCTGATTTGCAGACCCTGTTCATAACACTCGATCGCATCCTGCTCGCGGTTAATTTGTGCGTACACCAAGCCTAAGTTGTTTAGGATTGTGCTTTCACCGGGTCGATCTCCAATTTGACGACATGCAACTAGATCTTCTTGGTAACAACCAAGAGCATCCTCAAATCGTTCCAGTTGAAGAAATACATTCCCCAAATTATTGAGGGTTTGGCTCAAACCGTGCAAATCGCCAAGGTTGCGAAAAATAACCAGAGCCTGCTCGAGATTCATTATTGCATCACCCCATTTAGCTTGGAGTCGATAACTCGCCCCAATGCTCATTTGAGTAGTTGCCAATCCCTCTTGGTCACCCAATTCGCGGCAAATAGCCAAGTCTCGTTCATAAAATTCGATAGCGCGCTGCCACTCCCCTTTTGCCGAGAAGACATTGCCTAAATTTGTATAAACCCTACCGGCATCAAAGCGATCATCCATTTCCTCGAAAATGGTTAAGGCTTGGGTATAAACCTTGATTGCATCGTCTAGTTTTCTTTCTTCAAGGTAAACACTTCCAAGATTAGATAAAGCCATAGCCTTACCAAGAGGGTCGCCGAGTTCTTCGTAAGTATTGATACACAACAGAAGATTTCGCCTGGCATCGCCCCAACTCCCTGTTGAACTATTCAATGCAGCGAGGTTCACTAATACGTCAGCTTCTTTTGATTTGTTTCCCAATTGCGTGAAAATAGTCAGCGATTCCTCATAGAGCTCAAGTGAATGAGACCAATCACCTTTATCGAAAGATACGGCCCCCAGATTACTTAGTGTCAATGCTTCGTGGAGTTTGTTACCTAGCTGACGAAATATCTCTAGTGCTTGGCCATAACAAATAATTGCATCATCCCATTGTCCCCGGCGGATGTATACTGTTCCCAAATTTCCGAGTGCTTCTGCTCTTGCTTCTGTATCATCCAAATGTTCCGCTGCCTCGAGTGCTAATTCGGCAATGTTCTCCCATATATACCAATAAGCACGATCATCTAGAAAAGGTGCTAACTTTGCCCCGAACTCTCTGACAGACAACCAAAGATGAAGGGCTTTTGCGAGGGTTACTGCTTGAATAATATTCTCAAGTTCCAAGTCTAAGAGACCAGCCGTGAGCTTATTTACATGAATATCGGGACTGTTGCGGACTAAATCTAAGAGATAGCCAATATACCGCCTTCCCGATTGTTCATAGATCTCATGTACGCGTCCAGATTGGTTCATAGAAGTAAATTCTATTCCATGGAAACCGATGAAGACCAGATATTACTTATCATTATCCGCTTCTAATTCTTTTAACCAACTTGCCACCTCTACAGCTTCAGGCACATCCAATTCCATAAGGACATTTTGCGATTGCTGCCAGTACTTGGTAGCCCGCTTAGTTTTTCCTAGTTCAAGATACATTCTGCCGAGATTTGCCAGGGTGAGACCTTCCCCATAACGATCACCTAATTTCTTCCTTATGATCAGACTCTGTTGGTAATAATCCAGTGCTTTTTCCAATTTTCTTTCTTTATACGCCAAATTCCCTAAGCCGACCAATGCAGTTCCTTGGCCATGATGATCTCCCAACTTCTTTTTCAATCTAAGGCTTTGTCTGTAACAATTTAAAGCGGAAGATAGATTACCTTCAACCTCAAATGTAACTCCCAAATTTTGCAACGCGCTGCTTTCGCCATGATGATCCTCCAATTCGCGAGAAATCGAAAGCGCGCCATCCAAGGCCCGATGGGATTCCTCAAAACGCCCCTGTTTTTGATAGGCAACACCTAAATTTGTTAGAATTTGCGCTTCACCCGAACGATCATTAATCCGATGTAAGGAATCCAAGGCTGATTGATAATAACCAATAGCCCGAACAATTTCACCCGTTCGAAGTAAGGCATTAGCCATATTCGAATTTACTTGCACTTCACCCTTCTTGTCGTTGAACTTTTGATATATCTTCAAAGCTTGTTGATAATATTCTATGGCAGGCTTCCATTGACCTTTCTTCCTATAAACCCCAGCCATATTTGCCAATATAATGCCTTCAGTATATTGATCTCCCATTGCACGTCGCATTTCAAGGGCCTGTCGATAAAGTCGAATAGCATCATCCCACTTTCCAATATCTTCAGTCACTAAAGCTAGGTTATTTAGAGTCATGGCTTCCGAATGCCGATCACCAGTACTCTTAAATATCTTGAGCACTTCAGTGAAAACGCGAACTGAATCATCCCATCTACCCGAATCTCGGTAGGCATGAGCCAAGTTACCTAACGTCGCAGCCTCGCCTTGTATGTCATGAATTTTTCGACAGATCTCAAGATCTTTCTCGTAGTATTTGATTGCCTCTTTGATGTGACCTTGTTCTGCATTAACGATCCCTAGGTTGGTTAAAGTTCGCCCCTCATTTTCGATGTCTCCATTCTCGTGAAAGTATTTCAGCGCAAGCCCTAAATATCGCTTAGCCTTGCCCCACTGTGATGCTGCAATATAAGCACTGCCCATATTGTTATAAGCAACACCAATGATTTGTGTCCTGCCACTTCTAGGCACAGTGTCCAGAACAAGTCTTTGGGTTAAAATCCAGTCATCCCAGTAACCGCGTCTATCAAAAAAAGTCACAAGAATCTGCGCCATGCTAGAAAGAGTAGCCCATTGCCGGCCAGTATGAGCCATCCTTAATGCTTCTTGGACGTTTGCCCTTTCCTCCTCGATTGCATTTAATGTCTCCCCCTCAAGGCGACGCTCCTCTTGCTCGTGACGGACTCGGTGTTTATGGTGATCGCGCCCACGCTTTATATCTGGTTGTAAAAGACTGTTGAATCTTTCTACAAAATCTGAGTAATAAGAGATATATCGATCTGTACCTTGCTGATAGTAATCCTGCCATTTATCAGACATGTGCTATTACCGATTATTGTTGATTGGTCTTTTCCGTTTCGTCGATTTGAAACCTAAATATCACAATACCTTCACAATGTCTGACAAAACAAAGTATTGCGTCAACGCGTGTAAATAATATCGTACCTTCTTCAAGCTAGGAGACTCGCCTTTTTCCAAAAAGGAAAGCCGCCACAATTCATCAATACAACCTGCAAGTATCTCGTTGGTCAGATCACTTGTAGCCTTGACCGCTTCATAAGTTCCTCCAATGCCTGGCGCAAAGTGGGACATTGATATCAACAATTTCTTCCCATCCTCGGACATTAATTTCCAGGATGGCGAGAATATACCCTTGTAAAAACGTACATAATCATTTTTATCACTATCGCCCTTGGGAAGTTTTACTTTTCGTAGCTGCTCCAACACCGTTGCGAGGGGCAGCAGACTTAATTGCCCAACCACAAGCTTGAGCGCCAAGGGGGAGCCCCCTGTAGTTTCTGCAATTTGTTTCAGTTCCGAAACACTTGCGTTTGAAACGTTTTGAATATTTTTCTCCTTTGCTTCCTGGCGAATAAATCTAAGAGCGCCATCTTCATCCAAACCAGGTAGGTGAACTGCATATACATCTCCTTGAAAGCGATGGCGGCTGGTCATCAAAGTTTTGCTTGGATTCAGCAAAGGTAACAATCGGCGGACGATCTCATTCTGTGATTCTTTTGCCGTTTCCAAATTGTCCAAAACAATGAGTACGCGCTGAACCTGGAGCAAACCCTTGACACGTATTTCCTTTTCTGGTCTTTTCAATCGCGGTACATCCAAGGCTCCTAACTGGCGCGCAATTGAGTCTAAAACTGTCTCGTAGGTTAATGTTCCTTTGCCTTTTCCCGCTGTTGTTGGTAGACCTTGTGATTCTTTTGGAGCTTGATCCCACACCACAGCATCAAATAGGTGTTCTGACGCACAACGATCTGCAAGTTCGCGAACTAGGGCAGTCTTGCCAATCCCACCCATACCATCAACAGTGACGATCCACTTGCCAGAAGGATCGCGCAGCGCCGCCAATACATCCCCAATCAGGATGTCTCGACCAATGAGCTCGCGGTAAGATTTTCCTGGAAGTTGGCTTGCAATTATCTGCGGTTGTTTACTGCTTGGTTGGTCTGGCGAAGAAAGGGAAGACAGTGAATTAGTTTGAGCAGTGGTTTCGAAATCTGGTAAAGTTTTGAGAAATAGATGGCTGGAAACGGCCAATGAAATCAGGAAGGTCACAGCTAATGCAACGTAGATTATCCATGGCTTATCTGCCCAAGTTGGTGCCAGATATGTCGCAGCTAAATTAGATAACAAACCCACAATTAATGTGAGAAAAGTCGCAACAATAAAGGCAAATAATATTCGTCGTCTTTTCATAAGAACCCATCCTTTCGGCAACAAGCCGAACCAACAATTTCTCTTTGAGCTGGAATTTATAGACACTGACGAGCCAGTGCTCAAACATCGATTCTAATGGCTTTGTACTAAGCTAAGTCTAACATCATAATATCAATTTTGACGCCTCGTTCTTCGCGGCTACGAGCAACTTTTGTGCCTTCTATGTTAATCGCGACAGTGTTGAGTTTATTGAAGATGTAACAAAAAGTCCCTATAAAAGGGACTTTTCTGTTTCTCGACTTAAGATTTACTGGATTCTTTCCCACTCTGTCTGAATGCCATTATCAAAATAGATGATCAACCTATTGTCACTTACTTCATATTCATAAAGTCGTGCATAACTTGCCCATTCAAATTTAGGCGATTATCCGTTGTCAGCATGTGAAGACTTTGCCAGTTCTGTTAATTACTTTGTAAAGCGTTTTTTGGCGCGTGTACGTGCTGTAAGGGGATACTCACCTAATCGAATGGAGGCTGCCCACGTTGCAAAGGAAAAGGGATGGCTGTAGTAATCACTTCTTTATGCAACTATATTTCGACAAATAATAGAGGAACCCACCTTATCATAAGACGTGTGTTTTTATACTCGGATCGCCTCATATCCAGCAGTTCTGAATCGGTGCAATAATTTGAAGTTAGTACGGACAAGTGTAGGTCTGGCGGGAAGAGAAGAAATCCAGAGTACCTATTGCGCTTGCCAACCAATCAAGCACAACGAACTACAGGGATGTCAAATTGCAAGGACAGAGAAAGCTGTTGGAAAATCCAGAGGGCTTTTTTAGCAACTATTGGAAAAAACTGATTAAGTTGCTTTTCAACCAGAACAGGTAAAATTGCTTACTTCGCCGTTTCACCTTGCAAATTCTTCGTATAAGGTATGCATATGACAGAAGCAATTTGGGGCATGAGGTTTAATGAATATCTGAATTACCAGCGCATCGGCAAAGGACAAAAGCCAGAGGGGTGCCCAGAATGGCTTGAATCACATCAAATCCACACTTGGCAAGAACCAGGATTGATTATCTGGAATAACATTGACAGGAAAATAGAGTCCCTACATGGAGCGGATTCATTGAGGTTATTAAGTGAATTGAATTCGGAAGATGCCTGGAAATCCAATGGCGTATCTGTTACCCGTTTGGTTCATCGATTCGAGATAAACCTGCCATCAGGCAAGAAACGAAAGAAAGGCGAGCCAGCACCAGACGTTGAAAAGCCTAAGGGTGAAGCTGTTTACGAAGAAATAATACATTTACCACCCGAGGCCGGCTACGAATTGATTGAGCTACTCGAGTCAAAAAAACCGATTATTTCCCGGATGGCGGAGCAGGAGAAGGAACGCTTTCAAGAGGCGCTTAGGCAATTGTGGGAAATGGTAATTGAGTTCTCCCATAAAGAGGAGATGAATGACTTTGATTTCAAAACGAGATCTTTCGAATGGCAAAGTGATGATGCTTCTCGCATGATTTGTCATTATCAGACAGCCGAAGGGAGGATTTGGTTAGCCAAAGATAAACTCTTCTGGAACACCTGCATCAAACGGGAAGGCCATGTGGGGAATTCACACCACTTCGTGAAGTTCGTTGATGCGGTTGATTGGGTGGAAAAGGAAATCGTTGAACTTGCAAACGAACCAGATGTGAAGAAGGAAGGACGAATTCTAAGTGAGGAAGAGATCAAAGCAAACCGGATCCGCTTAAAGGAGAAACTGATAAATGGACCCTATTGGATCGATCCTGCTCAAATGGAACCGCACCGGATTACTTTTAGAGTCTTAATCGATTTGGATGCTAAACCTATTTCCTACAAAACATTCGAAACAATTTGTGGTGATACCTATGAATTTGCTGATCGTTATCCAACCCCCGCAAAACTCGCGAATGATATAAACCTTGATGCCAGCCATTTCCAAATTGACCAGCCAATAGGAGACAACTCGGAGTTTTATCGAATTACTTCGCTCACAAATTATTATCAAGAGGCATCCGCGGCAGAGCAGGCGCAGAAGGTTTGGAATCAAAGTCGGGTCTTACATCAGTTCAAAGCAGGAGACATTATTCGTGGACGATTTGGGTACCAGGAAGTCGAAACAGAATTCTTGATTTTGCTGGGAGGATGTGGGGAGACCGATCATGTATGGCATGAAGAGAAAAATCGAAATGACTTCATGGAATGGAAGGCCCTCCGAGAATCGCTTAGCTATGCACTGGATGTAAGTTATTACCGTGATTTCCTCGGTTTATCCACCGAGTTAATAAATGACGAACGGCTATTGGAGTTCATGCACGAAACCAGGAGTAGCTCAAAGTTCGTTCCGGATGAGGCAAGAAGGGAGAGCCGAATATGGTTGGCACAGCATAAACCGCTGGATTGAATACATCTCATCAACTGGAGCGTAAAATTATCCCCTCCCTAGAGGACTTCATGACTTCGCGACAGGACAGCTATACCTAAAAATCAAATGACCATGCTACCAGAAACAAGTAGCATGGTCATTTGATTTTTAGGAAAATATCGGTTTGCGGCAAAGCTAAAATTAAAATCGACCGAGTGCTGCGTTTGCTAGCACCAAATTCCTTTTGGAATTCAGAGTGATATTATCGTAAAGTGTTTTTTTGAGTGCTGATGGGTCAATTTTGACCTGAAATTTAACGGCTTTTTGGTCCCGACATGACCATTGTCGGCTTGCCAGATGCGGCGGTTCAAGAAAGCCGCGAGCGCGTGCAAACCGCCGTCAAAAATGCCGGCTTGCATTTCCCCCGTCACCGCATCGTTGTTAACCTCGCGCCCGCCATCGTGCGCAAGGAAGGCCCCGCCTACGACCTCCCCATCGCGCTCGGCGTCATCCTCCTCGCGGGCTTTCTTCCGCATGATGTTGTAGACGGCGCCCTCGTTGTCGGCGAACTTTCATTGGATGGCGTCCTCCGTCACACCCGCGGCATTTTGCCAATGGCCGCCACAGCCCGCGCCAATGGATACAAGCGCATGTTCGTCCCTGAAGTGGATGCGCCCGAAGCGGCCTTGATCCCCGACCTTGAAGTGATCCCCGTTAAATCGCTTGCGCATCTCTACGACCATTTGGCTGGTCGGCAACTCATTCAGCCTTATCAACCCTCAGACAGTTTCCTCGAACCACTCTTCACCCCCACAGACTTCTCCGAAATCAAAGGACAAGATCACGTCAAACGCGCGCTCGAAGTCGCCGCCGCAGGCGGGCATAATGTTTTGATGGTTGGCAGTCCTGGGGCTGGCAAAACATTACTCGCGCGTGCATTGCCTGGCATCCTCCCTGAAATGAGCATCGAAGAATCATTGGATGTGACTCGCATTTATTCCGTCGCAGACCAACTCCCCGCAGGCACACCGTTATTAAGACATCGTCCCTTCCGCGCGCCGCATCACACCATCTCCCACGCGGGACTCGTCGGCGGCGGAAACATCCCCAAGCCCGGAGAAATCTCCCTCGCGCATCGCGGCGTATTATTCCTAGATGAATTCCCCGAATTCGGCACCCGCGTCCTCGAAGTCATGCGCCAGCCAATGGAAGACAAAATCGTCACCATCAGCCGCGCCAAAGGCTCACTCACATTCTCAGCCAACTTCCAATTAATTGCCGCCATGAACCCCTGCCAGTGTGGTTATTTTGGCGACTCGCTCAAACCTTGCACCTGCGCCCCCGCGTTGGTGACCAAATATCAAAAGCGCATCTCCGGTCCCCTGCTCGACCGCATCGACATCCACATCGAAGTTCCGCGTGTGGATTATGAAAAGTTAAGCGCCAACAAAATCAGCGAGTCTTCTGAATCAATCCGAAAACGAGTGCAGGCCGCGAGAAATATTCAACATCAAAGATTCGAAGTCCGAAGTCTCCCGCCTTCGGCGCAACGTCAGGAGACGTTGCAGTCCGTTCTCTGCAACGCAGACATGCGCGTCGGGGAGGTACGGCAATTTTGCCAGTTGCAGACCGAAGGTCAGAGCTTGATGCGAGCGGCGATGAGTCAGTTAAATCTTTCGGCGCGTGCCTATCACCGTATTCTGAAATTGTCACGCACCATCGCGGATCTGGCGGGGGGTGAAGAAATCCAATCCGTGCATTTGGCGGAGGCTTTGCAGTATCGCCCCAAATTAATGATAGGGTAATTTTTTATTGCAGAAATCCGATCATGTTCAATCAGATTTGTTAAGCGTCAGGACTTTCGCTTGTCATTCTCCCGAAGGACATCGGGAGGGTGACATGCAAAACAAGAGGAGCGAGCGAAAGTCCTAAAGCGTATCAAAACAATTCTCTTCTCATGCTGAGGTATTCACACGATCAAAGAATGATGTATATATTCCCAACCCTGTTTTTTTTCATGGCATTTTTATTTATTAACTCACCTTACGCGGAACGTCCCGAAGGTTCTCGTAAATTAAGCCTATTTGTAGTCTAAACCTTCGGGACGGTGCGTAACATCAGTTATTAACTTTTTTTGAAGTTAAAACGCCCTATACTTTCCTTTGATTTTGAAAACTGACGGAATTTGCAATATACAAACACGATTGGATAAGCCAGCAATGTAAGCAAATCCATACCAATAAATAACAGGTGTAATTTCATAGTGCTTTCTCCACGGTATTCCCTACCTTCCTTTTCTATTCTTTTTATCTGATTCTCCCAAAGAATTTGTTCCGCCCTTGTTGAGAGTGGCTCCATTGTCCTTCACAAGCGACTGCACAGATGTGCCCTGATTCGGGTGAGCATTGGAAGAGCTTTTGTTTTTGTCGTTGGAAAACGAGTTGGATTGTTTTGGCTTGCGTTTACTAACACCTTTGCGTCCCATTTTTTCTCCTTGATTTAAACTTATGGATTTACTGGTTTAATTTGATTGCGATTGTGAAGTTTTTGAAGCTTTCCAGCAGACTCGTCAAGCAATTTCTTGATATTTTTTATCCTTAGTCGGTCAGCTTCATGCTCCGCAACCCGTTTATCGAATTCCTCCTTGTCTATCACAACGATCTCGGGCAGGGAGTGAGTGAAGTCCGTTGCGACAGCATCGTCCCTAAGCTTGATATCGTCAAAGACCTTCAAGAAAGCGCCCACACCCTCATCCACAAGTGTGTGGTCATCAACCATCCTATTATTAACAGGCGGAACCGGCGGGGGGTGCAGGGGGCTTTCGTAAATCACTCTGACCAAAAGTTTCCCCTTGTCAATATAGGGAAAATCTATATGTGTCGGCAGTTTTCCGAGCTGGCCGCGGTCCAGGATAAAGGCATAACGCAGACCGTCACTGTTGCAAGACACGACTTGCAATTGCAATTCGTTAGCGAGATCGTGCAATAAACGCGGATCGAAGTAATGACCGAACGGAATGGAAGTATGCGTTGCGATATATCTGTTGTTGAGTATGCCAAACAGAACGATCATTCCGGTATCCGGGTCTTGTGTTAATCGCCAACGTTTAAATCGCGGCAATAATCCCCATTTGGTCAAAACGGTTGCTACTTTTGCCCTGATTACCCGCGTTTGTTTAACGGAAGGATTGGGGTCAATTGTTTGTACTATCATCTTCATCCTTCTTATCACTGTCTAGTAGTTTGGTTTTGACCTCATTCATCCATTGGGACACATGATCGTCAGGCGTTGTAACCTGATAGCCATCATCAACAACATCACTTTCTACATAAAACAACACATTATCCTGTCGGCGATGATGGAGCCCGGCCATTGGCGGCTGTAACTTTTCAACTGGATTTTCGAGAACTCGTTGTTTGACTTGTTGAAGTTTTTGCCAGCGCCAAATTGCCCAAAGAACAAAGATCGCAGACAGCACAACAAAGCTGGGAAAGCACCACATCCACAGGAAAGCAATTGGCCCCTGCCTTTGCTCATCACGTTGACGTGTTTGGTCCGTATACCATTGCGATGTTGCAGCAGCAGATTGAGTCTGGGTGGCAATGGTATTGGCGACTGCCGTCTGGGTGCCAGCCGCGAGTGCGTCATTATTTTGTTGAATTAGCAGGGATTGAGCGCTCGTTGTCGCCATATCTGCCATTTGGGTCTGACGGATGGAATCCTGGGTAAATGCGGCGCTCTGGGTTGATCCCGCTGAAAACAAAGTGGCCTGCGCATTGGCACGCGCGACTTCAGCCGTGGCTGCAATTTGGGCCACAATGATATTGGTGGTATTTTGCTCCTGGGTGAGGGCCGCGCTCAATGTTGCGTTGGCTGAATTCAAAGTTGCCTGTGCGTTGGCGCGCACGATCTCAGCGGTGGCCGCAGCCTGATTTTCAGTGTTAAATTTTTCCTGTGTCAGCGCCGCTGCCAGAGTCGCCTGATCGCACGCTTCGCAAGGCAAAATCAATTGAGCTGGTGTAACCAGCAATTCTTCCTGCCCAGCCACAGACGGAGTCACTGTCATTCCATTACACGAAGACAGGGTCAGCAACGTCAGCATCAATACGAAAACAGAAAAGTCACTCAGTTTGTGATTCATAAATTTAGTGATCCAGTACCATAAAGATTTCCGCCGATGAATAGGATCGTTATGCGATGCCCAAGAGTCTCAAAATAATGAGAATGGCGACAATAACAAGCAATGTGTGTAAAACGTTGCCGCTCCGCGGAATTCCAGAGTAGACATTCGGACCGAAATATCCGAGCAGCCAGAGTATGAGCAAAATTACAATGATCCAGGTAAGCATGAGATTTCTCCTATTGAATGATTTGTTCTTGAATTCATCATACAGTAAACACACCCCGGCCGCATCCATCGGCCGGGGTGTGTTTATCTCCGCCACTTGGGGGAGATGAACCATATTAATATAATTGTCGAATGCGCCAAACCTGCTACTGACAGCCGTGCGTGTGATCGTTGGCTGTTAATAAGATGATGATTAACTCACCTTACGCAGTAATGGTATGTCGTTCCCCATTCGGGAACAACATCACTTTTTCTCAAAATCGCGTAAGGGGAGTGATTAACACTAGCAAGGGACCTTCTTTTGAAAAAAATAATTGTCACCCGACTGGATTATCCGGGTGACAATTGGCCTACCGTCCCAACAAAATAAATACGCCAGCCGCTATGGCAAGCAATGCCAGGATCGTGCCCAATCCGCCCATTGAAATGAATGCGGATAATCCTGTGAGAATGAGCCAAATGGACAGTAACAGGAAACCAATATTTTTAGTGATCTTCATGAAATTCTCCTTTTCTGAAATCGTTCAATTTTTAGGAACCTTGTATGGCCTTTTTTCCAGCTTGTGCAGCTTCGGATATATGCTCCAGTTGCTCTACCACCAGTTCCTGGCCTTGTTTTTTTAGGTCTTTGATCTTTTCACGTCCAGCGACCGTTAACCGATTCCTGTCCAGGCGTACCTGCGCCATGGCATCTTCCACGATTCCACTGGTACGGTCGCGCAGTTCCATGCCTTTTTCCTGGATCTGTGTTCTTGTATCTTTTCCAGATTGCGGCGCCAGCAAAAGCATCGTTATAGCGCCGGCCAGAGCGCCGATCAGCATTCCAGCTAAAACGCCTAAAATATTATTGTTGTGATCTTCAAGTTCTTGATTTTCGTTGTTCATTGTGGTTCTCCTTATTATCTAAATGTTTACACGTGCCAGGGTTGTCCTGCCGCCCGCAAATTACTTCTCATGTCGATTATCAAAATAGATACCAGCTTCATCTCGCTCTTCTTCCGTCAACTGAAACAGGCCGGCGAGCCAATTTAGTACATCATACAAAATCTGCAGGTTGGAAAACAAGCTTCTCGATTTTTGTGTATCGGACTCTTGCTGGTCGAAGGAATTATCCATCCTGGCCTCTTTGATTTATGGCATGGTTTGATTATCGTTGATCGTAGTTTCAGTAACCGATGTCTCCAGGCTGCGCGGCCGCGAGAAAATCACCCAGATCAGTTTTTCAAATGCCACAGCGGTCAAGGCATAGATTACGATTGCAAATATGGAAGAGGTCTCCAGAATCATGCCGCCGGTTGTGGGCGATTTGATCAATCCCACAAAGGGAATAAGAAACATGGCTGTAAACCCGTAGATCAATGCAACGATTGGGTTGTCCGGATTGGCCCCGATTAGTTTCAGGATGATGCGCAGTGCGATCAGGATTTCGAGTATGCTGAAACTTAAGAGGGTGATCTGTGTGGCTTTAAACGAGAGGAAGCGCCGCGTTAGACCCGGTTCTCTTTGCACTGATTTCGCTTCTGTTACATTGCTTTCATTTAACATTTTGACTCTTCAGTTTGAACCTGGATTTATCGGGTGGTATGGTTCTCACTCGTCGAAGTTTCAGTAACGGCTACAACTGGACCGCGCGGGCGATAAAAGATCAGCCAGACTACTCTTTCCGTAGTCCATGCGATCAGACCATAGATCAACATGGCAAACATGGAAGAAAGTTCAAGCACCATGTTGCCGGCCGCCGGCGAACCGACTAATCCGGTAAAGGGAAACAGGAACAAATTGGTAAATCCATAGATCAAGGCAACGATCGGGCTGGCAGGGTTGGCCCCTATCAGCATCAATCCGATGCGAAGTGCGATGAGCGCTTCGAGAATTCCGAACAACAGCCAGATCAATTGAGTGGCTTTAAAAGTGAAGATACGCTGCTCCCTTTCCGGTTCGCTTTGAGACGTTCTAACTTCTGATACTCTACTGTCGTTTGACATTTTGATTCCTCTTTCTGAATTATTTCTGTAAAAGGGGTAAGACTCGCACCCTAAATGATGTTTATTCGAGAAATGTTTTCATATAGAAGTCGGTTGCCCTCAACAACTCTGCATGGAGTTGCTTCACACAACCGACTTATTACGGGCTAAAAAACGAATTGATCAGATTGCGCGACTTCCTCTTTGAAAGAGGTTGACAACTGCCAATAGAATGATGGACCCCAGCAGCGTAACCAGCATGGTTGGGATGGTGATCGCATCATTGATCGTGCCCACCTTAAAGATGGGGCTGAGAAAGTAACCACCAAGGAATGCACCAACAACGGCAATGACAATATTGAGCAGCAGATTCGAGCGGTCATGCATGATTTCAGTCGCGGCCCAGCCGATGATTGCAGCAACGATAAGGTATATAACAAGGTTCATGTTTATCTCCAATGTAAATATTTTATTGCTTCTCTTTTTCAGGAGAGAAAGGGGGGGGACGTTTCGATTATTTTGCAGGTGTGGGTACAATCTTCTTTTTCAGGCTGGCTTCATACTCAGTCACGTGCTTGTCGATCTCATTGGCAGCGGCTTCACGGGTATAGCCATATTTTTCCTGAAGCAAGCCAGTCAGGACTTCGAACTTACCAGCGGCTCGATCGAGATCATCGTCGGTAAGTTTGCCCCACCAAGCCTTGGCCTCGCCTCGCATTTGTTTCCATTTTCCTTCGATTACATCTTTGTTCATGGTTTGATCCTCTTCCATCTTCAAATCCAGATTTAGCAGGCGCAGTGCGGAGCGCTCTTCGGGTTTGGCGTCGGCTAAATATACGCAGGTCATACATTCATCCTACAATGAATACTCCCCAGGCACATCCTGCGTCTGGGGAGTATTCGCATCCGCCACTTGGGGGAGATGGGTTATTGCAAAAATGGAATTGCCCGGACCGCGGCGCAGAACGCTGATGTGGAAGCCATCGGCCAGCAACTGACGTATGTGGATACGACCAGCGCAAGGATGACGATCACCAAAAAACCGCCCACATTCCGAAACAACTTGGAGAACGCCAGCAGGATGATCGCGCCGCCCAGCGATACCAACAATGCAGAGATGCTGTAGTTGCCCTCGTTGATCGTGCTGATGTTAAATAGCGGACTCAAAAAATAGCCGCCCACGAACGCACCCACAATGCCGACGATAATATCGGCGATCAGTCCCTGCCGGTTGTTGGTCTTCATGATAATGCTGGCAATCCACCCGACAAATGCTCCGGCAATGATCCATAAAATGAAATCGATCATATTTTTTCTCCTATAAATAATATGGACACGCGCATCTGCGCGCATCATAAATTCATCGTACAACAAACACACCCCAGCCGCATCCATCGGTTGGGGTGTGTTTCTCTCCGTCACTTGGGGGAGGGATCAAATCAAATTTCGTTTCAATAACTCACCTTACGCAGTTTTGCGTGTTTTAGGGTCATGTCGCCCTGAGCGGAGCGAAGGGTCTCTACGACTATCTTAGAGACCCTTCGCTCCGCTCACATCGTCCCGATGTCCTTCGGGAGGGAATCATGGGCGGTGCGTAAGGTGAGTCAATAAGTTTGTGCCGTACACACGGGATGGTACTATCCGCTGAATGGATGCAAAAACTGTTCTATCATTTGTTCCAACTCTTTCAATTTAAAAGGCTTGCTCAAATATTCATTCATCCCGGCATCGAGACAGCGTTCGCGGTCGCCGAACATGGCAAAGGCGGTGAGAGCGATAATTGGAAGAGCGGCAAATCGGGGGTCGGCACGGAGGCGGCGGGTTGCGTCGAAGCCATTCAAGTTGGGCATCTGGATATCCATCAAAATGATATCCGGGAAAACTTCATTCGCTTTTGAAAGCACCTCGCGGCCATCACGGGCAATAAATACCTGATACCCACGGCTCTCCAGATAATCCCTGGTTGCCAGGATGTTGGTTTCATAATCTTCCGCGAGCAAAACTATCCCGCGGACTTTTGAATTGCCCTCCAAAGTGGTATCGCCCATTTCAGTACTGCCTTCAAGCGAATCAAGGTTGTTGCCGGCCTGTATTTTTTCATCCCACGGCAGCACAAAAGAAAAACGACTGCCCTGGCCGGGCTTGCTCTGCACTTCAACACTGCCGCCATGCATCTCAACCATTTTCTTTACCAGCGCAAGGCCCAGCCCTGAGCCTTCGTGTTGACGGGACAAGCCGCCATCCAACTGCGTAAAGGGTTTGAATAATTTTGGAACATCTTCAGGGACGATGCCAATGCCGGTATCTGTGATGGAAAACTGCAACTGACTTTCCTTGACATTCCCCCGTATCTCGAGTTTTACCTTTCCATTTTCAGGGGTGAATTTCACAGCGTTATTCAGTAAATTAATGAGGATTTGCTTGAGCCGTCTTGGGTCTGCAAAAACCGTGAAGGCGTTCTCAAGGGATGAATACTCCACTGTGATGGATTTTTTATTTGCCTGCTGTTTGATGAAGACCAGGCTCGACTGGCAAATCTTGTCCACTTTAACTTCTTCAAGGCTAAACTCAAATTTCCCCGCCTCGATCTTGGAGATATCCAAAATATCGTTGATCAGTTCCAAAAGATGTTCGCCGCTGGATTGGATCACTTGCACGGTATGCTTTTGCTTTTCAATCAATGCGCCGTAGACCCCTTCCAACAGGTTTTCAGATAGACCCAAAATGCCATTCAACGGGGTGCGTAATTCATGGCTCATGTTCGCGAGGAATTCATCTTTGATGCGGTTGGCGTAGACCAGTTCCACTGTGCGTTCTTCCACACGCCTTTCAAGGTCAACATTAAGTTGACGGATATTTTCCTCGGCATGTTTGCGGTCTGTAATATCGCGGATATTGCATTGGATGATCTTCTCGCCGCCCGCCATATATACATTGCTTACGAATTCCACCTGCACCAAACTTCCATTCTTTGCTTTAAGCGGCAGGTCTTCATAGCGAATATATTTTTCATTCTGCAATGCAAGGAAGGCCTCCTGGCTGGCTTCGACGTCTTTGAACGCGCCCACCTCCCAAAGTTTCTTTTCAACGAACTCTTCGCGCGAATACCCCAGCATGTTTATCAAATATGGATTCACATCCTCGATCATGCCTGTCTCAGCGTTCAGGATCAGAATCCCATCCTGAGCCGCTTCAAACAGGCGGCGGTAGCGAAGCTCTGAATCTTTTAGTGTTTGCACGATTTCCTCTCCACTTTTCCCTGGCTGTGCCCTTCCCATGCGAAACAGCCAGAAACCACGAATGCGCAAAGACATACTTCGGCACTTAACTATACAATAAATAGTCCCCGAACGCATCCATCCGTCGGGGATTGTTTGTCTACGTCGCTTGGGGGGGAAAGCTCAAATCCAGGCGACAGTCACTTATAAGTAGGAAACGCCAATCACCCCGCAGGAATTCGTCAGCAAGTGGAAGCGCATCCTTCAGACGGATTACTCGAATCTTGCCGCGCCGACAATTGACCTTGCTCTCGATGACATACCCAACCCTTTACGCACTCAACCGTGATTCCCCAGGAAATGCGGATAGGTTCGTGCGTCTTATTCGATTACTTCATGCTTTATTCCTGCAAGTTTGAGCGCCTCATCCAGCGCATCCATGAAATCATTGACCTTGATCGGCTTGGTGATATAGCGGAAGAATCCGGCCTGCAACCCCTTCTTGATATCGCGCGGCATGGCATTGGCGCTCAGGGCAACGACCGGGATGTGTGCTGTGGCAAGGTCTGAGCGCAGGATCTTCACGGCTTCGAAGCCGCTGATGTCGGGCAGGTTGATATCCATCAGGATCACATCCGGTTGAGAGCCGCGCGCGATCTCGATGCCATCCTTCCCACTCACAGCGGTCAACAGGTTTATATCGGGGTGACGCGCGATGATCTGCTCGACCAGTTTCAGGTTGGCCGGGTTATCTTCCACATAAAGCAGGGTATACAGATGCGTTCCACGAGCCGTAAGCGGTTGAACCGAAACGCCTGCGTTGACCACTTCCAAAAGGCGCGGCTCGCCAACCGAGAGCAGTTCGAACCAGAACACGCTTCCCGTTCCAATGGTGCTTTCCACGCCGATCGTGCCCCCCATCAGTTCGATCAGCCGCTTGGCCACCACCAGTCCGATGCCGGTGCCTTCCACACCGCCAGCTTCCTGACCAAGACGGTTGAATGCCTGAAATAATTGCGCCAGTTGGTCCGGGGACAGTCCTGCACCGGTATCCTTGATGCTGACGCGAATGTATCCCGGCCTGCTCTCGCCACATTTCACTTCAACCCTTCCCTGCTGGCTGTTGTATTTGATTGCATTGGAAAGCAGGTTGATCAGCACCTGCTTCACGCGGGTCCGGTCGGCTCGAACAAAAATGGGGGCTGGGAAGTGGGGAAAGATCAATGTGATATCACGCTGCTGCGCCTGCATTTCAAGCATATCCCGGCATTCGAGCAGGATTTCAGCCAGTGACACCGGCTCCGGCGAAAGCGGAACCTGCCCAGACTCAACCTTCGCGAGATCGAGGATTTCGTCGATCAACGTCAGCAGATGCCATCCCGCTCCAAGGATTTGGGCAATGCTTTCTTTCTGAGTTTTCGTTGGCTGCGGGGAATCGGACTCCATCAATTGGGCGAACCCGAGAATGGCATTCAGCGGACTGCGCAGTTCGTGACTCATGCTCGAAAGAAAATCTGATTTTGCGAGGTTGGCCTGTTCCGCCAATGATCTGGCGTTCTCTAATTCGACATTTTTTTCCTGCAATACCTTATCCAGACGGTTGCGCTCAGTCACATCGCGCGCGGCAGCGAAGACACCCTGCAGTTTCCTATCGCGATCGTAGAAGGTGGTCGCATTGTAAGACACCACAGTTTCTCTGCCATCTCTGGCGCGCGCGGTGAGTTCGTAGTTGGTAACCTTCTTTTCGCTCAGCACCAGCTTGACGCCCATCTCGGCCCGCTCAGGATCGGTGAAGTAGTGCTTGAATGGGGCGCCAATTAATTCATCACGCGTACAGCCGGTCAGCGCCTCCATCTGTTTGTTGATGTCGGTAATGATGCCGCGCGGGTCAGTAGTGATCAGCGCGTCGATATTGGATTCAAACAGCGAGCGGGTGTAGAACTGCTGATCGCGCAGGCGTTGACTAAGCTGTTCCTGCTCCGCCTCGATCTGTTTGCGCGCGGTGTTATCCGTGCCGATCAACAGATAACCGATGATGGCATCTTGAGGATCGCGCAACGCTGTGACCGACACAATCGCCGGGAAGCGGCTGCCATCCTTGCGGATATAAGTTAGTTCGTAGATGTCTTCAATCCCGCGTGAAGCCTTGAACACCAAAGCCTCGAAGCCCGGCGTAATTGTTGTGTCCAGTTCGGCGCTCAAAGTCCTGGCGCGCGCGATAACTTCCTGCGGATCGGAAATATCGGCTGGGGTGATCTTGTTCATCACATCTGCGGCTGTGTAGCCCAACATGCGCTCGGCGCCTACATTAAATATCTGAATGACACCGGCGGCATCTGTGGCAATACTCGAAAAGTTGGCGCTGTTGAAGATCGCGCTCTGCAATGCGCCCGCCTTGAGCAGCGCCTCTTCAGCTTGTTTGCGCGCGGTGTTGTCCGTGCCGATCAACAGGTAGCCGAGGATTGCGTTTTGATCGTCGCGCAGCGCCGTGACCGAAACGACAGCGGGGAAGCGGCTGCCGTCCTTGCGGATATAAGTCAATTCGTAGATGTCTTCAATCCCGCGTGAAGCTTTGAACACCAATGCCTCGAAGCCCGGCGTAATTGTCGTTTCAAGTTCAACGCTCAAAGCCCTGGCACGCGCGATCACTTCCTGCGGATCGGAAATGTCGGCCGGAGTAATTTTGTTCATCACATCCGCGGCCGCGTAGCCTAACATGCGTTCAGCGCCGACATTGAATATCTGAATGACGCCCTTGGCGTCGGTGGCGATGCTCGAGAAATTGGCGCTGTTGAAGATCGCGCTCTGCAATGCGCCCGCCTTGAGCAGAGCCTCTTCAGCCTGTTTGCGCGCGGTGATGTCACGGATATTGCATTGGATCACTTTTTCATCGCCCACCAGATAGACATTGCTGACAAATTCCACTTGAACGAGCCGTCCATTTTTCGTTCGAAGCGGCAGATTTTCGTAGCGGATATATTCATTCTCCTGCAAAGCTTCGAAAGCCTCCTGGCTGGCTTTAATATCTTTAAACGCCCCAACTTCCCAGAGCTTTTTCTCCACAAACTCTTCGCGCGAATAACCCAGCATTTCCATCAAAAATGGATTGACATCCGTGATCATTCCTGTCCGGGCATCCAGGATTAAGATCCCGTCCTGTGCGGCTTCAAACAAGCGCCGGTAACGAAGCTCTGACTCTATTAGCATT
The DNA here is from genome assembly GCA_919902735.1 of Anaerolineales bacterium. Lineage (GTDB taxonomy): Bacteria > Chloroflexota > Anaerolineae > Anaerolineales > Villigracilaceae > Villigracilis. Next base: position 154 of record CAKKRM010000001.1, on the reverse strand, counting down.
TCCATGATTAACAACTCCACTTTTATTGGCTTCTCGACTATCCGCTCGTAGTATTAGTATGTGCCTCGAACGCGCAAAAAAACGCCCTGACAGTTAATCACTCACCTTACGCAGTTTTGCGTGTTTTAGGGTCATGTCGCCCTGAGCGATAGCG